>CBDTVL010000191.1:0-7519 GCA_965363755.1 uncultured Sulfitobacter sp.
AGAGCGTGCGATGGATGCCCCATTGATGAATGACGGCACCGGGATCGCCGTCTTAACCTGCAAGGGCGCGCGGATGGGTTCGCGCAGTCTAGTGAGCGTTAGGCACGGCCAAATAAGAACGGCCATGCCGGCCCAGAATAGGGGCCGGACGGGGTCGAAAGGCGCCGGGCCAAAGTCGATCAGTTCCGTGGCCCATTTTTCTAACATTGGGTTGGCGTTGATCAGCAGCGACGCAAATATCAGGCCCAGCCCCGCCAGTAAGCCCCACATCAGGGCGACCTGTTTTACAGGCGGTGCTGGCAATGCACTGTGCCCCCGCATCACAGCGGCCAGATCAAAGATGGTAGCGGTAAGGCCATGCTGCCAAAATCGCACCGCGCCACCAACCGCGTTTGACGGCGACAACAGCAAGGCAAGAGCGATGGACATGCCAATCAGATAGAACATCAGAGAAATCGGCTGAACCAGCTCGATAACAGGTGAAATTGCCAAAGCGTAGCAGGCGAGCGCAGCAGCGCCTTGGCGGTTTTCAACCGGCCAATCCAATGTCAGCCAGGCCGCGCCCAAAACCGCAGCCCCAAACACCGCCAGTGACACCCCTGGAAAGACCTGCCAAAACAGCACGTCAGCAAAAGCCAACAAACCAATGAGAATAACAACACGAGGCGCATCGTCGCCCATTGCGGACACTCCGGTGATATCCGGCGCGCGCGGCGGCACACCGGCAGACATCCTACCAACCGTCTTGCTGAACCGAACGCGGCACACCCCTCACTAGAAACATTTTCATTTTGGTATCCTTTTTGGTGGCCTGCGTTACCTGACGTTCTAATCCGACCTTGTGCAGACTGCGCGCCCTACATGTGCAGGTTTTGCGGAACCTTAGTGGTGATGGCCCGCCTTGCCTTGGAGCGGCTTGCGTGACACGCTGGCTACGACTCTTTTGGCAGGAATAAATGATGCTGAGCCAGACAGAAACGCGCAGCAACCAGTTGCCGCAGGTAACTGAACCGCGCAATCCCGGCATGCCGCTCGATATGCAATGGGTCCGCAATGTGCAGGCCAACACCTCCGCGATTGAACGGCGTGCGGCCACCCTGCCGGGGCGCCGGTCGGTCAAAAAGGATTATCAAGCGGCGTGGCTTCTGCGCGCCATCACCTGCATTGATCTGACAACATTGTCCGGGGATGACACAGCGGAACGGGTCCGCCGACTATGTGCCAAGGCCCGCCAGCCGGTGCGCGCAGACCTGCTCGAGGCTTTGGGTATGGGGCAGATCACAACAGGTGCTGTCTGCGTCTATCACGATATGATCACAACTGCAGTGGACAAACTACAAGGCTCCGGCATCCCCGTCGCTGCTGTTTCAACCGGATTTCCCGCTGGGCTGTCTCCTTTCCATTTGCGCGTGGAAGAGATCAGGGAAAGCGTGAAAGCAGGCGCGCAGGAAATTGATATCGTCATATCACGTCGCCACGTCCTGGGCGGCAACTGGCAGGCGCTTTATGACGAGATGGTGGCGTTTCGCGCGGCGTGCGGCGAGGCCCACGTGAAGGCGATTCTGGCCACAGGCGAATTGGGTACCCTGCGCAATGTTGCCCGTGCATCGCTGATCTGCATGATGGCCGGGGCCGATTTCATCAAGACCTCGACCGGCAAAGAGCCTGTGAATGCCACTCTACCGGTAACTCTGGTCATGGTGCGCGCCATTCGAGACTATTATGAGCGCACCGGGTATCGCGTTGGCTACAAACCCGCTGGTGGCATTTCAAAAGCCAAGGATGCGCTGGTCTATCTGGCGTTGATGAAGGATGAGCTGGGGGATCGCTGGCTGGAGCCGGACCTATTCCGCTTTGGCGCGTCATCCCTGCTGGGGGATATCGAACGGCAGTTGGAGCATCATGTAACTGGACGTTATTCGGCGGGCTACCGTCATCCGATAGGGTAAGACCATGACTGTAAAAGAAATATTCGAAACGATGGAGTATGGCCCGGCCCCCGAAAGTGCGGCCGAGGCACTGGCGTGGCTGGTCGATCAGGGTGATCAGTTCGGGCATTTTATCAACGGTGCCTTCACCGATCCGACAAATGGGTTCGAAAGCCGCAATCCCGCAACCGGCGAAACCCTTGCCATGGTCAGTCAGGCAAGCGCGGCTGACGTCGAAGCAGCTGTGTCCGCCGCGCGGTCAGCACAAAGCAGATGGGAACACCTTGGTGGTCCCGGCCGAGCCCGATATCTCTATGCGCTTGCCCGCTTGCTGCAAAAGCACGCGCGTCTGTTTGCGGTTCTGGAAACCCTCGACAATGGCAAACCCATTCGCGAAAGCCGCGACATCGATATCCCTCTGGCGCAGCGGCATTTTTACTATCACGCCGGAATGGCTCAGTTGATGCAGGACGAGTTGCCCAACCGGATTGCGCTGGGGGTTTGCGGCCAGATCATCCCATGGAACTTTCCTCTGCTGATGCTGGCATGGAAGATCGCACCAGCTTTGGCGATGGGCAATACTGTCGTGTTGAAGCCAGCTGAGTATACCTCGCTTACGGCGCTGTTATTTGCTGATATCTGCGTGCAGGCGGGACTGCCCAAAGGTGTGGTCAACATCGTGACCGGGGATGGTGCCGTTGGTGAGATGATGGTCGCGCACAAGGACATCGACAAAATTGCCTTTACCGGATCGACATCTGTCGGGCGCAAAATTCGCGAGGCGACCGCAGGGTCGGGCAAGGCGCTGACGTTGGAGCTGGGCGGAAAATCCCCTTACATCGTGTTCGACGACGCCGATCTGGATTCAGCCATTGAAGGGCTTGTTGATGCGATCTGGTTCAATCAGGGACAAGTCTGCTGCGCCGGGTCACGATTGTTGGTGCAGGAAAACGTTGCCGAAGCATTTTATGTCAAATTGCGCGCGCGAATGGACGGTTTGCGCATTGGTAATCCGCTGGACAAGTGCATTGATGTTGGATGCATCGTGGATCCGGTACAACTGGCCGAGATCAAACGGTTGGTTGAAGAAAATACCGCAGGTGAAATGCATAAGGCTGCCGTGCAGATTCCTTCGACGGGGTGCTTTTACCCACCAACACTGATCACCGGTCTGACCGTCACAGACACATTGATGCAGGAAGAGATATTTGGCCCGGTGTTGGTCGCCACAACCTTCCGCACCCCAAGTGAGGCCGTCGAATTGGCCAACAACACCCGCTATGGTCTGGCGGCGACAGTGTGGACAGAAAACGTAAATCTCGCGCTGGACATCGCGCCAAAACTGGCCGCCGGCATTGTCTGGGTCAACGGCACTAACCTGTTTGATGCTGCGGCTGGTTTTGGTGGCGTTCGAGAGAGCGGGTTCGGCCGTGAAGGCGGCTGGGAAGGGCTGAGCGCGTACACCAAACCAAAAGAACGGGTCAAATCCTTGAAACCCGTTGAGAGTTTCACCGGTGACAAAGCACCACATGACCCGATTGACCGTACTGCCAAACTGTATATCGGCGGCAAACAGGCCCGACCGGATGGAGGGTACTCCCGGCCGGTTTATGGCAAGTCGGGTACTCTGTTGGGACATGCCTCTCTGGCCAATCGCAAAGATGTGCGCAATGCAGTCGAAGCGGCGCAATCGGCAAAAGGCTGGTCCAGAACAACAGGTCATCTGCGGGCTCAAATCCTCTATTACGTCGCCGAAAACTTGTCGGCGCGTGCTGCAGAATTTGCGGCGCGGATCGATGCACTTAAGGGGGGGCGCAGCGGCACCAAGGAGGTCGAAGCTTCGGTCCAGCGTTTGTTCACCTATGCGGCTTGGGCCGACAAATTTGACGGCCAGGTGCACAGCGTCCCTATTCGCGGAGTGGCTTTGGCGATGAAGGAACCCGTTGGAACCATTGGGATACTGTGCCCAGATGATGCGCCGCTGCTAGGGCTTGTGGCGACCATGGCCCCGGCAATCGCGATGGGAAACAGGGTGGTGTTGGCAGGGTCTGATCCGTTCCCATTGGCTGCAACCGACTTTGTGCAGGTGCTTGAAACGTCGGACGTCCCAGCAGGTGTGGTGAACATCCTCACCGGTTCCCACGCCGAACTTGCGCCCCATATGGCCCGTCACATGAACGTGGACGCGGTCTGGAGTTTCTCGTCCTCTGATCTCTCAGCGATCATTGAACGAGAAGCGGCTGGAAACCTCAAACGCACATGGGTGAATAACGGCCGTGACCGGGACTGGTTTGGTCCGTCCGGTCACGGACGCCCGTTTCTGGACGCATCAACTGAGATCAAAAACATCTGGGTACCTTATGGGGAGTGAGAGCGCGGCTTCACTTGGCCAATCCTGCAGCACCAGCGACGCAGGACAGGCTTAGCAATTATTTGTCACGTCCCGATAAGATGAGATTATGGTGCAAAAATCTCTTTGAAGAGACCAATGCATTGGCGAAAACCATCTTCGAAGTCGCCGTTCCCAGGATGAAAAACGCTTTCGAATGAAATGACGCCATCATAACCGTCGGCGCGCAACGCCTTTGCCATCGGTTGGAAGAGATCCGCCAGCTGCCCCTCCCCCATCCGTCGCACCTCCAGCGTGGCACGGGGCGTATCGACCTGCACATCTTTGATGTGGACATGCCCCAAATAGCCGTCCCGGACTGCGTCGTACCCCTCAGGGTAGGCATGCTCATGGCACCAGCAATTGTTTGCCGGGTCCCACAGGACCTTTAGAACGTCTTTGGCCCCCAGATCATCGATCAGCTTGCGGGCTGTATAGTTAGAGTTGACCATTGTGCCGTTCCCGGTTTCCACAACCAGCGTGACACCCTCAGCACGGGCCAGATCGACCGCAGGGGCGATCAACGGCAGGGTTTTGTCCCAAGCACCGTGGGCCACGTTCCATTTCTCTGCCCCACCAAGGCCCCAGAGGATTTGCTCTTTCTTGTTGGTCATGATGCGGACCAAAGGCGACCCAACAATGTGGGCCATATCGATCACGCGTTTAAGCGCATCCATATGTTTGCTGTGCAATGCATCTCCGGGCGTGTTTTCTGTTGTCATTCCAGCGAACACATGGCGCGACAAACACGAGACCGGCTTGCCACGGTCGCGCAATAACGTGTCGATATCCTTGATTTCCTGCGCCGAATGGTCGCCGACCTCGGATTCCCCGACAAACTGAAGTTCGGCATACTCCAGATCAAATTCATCCATCACATCGACGGCATATGCCAGATCGCGGCTGATACCGTCGCAAATAACACCTAGTTTCATTTCACGACTCCCTTCTAGCGGTGCAACTCTGCGCCGATGATCTCTTCGATTACACGTGTGCAAATCCAGTTGTCGCCGTTGGGGTATTTGGTCTTGCCCGCATGGAAAATCTGCATGGCTGTGGACGCCATATACATCGGAACCCCGAGTTCTTCGGCCATGTTCAGCGAGATCGTCAGATCCTTGTGCATCGTCCCGATGCCGCTGCCAGTGCCTTCAAACTTGCGATCTATGATGTTTTCCAACGCAGTATTGGCAACGCCGCATCCCGCACTAGAGGACGAAAACACGTTGTAAAGGACATCACCTTTCACGCCAGCCTTGGCCGCAAGTGCGGCGGCTTCGAACGTGGCGCCAAAAATTGAGCCGATCAGCGATTGCAGGCAGGCTTTGACCACCTGCCCGTCACCAGCGCGCTCGCCAACGCGGTGAATAGTACTGGAAACCGCCTCCATCACCGGCTTGTATTGATCCAGAACCTCGGCTTGTCCTGCCGCCATCATCGTCAGGGTTCCGCCCTGCGCGCCGGGAAATCCGCCCGAGACCGGGCTGTCAATCAGGTGAACGCCACTGCCATCCATTGCAAGACCAATTTCTTTTGCCTCACTGGGTTTGATCGTCGCGCTCAGGATCACGACTCCTCCCTTGGGCAAGTGGCTGGCCAGTCCCTCCGCGCCCAAAATGACCGACTTTGCCTGATCGCCATTCATGACCATGACGTAAACCGCGTCTGAATTGGCGCCAACCTCTGCGGCGCTTTTTGCAGGCTGGCCGCCCATCTCGACCAGGGCACTCATGCGCGCCTCGCTCAGGTCCAGGCCGGTGGTTGCAAACCCGTTCTTGATCAGGTTCTTGGTCAGGCCGCTGCCCATGTCGCCCAATCCGATGACACCTACACGTTTCATTTGCAGTCCTTTTTTCATCCGGTATTTGCCGGAAAGTTAAGTTATTGGCCCCCAAGGGCGCCACGCAACCTGCGGCAATCCATTTGTGGGCACCACAATGTCGGCAAAGAAGAACAGTGCCGCCCCCGGAAAGAACGAGCCGGTTTCTTACTTCAGCCTTTTTGAAGACGGCGGCAGAATCAAGGAGATTGCATCAGATTGACGAAACTGATGCATTATGATGTGAATTGCTGCACCGGAGATCAAAGAATGATGTTTATTGATGGACGTGGTGGATGATCCAGCAACCTGGCCCCATCCTTAAAAGAGCGCGTCTGGCCGACATCGCCCGCCTCGCTGGTGTCGGAACCGCAACTGTGGACCGTGTGCTTAACAACAGGGCATCTGTCCGCCAATCGACGCGCCAGCGGGTGCTTCAGGCCAAGGCGGCTATTGAAACTGGTGCCCCGGTTACCGGGCGTCAAAAACCATGGCGGCTAAAAGTTTTTCTTCCGGGCGAAGCTGGGCCATCCACCGAGTTTCTGGCCCGTTGTTTTCAGGAGTTCGGGGCAAGAGGTAATGCCACAATAGAATGCGTGTTCACGGCGAAAATGGAGCCCGCAGCTCTGGCCCGAAGACTTCGCGCGTGCGAAAGTCAGGGCATTGATGCGGTTGCCTTTCAGGCGCTTGAGGACCAACGAGTCCGCGACGCGGTTGATCATCTGAAACTGCGCAAGATACCCAGCCTGTCGCTCCTTTCCAGCCTCGCGAATTCTTCCGTTATCGGATTTATCGGAACAGATACACGCGCTGCCGGTCGCACCGCAGGCCTGCTCATGGGACGTCTTTGTCAGGGCGTCGGGCAAGTGGCTATCATTTCGGGCGGGCAATATTATCGCAGCCATGAAAACCGCGAGATGGGATTTCGTGCGATCATGCGCAAAGAGTTTCCCCATCTCAGCATCGCAGACACTGTGCTGGGCCAAGACGATATTCACGGCAACTATGATGCCACCTGTCAGTTCATCCTAGGTCACCCGGATCTGGTTGGTATTTACAGCGTCGGCGGCGGTAACGAAGGGATCAGCAAAGCGCTTCGCGAAAATGGGAGGGCCGGAGATGTCAAATTTATCGGCCACAATCTCACAGCCAAGACCCAAGCCTATCTGATTGCGGGCACCATGGATTTCATCCTGCACCAGAACATGCGGCGCGCGGCTGAACTGGCGGTTGAAGCAATGATTGCGGTACTGGAGCAGCGAACGCCGGACTTCCCGGTGCTGCCGGTCGAGATCATTACGCGGGAAAACATTCTGGGAATGACATTTGGTTAGTTGTCACATCCCGGACGGTAGTATGGCTGTTTGTTGAACAGTTCTGGTT
>CBDTVL010000192.1:0-7501 GCA_965363755.1 uncultured Sulfitobacter sp.
CGCGACTTGCAGACGCAGCAGAGCAATCTCGAAGATATATTCGTGGATCTGCTGCACGAGGATGCGACATGAACTTTGAAGCTGTCAAAGCAATTTATGTCTATGAAATGACGCGGTTCTTTCGCACGTTGACGCAAAGCTTCATCTCACCTGTCATTTCAACATCACTTTACTTCGTGGTTTTTGGCGCAGCAATTGGCAGCCGCATTCAAGAAGTTGAGGGAATAAGCTACGGGGCATTCATCGTTCCCGGGCTGATCATGTTGTCGGTGATAACGCAGGCAATCTCGAGCGCTTCTTTTGGAATCTACTTTCCTAAATTTATTGGAACGATTTTCGAATTGCTTTCAGCGCCGGTCAATTTTCTGGAAATCGTCTTGGGCTATGTCGGAGCGGCTGCGACCAAAGCACTGTTCATCGGGGTAGTGATCATGATCACAGCCTCCTTCTTTGTTGATATTCATATCGCACATCCTTGGGCCATGGTTCTGTTTTTGCTGCTGACCTGTCTGTCCTTTGCGCTACTTGGCTTTATCCTCGGCATCTGGGCCGGGAGTTTTGAGCAACTGCAACTGGTGCCCCTGCTGATTGTGACTCCCTTGGTGTTCTTGGGCGGCTCTTTTTACTCCATCTCGATGCTGCCACCGGTCTGGCAAACGGTCACGCTGTTCAACCCCGTCGTCTATCTGATCTCAGGGTTTCGCTGGTCGTTTTTCGGAGCTGCAGATGTGCCGATAGGTCTGAGCCTTCTGGCGATTGCGGGGTTCACCGCTTTGTGCCTTGGCGTGATATGGTGGATATTCAAGACCGGTTGGCGTATTCGCACGTGAGGCAGTCGAAGCGTGTCCATTTGGCCAAGCTTTTCAGTATTTTTGAAGAGATGAAGAAGGATGTTTGTTCCGCGCCTTGTTTGTCCGGGCACGCCATTCTACATCAGCTTGTATGAAACGTTGGCTTCCTTTTGTAAAATCCAACCCCACGGTTGCTGTCATTCGTTTGGCTGGGGCGATCGGAATGGCTGGGCGCGGGTCATTGAATGACAACGCCTTGGCTCCGATTATTGAAAAAGCATTTTCACGCGGGAAACCAGACGCGGTCGCGCTTGAGATCAATTCACCGGGTGGATCGCCGGTTCAATCGTCGCTGATCGCGGCACGCATCCGGCGTTTGGCCGACGAAAAAAACATCCCGGTTTTTGCTTTTGTCGAAGATGTGGCGGCGTCCGGCGGGTATTGGCTTGCGGCTGCGGCGGATGAGATATGGGCCGATCAAAGCTCGGTCGTCGGGTCGATCGGTGTGATTTCGTCTGGTTTTGGAGCGCATGTGTTTCTGGCCCGCCAAGGGGTCGAACGCAGGGTTTATACAGCCGGAAAATCAAAATCCATGCTGGACCCCTTCAGCCCGGAAAAGCCAGAAGATGTAAAACGGCTCAAGGGGTTGCTGAACGACATTCACGGAACATTCATCACCCATATCAAAGCGCGCCGCGGCGACAAGCTGGACGGCAAACATGATCTTTTTACTGGTGAGATTTGGGTCGGCCACAAAGCACAGGATATAGGTTTGATCGACGGTATCGGACACTTGCAGCCAGAAATGAAAGAGCGATTTGGCGACAAGGTTAAATTCCGCCGCTATGGCGCACGCAAGGCACTATTGCAGCGTTTCGGCGTGGCATTGGCACAGGATGCCCTGAGCAGTATCGAGGAACGCGCTGAATTTGCGCGGTTTGGCCTGTGACTTGATATTTAAGATTGTCACTCTGTTTCTTGTTTTCATGGGGGTCCTGGCAATGTTCGGCAAGATCACCCTACCGGGACAAAAACGCTTGCAGTCGGCCAAATGTCGCGGTTGCGGACGTTACCGGATTGGCAAGGGACCCTGCGCCTGCGGGCACGGGAAAGGGTAGGCGGTGATGGTTTGGCTGCTTGCGGGCCTCGGCCTTTTGATCCTTCTTTTGGCTGGGGACGCACTGGTCAAAGGGGCTGTGAATGTGAGTTTGCGGCTGGGGGTACCAGCGCTCATTGTCAGTCTCACGATTGTTGCGTTTGGTACGTCAGCGCCTGAGTTACTGATCGCTATTCGGGCTATTCTGGACAATGCGCCCGGCATCGCGCTGGGCAACGTTGTCGGCTCGAACACGGCAAATATTCTGCTCGTTCTTGGTGTTCCCGCCCTACTTGCCACCTTGCACACCAGTGAATGCAACACCCGCAAGACCTATAACTTGATGATAATGGCCACGCTATTGTTTATCGGTTTGGCCTTCCGGGGGGAGTTTGACCGGATCAGTGGTCTGATCCTGTTGTCAGCCTTGGCTTACGTCCTGATTGATGCCTTCCGAGCGGCGCTTGCGCACAAAAATGCGTGCAGAGATGACGCAGAAGTTGAGGGTGCCGATCCCGATATGTCGTGGTGGAAGATCGGGATGTTTATGGCTTTGGGCCTGATCGGGTTGCCGCTGGGGGCGCATTTGTTGGTTGATAACGCAACAATAATTGCCAGGACTTACGGCGTCCGTGAAACCGTCATTGGTCTCACATTGGTTGCGATCGGGACGTCCCTGCCTGAACTGGCAACAACTGTGATGGCCGCGCTGCGCCGTCAGGCAGATGTTGCGCTTGGTAATGTCATCGGATCGAACATGTTCAATCTGCTGGCAGTCATCGGGATTGCCACGATGGTCGGCCCGATCACTGTTGATCCAGCCTTCCTGCGCTTTGATCTTTGGGTGATGCTGGCTGCATCGGTCATGTTGATCCCGTTTGTCTATCTGCGTCAGGATATTACACGAATGTGGGGCATCGGTTTGACCACGCTCTACGTGGTATATCTTATTGTGGTACTGATCTAGCCGGGTCAAGGGAGCGCATTTGCATGACACGAAGTTTGGTGACCGGGGCAGGCAAACGGCTGGGACGGGCGATGGCGCTATACCTTGCCGGCCGAGGTTATGATGTTGCCGTGCACTACGCTACTTCTGACCGTGATGCAGAAAGTGTTGTGAATGAGATTGTTGCCATGGGACGCAAGGCCGTTGCGCTGCAAGCAGATCTGTTAGACGAGGAAGCGGTGCAAGCCCTGTTTCCGCGCGCAGTAGAGGCCCTGGATGGACCAGTGACGTGCCTGGTCAATAACGCCTCGATATTTGAATATGACAGTGTCGAAACCGCGACGCGTGAAAACTGGGACCGGCATATGAGCAGCAATCTGCGGGCCCCGTTTGTGTTGACACAGGCGATGGCGCTACAAGGATTGCAAGCCACTCAGGACCAGACCGGAGAACCGGTTTCTGCCGGGTTGGTTGTGAATATGATTGATCAGCGTGTCCGCAAGCTGACCCCGGAATTCATGACATACACAATTGCGAAAATGGGGCTGTGGGCGATGACACAGACCACTGCGCGGGCCCTGGCACCGCATATCAGGGTCAATGGAATTGGTCCGGGGCCAACCTTGCAAGGTGGGCGTCAAAGCGCGGAGAGTTTCAAGGCGCAACGGGCCGCGACAGTTTTGGGGCGCGGCGTTAACGCAGCTGATATTACCGCCGCTCTTGGGTACTTCTTGAATGCCCCAGCTGTCACCGGTCAACTAATCTGTGTGGACGGTGGCCAGCACCTTGGATGGCAGACACCGGATGTGTTGGGCGTCGAATGAGCTGATGCCTATTGAGAGTTTTGCACTCCACCACAGTCTGTCACAAAAATGTTATAAAAATGTCTTTGTTTTCAGGATGTTGCAAAAGTGTAATAAATGTATCGTTTAAAAACAATAACTTAAATAACCGCCTAAAAATTGGGCATTTCTGGGAAGACACCAAAAAACAAGGATAATTTCAAGTTGGGCGAAAGATATCTCCAGACTTATCCACATGTTCAGGGGATGACTTATGGCTTGCGATGGGGTTGTGGAGATTGCAGCCGTGGGCGGAGAATCATATCTGGTTAATATGACTGATCCAAAAACTCAAATCACCGGCCATGCCTGTATCCAGAGCTATTTGAAATCGCTAAGCAATGCACCCGGTGTTTATCGGATGCTGGATGTAGATAGCCGTGTGTTGTACGTCGGCAAAGCGCGCAATCTGCGTGCACGCGTTTCCAACTATGCGCGCGTATCTGGTCACAGCGGTCGAATCGATCGGATGATCCGCGCGACGGCTTCGATGATGTTTCTGACCACCAAGACAGAGACCGAAGCGCTGTTGTTGGAACAGAACCTGATCAAGCAGTTGAAGCCCAAATTCAACGTGCTGCTGCGTGACGACAAGAGCTTTCCAAACATTCTGGTTGCACAAGACCACGCTTTTGCTCAGATCAAAAAACATCGCGGGGCAAAGAAGGAAAAGGGGGCTTATTACGGGCCGTTCGCCAGTGCAGGCGCGGTGAACCGCACACTGAACCAGCTGCAAAAAGTATTCCTGCTGCGCAATTGCTCCGACGCGATGTTTGAAGCACGCTCTCGACCGTGTCTGCTCTATCAGATCAAACGCTGCTCGGGGCCCTGTGTCGGTCATATTTCGGAGGAGGATTATGCCGCTTCAGTGCAGGAGGCAGAGCGGTTTCTGTCAGGCAAATCGACGGAGGTTCAGGCGGCCCTTGCCAAACAGATGGCAGAGGCATCCGCCAATATGGAATATGAGCGTGCCGCGGCGATGCGCGACCGCATCCGGGCGCTGACACAGGTGCAAACCGCACAGGGCATTAATCCGCGCGGTGTGCGCGAGGCAGATGTGATTGCACTGCATTTGCAGGATGGACAGGCCTGCGTTCAGGTGTTTTTTATTCGTGCCAACCAGAACTGGGGCAATCGCGACTTTTATCCGCGGGTAGGCGAGGATGTGGAGGCCGCGGAAGCACTGGAGGCGTTCATGGGTCAGTTTTATGACGGTAAAGAACCGCCACGCACCGTGATCCTGTCAAACGAGATTGAAAATCCGGATCTCATGATCAATGCGCTGAGTGATAAAGCCGGGCGCAAAGTTGAAATTCTGGTGCCCAAGCGCGGCGAGAAGGCTGAACTGGTCGATGGCGCACTGCGCAACGCGCGTGAATCATTGGGGCGCAAGATGGCCGAGAACGCGACCCAAACCAAATTGCTTAAGGGGCTGGCCGAAGCCTTCGACCTTCCCAGTTCACCGCAGCGCATCGAGGTTTATGACAACAGTCATATTCAGGGAACAAACGCTGTCGGGGCGATGATCGTCGCGGGGTCAGATGGGTTCTTGAAGAATCAATATCGCAAATTCAATATTCGCGGTGACGACCTGACGCCAGGTGATGATTTCGGCATGATGAAAGAGGTGCTGAACCGCCGATTTCGACGCCTGATTAAGGAGGACCCCGACCGATCCGGGGGCATGTGGCCGGACTTGTTGCTGATTGATGGCGGCGCGGGTCAGGTCAGCGCTGTCGAACAGATCATGCAGGAACATGGGGTGCGGGATATCCCGATGGTTGGCGTGGCAAAAGGCGTCGACCGGGATGCTGGAAAAGAGGAATTCCACCGCACCGGTAAACGGCCATTTGCGCTTCGCCACAACGATCCGGTGTTGTACTTTGTGCAACGTATGCGAGATGAGGCTCATCGGTTTGCCATCGGCACACATCGGGCCAAACGATCAAAAGCCATAGGTGCAACCCCCCTTGATGATGTGCCAGGCGTCGGTGCTGCGCGCAAACGGGCCTTGCTGGCCCATTTCGGATCGGCAAAAGCCGTTGCACGGGCAAACTTGGCTGATCTCAAGGCTGTTGAAGGCGTTTCCGGTGCGCTGGCGGAAACGATCTACGATTTCTTTCACGAACGGGGCTGACAGGCTTTCGATCCTGCTTTCCCCCGTTGCGGTGGGGCTGTAGGGTTCTCCTATGACTTGGACTCTGCCAAATATTCTGACTGTCCTTCGGTTACTTGCCGCGCCCGGCCTCGCGGTGATGTTTTTGTATTTTACAAGGCCCTATGCCGACTGGTTTGCGCTGTTCCTGTTCATCTTTGCGGCCGTCACCGATTGGTTTGATGGCTATCTGGCCCGGGCGTGGAAACAGGAAAGCAAATTTGGTGCCATGCTCGATCCGATTGCAGACAAAGCGATGGTGGTCATCGCCTTGTTGGTCGTGACTGGGTTTTCCGGCATGGACCCCTGGATCTTGCTGCCTGCGACCATCATCCTGTTTCGCGAGGTCTTTGTATCGGGACTGCGTGAATTCCTAGGAGACACAGCAGGCACATTAAAAGTCACCCAGTTGGCGAAATGGAAAACCACGGCGCAAATGGTGGCGTTGGCCGTGCTCTTTGCCAAAGGTGTATTTGAGCACTATTTTGTGATGAACTCCTGGGGGATGGACGCGACATTGATCGACTCCATCTTGTCGGGACAGGAACAGGACGTGTTGGGACTTGGCTGGACCTATAATGGCATGGTTGCCAGTTGGTGGAGCGGCGTCGTGCTGCTCTGGGTTGCCGCTGCGCTGACGTTGATCACCGGCATGGACTATTTCAAAAAGGCGCTTCCCCACCTCAAGGAACAAGACTGATGGATATCCTCTATTTCGCATGGGTCCGTGAACGCATTGGCATACCGAAAGAACAGGTTGAGACAAACGCAGCAACTGTTGCCGATCTTGTCGCGGAATTGAGCGCCAGGGAAGAACGCTATGAAATGGCATTCTCTGATCTCAGTGCATTGCGCGTGGCGGTTGATCAGGAGTTGTCGGATTTTGATGCATCGTTGAAAGATGTACGAGAGGTCGCCTTTTTCCCTCCGATGACAGGGGGGTAGTCCGATGCGTGTGACGGTTCAGCAAGATTTGTTTGATCCTGGCTATGAACTCAGCGCCTTCACAAAAGACCGTTCGGACATGGGAGCGATCGTCACGTTTTCCGGCATCGTTCGCGATGTTGAAGGTGATGAATTGCAAGGAATGGAAATCGAACACTATCCCGGCATGACCGAAGCCGCACTTGCCAAAATCGCGCAACAGGCGCAAGCACGTTGGGGCCTTGGCGACGTTTTAGTCATTCATCGATACGGACGACTTGAGCCGGGTGAAGTTATCATGATGGTCGCAACCGCTGCCCGACACAGAAAGCATGCCTTCGAGGCTGCGGAGTACCTGATGGACTATCTGAAGTCGCGTGCGCCATTCTGGAAAAAAGAACTCACCGCGAAAGGCGCGGATTGGGTAGCATCCAAGGCCGAAGACGAAGACGCACTGGACCGCTGGTAAGGCGCCAAGTTTCGTTATCCGGTTGGCGCGTTCATGCGTTCGATATAGCCGCGCATCTCCTCGGCTTCTTGACGTGCATCGCGCAAACCATCCATTGCGGCCCGCAATTCAGCCTCAGTCTGGCTTAATTGATTGGTCAACTCAGCTTCGCGTTGTTGCAGATAGGTGATTGCCTGATCACGGGTCTCTTCAGCCTCATGCAGTTCCTGGCTCATCCGTTCCAACTCGCCGACATCGCTCTGGCTCACGCGGGTAAAACGGTGGATCAGCCAATTGGC
>CBDTVL010000193.1:0-7438 GCA_965363755.1 uncultured Sulfitobacter sp.
CCAGAAAACTGGGTGCGCCGCTGTTTCCATTCAGCAACGTCAAGGCTACGATTTCCTGCCGGTGGTCCGTGAAAGCTTGCGATGATTCTGACAACGATGCTCTCACTATGAATGAACCGACGCTGAAATAAGGCGAACAACTTTGAACCCGAACCCCACCGAAGGCCATACGTCATGGGCCAGCAAAGAACAGCGTGCCCTCACAATCGCAAAATGGGGAAACCTTTTTATGGGTGCGGCGGGCGTCTTTGCGGCTTGGCTGTCACATTCGCAGGCATTGCTGGTTGATGGCTTATTTTCTCTTGTCGGATTCACTGCGGCAATATTTGCACGGCAAGTCAGTGCATCAATTAGACTCAACCCGGACATGCGGCGACCGCTTGGTTATGCGGTTGATGAGTCGATTTACACAACTTTCCGGGCTCTGTCGCTCATTGGAGTTGTGGCGTTTGCTTTTGGAAGCGCGGTTCTCAATATTGTGGATTACGCGACCGGCGGAGACATTGCGGAACTGAGGTACGGGCCAATAGTCATATATTTTGTTGTAATTTGCATCGTCTGTTTTGGCCTTGCCGCGACGCATTATTTTGTTTGGAAATCCACCGGACGTCAGAGCGATGTTCTTCGTTTAGAGATGCGATCAGCAACTTTCGACGGGCTCATAACGGTAGCTGCCGGGCTTGGCTTGTCGGTCATGCCATTGCTCAAGGGAACTTCGATCGGATGGATGACACCCATCGGCGACTCTCTCATCGTCGTTGTGCTTTGCGTGTTGGTTGTCGGGCACTATTTTTCAGATTTTCGCAAGGGTTTGGGCGAACTGGCTGGCGTCAGCATTGTGCAAAATCAAGTATCTGCGGCGCGCGCCGCTGTTCTGGGAGTATTTGATGATATCGGTGGAAATCTGGTTGACCTTTCGGTGATCAGGTTTGGCCGCATGCATCAGGTACAAATGTACTTTGAGCCGAGCCAACCGATCACGGCAGAAACAGTCGATCATGCAACCCGAAAATGTGATCAAGAACTCGCTGGCGTGCTTGGCCCGTCAATTTCCGTCATCCTGATTTCATGTCATGGTCGGGTTCTCGGTGAGTCTGGCTCAGAAGTTCAGATCAGTGATCGCGATCAGAAGTGACTGTCTGATATCTTTTCCCGCCAACTAATAATACTCGTCGTCGTTGGCCGATCTTTCTGACCCTGCTTGTGTGTTTGCCTCTGCAGTTGATCAACTTCTGAGCGGTCCAATCCTTATGTGCAAAGAGGTGCTAGCGTGCCAGTAAAGCGTGCGGAGCCTAAGCTTTACGCGGATGAACAAGACGACGGAGGCGAGTATCGCACAAATAGGATAGACGGTGAGCGACCCGATGTAGACCTGGCCAGCCTCGGTTGTTGCAAGTGCCATCGAAAGCTCAAGCGAGGCAAGGGTTCTCGCACTTAGGGACATTTTCGCCGCGAACAGAAACGACAGCTGTGACCGGTCCCTTGAACATATACCAACATGGAGCAGCCCAAGCACTGTCGCGATAGCCGCCGAAGAAATGTAGGCAATCGTCTGAGCATTCAAAATTAGTCCACCAAACTGTGTTCCGATGTTGTGGCAGGGTCTCGCTGCTAGACGAAAAACTTGGGGAGTGTCACTTGTTTTGAAAAACCGATCTCAACTTGATCTGAAGCTACAACTGCCGAGTTTTCTAGCTGCTAGGAAAACTGGACTGTGGGCCCTCAGTGCTGTGTCATGGCTTGCGTTGATGGGTTCAAATTTCCGAGAAAGAAACGAGATCATCATGCGGTCGCGCGACCGTCGCTGCGCGGCCCTGAGCTTAAATTCAAAGCAGGCTGTCTTTCGAAACGTTATGTATCTCAATGAGAAGAAGCGTTTCGGCTCAGTATGAGGCCTCATTCGTTGCCCATGTCGGGTGCAGTTTGTCGACATAATAGGCGTGGCTGTGCTGGTGGTCGGGGCCATTGGCGGGCGTGTCATGCAGGTGTGGATGGTCGTCAGGCAATTCCGGATGGCTGTGCGCCCGCGCGACTGGATCGGTGGCGGGCCAGACGCGCATTGCCGCCAGTGTCACAAGTGCGCAAAGACCTGAGAGCAGGATAAGCGCGGTTTCCAACGCGACCCATGTGGCAAGCCAGCCTGCCAAAGGATAGGCCAAAAGCCACCCAGCGTGACTTAGCGAAAACTGCGCTGCGAATACTGAAGGCCGATCAGCCGGCTTGGCCGAGCGGGTTATGATTAACCCCCCCGGGGTCAGTACCAGCGAGGACGCGAGGCCAAAGCCCGCCCAAAGCGCCAGGAGACCAGCGATGGGCAGGGTCAGGGCAATGAGCGTGCCGAGCACGGCAAAAACAAGTGCGCCTGTGACCATTACAAACCGCTCATTGGTCAATCTTATCAACCGCGGCACGGCCAGCGCGCCAATGGCGGCACCCAACCCATAAAACGCCATCAGGACCGGAAAATAATACTCGGCATCGCCGAGGCGCTTTCCCGCAAAGACCACCGAATTTACCAGCACCCAGGCCATTGCAAGCGCCAGCGCGAAATTCAGCAGAAACAATCCCCGCAGCCGCGGCGTCCGGGCATAGATGTTCAGCCCCTTAAGGGCGCGGCGTGAAAAAGGTTCTTTGCGATCCATGTCGTGATCTTGAGGGAAACGCGCGACAAGTATGGCTGCGATAGATCCAACAAAAGCCAATGCGGCGCAGATGAACAAGCTGTTGGTCGCGACCACTTGCAACATGGCGGCTGCGATGACAGGGCTCAGCATCGCCTCCAAAGTGTAGGCAATGCGCGACCAAGACAATGCGCGGGTGTACAATTCTTCATCTGGAAGGATGTCGGGAATAACCGATTGGTAAAGCGGCGTGAAGGCCGAAGAAAGCGCGAAGAAGGCAAAGGCAAGAACCGCGATTTGCCAGGTGTCTGAGACAAAAGCCATCGGAATAAGAAGCAGCATCCGTCCGATGTCCAGTCCGATCAAAACAGACTTTCGAGGCTGCCCTGCCAGGGTGGTCTCTGCCAGTGGTGCCAGGAGTACATAGGCGACCATCTTCAACGCCAACAGAAGCCCCAGAATGCGTCCGCCAGCGGCATCGCCGCCGATTGCGTAAGCGCTAAGCGACAGCGCAACAGTCAATAATCCGACCGCCAATAGTGAACAGATCTGCGAGGCAAAAAGCGCTCGGAACGCTGGATATGAAAGAGGGCTTTTCAAGAGGCGATCATTTCCTGTGGTGCCCTTACAGGGATAAACCGGGTTATCTTTGCGTCAACCAAATAGTTTAAAGGCCACCGATCACTTTAACTGCAAGCGCATCGACAACCAGGACAAACTGATCGGCCTTGGCATCGCTCATCAGAGCTGAATGCCCAAGCCCTATCCAATGAGAATACTGGTTTCGCACAGCGTGCATGTGTGCAGATTGGAGGGCAATTGTCTTTGATAAAATGTGTCTGGAGTTGCCCACGCGATAAACTGCAAGGTCGCTGCGCTCTTTCGTTACGCTGCTATGCAGGGTATTTGGCCCTGTCCCGGTTTGGCGTAAGGTCGCTGAATTGGTCCGCAGAAATGGGTTCACAAACAGTTTGAGAGGCCTTCGTGAAAAAACGCCAAATTCGCCAAGATGGAAAAATGGTTTCGGAAATCGGTCTGGGGTGCTGGAGCTTTGCTGGTGCTTATGGTCCGACGTCAGAGGCGGAGGCGCATAACACGTTGTCGGCGGCGCTGGATCTGGGGATTGATTTTCTCGACACCGCAAACGTTTACGGTATGGGCGCTTCGGAAACGATCATTGGGACCTTTCTGAAAGGGGATTCCACTCGTTTCACGATCGCGACCAAAGCCTCGATTTGGCGTGATCCGGATACGGGTGTCCGCGGCTTTAACAACAAGGCGGATCATTTGCGCGCTGAGCTTGAAAAATCGCTGTCCAGATTGGGCGTCGAACATGTTGCTCTTTATTATATTCACCGCCGAGATCCTGACGTCGACGTCGAAGACGTTATGAAGACACTTCTGGGGTTCAAAGCCGAAGGCAAGATTGGCGGCATTGGATTTTCAGAGATTTCCCCGGCCACATTGCGACGCGCTTGTGAAGTAGGGACCGTGGATGCGGTTCAAAGCGAGTATTCGCTGTGGAGCCGTTATCCGGACCTGGGAATGATTCAGACCTGCGCTGAACTCGGGGTTGCATTTGTACCTTTTTCGCCGCTTGGGCGTGGGATGTTTGCACCGACACCGCCGGTTCCGGGCGCGTTCAATGATGGCGACATTCGCAAAGGCCAGCCACGATTTTTGGAGCCAAACTTTAGCTTCAATGTGAAAGCAGTAGCGAAATTCAAGACCCTCGCCAGAGAGTTGAGCATCTCACCTGTTGCCCTTGCCATCGCCTGGTGCTTAGCAAGGGGCGCGCATCTTATCCCTATCCCAGGCACACGAACTGCCGACCATCTGGCTGACTGCGCTGCGGGCAGTTCTTTCCCGATGACAGATGAAGTCATGGCAAGAATTGATCAGATTCTGCCGACCGGATGGGCACACGGTGATCGATACACTCACAACCAATGGGTTGGGGTCGAAGGTTATTGCTAACGCGCCGTGAGCCGGTTTTGACTGATCATTGAAGGCATCGAGCGGAGCGATCCATCGGCGACAAAACAATCTCGCTGACCAGCAAACTGAACCATTGATCTTTGGGCCATGGTGTTAGCTGAAACGCATGGGGTCATAGGGCCTTAGATCAATATTTGGGGGTGTGTTGTTGATCAGTTCCGCCACAATGCGCCCGGTTTTGGGGCCGGCAGTCAGGCCGACATGTTGGTGTCCGAACCCGGTGAAAACCCCGGTGGATCGCAATTCACCTATTAACGGCAGGCTGTCAGTCGTCGACGGGCGGAACCCCATCCATTCTTCGGTATCGGAATAGGTTAGGTTTGGAAAAGCGATTGCAGCCTTTTTGCGCAACAGCGCGATCGGTGCGCGGGATGGCCCAGCGTGAATTCCGCCAAATTCGACGGTACCGGCGCAGCGCAAACTATTCCCCATTGGTGTCACGCCAAATTTGCCCGATGACATCATCATGGGATTGCGCGGAAGCTGCGACGGGTTTTTGAATAATACGTGGTAGCCGCGCTCGGTTTCCAAAGGTACATTCAGACCAAGCTTTTGCATCAGTGGCTTTGACCAGATGCCGGATGTGACAACAGCCCTATCACACTCAAACCGTCCGTTAGTGGTTTCTACGGCCTTAATTCGGTCTCCGGTAAGATCGAAATCAGTCACTTCGGCCTGAACAATCTGCCCGCCGATTTCTTCAAACATCTGAGCCAGTTCGGCAACATATAGGCCCGGATGCAAAATATGTCCGTGATCTTTTAGGACAGCAAGAAGATTGATTGACGGGCCAAGAATGGGTTCTTCTTCCTGAACGGCGCGCCCTTCAATCAGTTCCGGAACATAACCGCACTCGCGCCTTATCGCCCAGCCGTAGGCATCTTTCTCAAAGGCTTTACGGCTGTCGTAGGCAAAACTGAAACTGCTTTCCTGCACCCGGCTTTCAGCACGAGTGCCCTGCACGAGTGACTTGTGCTGTTGCAAAGAGTCGCCAAGGATCGGCAGCAACGCCGCAGCAGTTTTACGCGCGTCAGTGTCATTTGCGCGTTTCATAAACTGAAACAGCCAAGGCGCAATTTTGGGAAGATAAGACCACCGCATAAACAGAGGCGAATTGGGGTCCAGCAGGTATTTGGGTGCTGTTTTCAGCAATCCGGGCGTGGTCACCGGAATGACCGCCCATTGCGCGAGCAAACCGGCGTTGCCATAAGACGCCGCCATTCCGGGTTGATCCTTGTCGATCAAAACCACGTCGTGATTGGCCCGGCGCAGCCATATCGCCGTCGATACTCCGACGATCCCAGCGCCAACAACAACAATTTTCAACGTCTTCGCCATTCTCACCCCGCGCCTCAGGTGCCGCCACTTGTTGACAACCACTGATGAAACACTGTGTCTGAACTAGCAGCTTTGCAAAAGAGTAACAGCGAATAAGATGGGCGGTCAGGAACGTCGCATTCTGGCCACCGTAAGACGCACCGCGTTTTGCACGGCAGAAGCAAAAAGGAAGTTGTGATGACATTCGATCCCGGACAGCTTGCCAAACTCAGGCACGAGTTTCACCGATTTCCCGAACTCGGCTTTCAGGAGGAGCGTACAAAGTCACGCGTTGCAGATATTCTGCGCAAGCTAGGGCTCGAAGTGCATGAAGGGTCTGGCGTGGTTGGTATTCTGAAGTCCGGACATGGAAACCGGGCCATCGGTTTGCGAGCAGATATGGATGCTCTGCCAATTCACGAGGTCAGTGCACATGACTACCCATCTCAAAACACCGGCGTCATGCACGCCTGTGGTCATGATGGCCATACGGCGATGCTCTTGGGGGCCGCAGCGGCGCTTGCGGCTGATCGAGATTTTGACGGTACAGTGATTTTCCTGTTCCAGCCGAATGAAGAACACGGGCTTGGTGCGCGCGCGATGATCGACGAAGGTGTGCTGGAGCGGTTTCCGATAGAAGAAGTCTATGCCATCCACAATCTGCCCGGCGCGCCAGTAGGTCAGGTTTCAACCCGGCCCGGTTTGATTTGCTCAAGTGAAAGCCTGTTTGAATTCACCATAAGAGGTCAGGGCGGCCATGCCTCGATGCCACAGGTCGGAGTCGATACGATCACGGTTGGCACCGAGCTTGTGCAGGCGCTTCAGACCATCGTGTCACGCAAACTTGCACCGGGCGCAGGAGCAGTTGTATCAGTCACTGAATTTTTGACCAATGGCCAACGCAACGTCTTGCCGGGTCTGACCACATTGAAGGGCGATGTTCGGGCGCGCACGCCACAGGACCGAAATGCGATCGCGAGGTTCATGCGGCAGATATCGGATGGCGTTGCTGCGGCCCACGGTGTTGAGATCACGATGAGCTTTGACACTGAATTCATTGAGACGATCAACGCTCAGGCGCCGACTGAAGCCGTCATCCGTACCGCGCAGGCGGCAGGTTTTGACGTCCTCCCTGATCGCACTCCAATGAGTTTTTCAGAGGACTTTGCTCATTTCAGCGCAGCCGTCCCTGGGTGCTTCTTGCTCGTGGGCAATGGCGAAACAGGCCCAAACGGCCAACCGCTTCATTCAGCAGATTTTGATTTCAACGACGCCCTCTTGCCGATCGGCGTGGCATTTTGGACTGGCCTTGTTCACGATCGGTTGCCCGCGCGTGGAATTCAGGCACCCCCCCTGTGATGTCGGATTTAGTCGGCAGATTTCCGACGCAAGATCTACGCCTGGTACTTTCCCCGGCAGGGTTTCTGACCGCAATGGTTATTTGACAGTGAGAACCGAGCATTTTGCCAAAAGCTCGACGCGATGTGAGACACCGCCGCGCA
>CBDTVL010000194.1:0-7375 GCA_965363755.1 uncultured Sulfitobacter sp.
GCCTGAAATGCGGGATTTTCCGCGCATGCCTCTGCGCTGGTTTGAATACGTTTACAGTCCGCATATTCGACGCCCCAACGCTCTGCGTTGTAAAGCTGGGGGATCAGGCAGACATCAGCCAAAGAGGGGGTGTTGCCGGTGCAAAACGGGCGTTGACTGAAGTTCGACAGCATCGCCTCGAACGCCAGAAGACCGGGTCGAATGAAATGGCGCATCCAACCTTCAACCTTTCCGTCTTGCCCACCAGCAATATCGGCGGCATAGCGCACGACGGACATATTGCAAACCGGATGAACATCTACGGCAAGGAAATTGGCGAGAGCCTGAACCTTGGCGCGCTGGATGGGATTTGGCGGCAACAGGCCCAAATCGCGCGTGCTGCTCAGATACCCCAAAATGGCGAGAGACTGGGTCAGACGATGCCCGTCAATATCCAGAACCGGCACCAGACCTTGTGGATTGCGCTCCAGATGGTCTGGGGCCTTGTGGTCCTGCTCTAGCAAGTTCACCGAAACCGTTTCGTATTCAATGCCCGCAAGGTTTAGTGCAATGCGAACCCGGTAGCTGGCCGAGGAGCGAAAATAGTCGTAAAAAACGGTCGGATGCATACCTGTTTGGTCCTATTTCGGCGCAGCCTTTGCCGGCAGAATTGTCCCGTCGCAGCGGCCAAATCCAATCCGATACCCGTCCCCTTGCGCCTGGCCCGTCAGCGCCATTGTGTCGCCGTCTTCGATAAAGCTGCGCGGCTCACCAGTATCCAGCGTCAAAGGTTCTTTGCCGCCCCAACTCAATTCCAATAGCGAGCCACGATTTTCCTTGTTTGGCCCCGAAATGGTGCCAGACCCCAGTAAATCACCTGAATTCATTTCGCAGCCGGACGATGCGTGATGGGCAAGTTGCTGGGCAGCGGAATAATACATCTCATTGTAGTTGGTGCGGCAGATCGTGGTGGGAGCAGCCGCGCCCGCAGGGCACATCTGGACAGCCAGATCAATATCATAAAGCATTGGGCCGGGTTCGTGCAGATAAGGCAACAACTCAACGTCGCGTGCAGGTCCTGTTGTCCGGAACGGCTCAAGAGCAGCGCGTGTCACGATCCACGGGCTGATCGACGTGGCAAAGGCCTTGGCCTGAAACGGGCCAAGCGGTTGGTATTCCCATGCCTGAATATCACGCGCGGACCAGTCATTCAAAAGTACATAGCCAAAGATCATCTGATCGGCTTCGGCCACGGATATCATTTGTCCCATATCCGTCGATGTGCCGACGATTGCACCCATTTCCAGTTCGATATCCAAACGCCTGCACGGGCCGAAAACGGGCATATCAAAATCGGGCCCTTTTCTCTGGCCGTTGGGCCGGATAATATCTGTTCCGCTGACAACCACTGTGCTGGCGCGCCCGTTATACCCGATGGGAATGTGCAGCCAGTTTGGCGGCAGGGCGTTCTCGGCGCCGCGGAACATGGTTCCGACATTGGTGGCATGAAAGCGGCCGGCGTA
Source organism: uncultured Sulfitobacter sp. (assembly GCA_965363755.1). Taxonomy (GTDB): domain Bacteria; phylum Pseudomonadota; class Alphaproteobacteria; order Rhodobacterales; family Rhodobacteraceae; genus JL08. The sequence continues at coordinate 1,503 of CBDTVL010000194.1, forward strand.
AAAATCAGTGAATTCAGACACCGCGAACGGCATATGCAGTTTCGCGTTGGCTAGCGGGATCAGATGCGGTCGCACTGCTGCCTCATCGGTTGATCCTTCCGCCAACATTTCTATTAGGCGCGTTCGCAGGACATCCCAAACCTCTGGGCCCAACTCCATAAGGTCGTTCCAGAATGGCAGATCGAATAGGTCATCCTCAGCTAAATTGACCAGCCCGTCTGCCTCGACCGCGGCCATATCAAGGATCATGTCCCCGATGGCGACACCACAGCGCGCCTCGGTTTCCGGGGTCGAGAACACGCCATAAGGCAGGTTGTTGAGCGGGAAAGGCGTATTGGCTGAATTGGCCGAAACGACCCATGACTTGAGTAGAGGCATATTTTGAGTCCTCGAACGCGTCTATTTATCTTTGTTTCGGCGGGCCTTCATCCAACGTAAGCCAAAGAACAAACCCACAAAAATTGCGATCCAAAAAAGCAGATCAATAACAGCATCGGGCATGAGGTCTCTTTTCATTTTCGTTATCCAGGCGGCCTGCCCATGGCAGATCGGAACCATCGGGCGAGCGTGCAGATAGTCTAGTCCAATTTGGTCAGTTGTCGCACGTCATTTCTTGCAGCGAAAGTGCGGTATACATCCATTCCGTATGGGGGCTAATTCATGGATTATTGGCGACGACCTGCTGATCTGAAAGCGCGATCAACACAGCTAATTTAGCTAGATCGCCAAATTCACATAACCCCTGCGGATATGCTCAAACAGCTGAGAAGGATGAAATGTCAGAGTATCCGGCGTCGACGCGAGGCAAGCCGAAGCTAAAAATCGACATTTACGCCGGGCAGCCTCAAAGATTTGATCAGATCCCGCAGTTCCTGCCGTGCCGCCACATTCGAGATATTGAGTTGTTTGACGCCAATGTCTTTGAGATCGAGCAGCGTCAGCCCACGCGGAAACAGTTCCCGGAAAATAACCCGCTCGTTGAAACCTGGGGCAACGCGAAACCCGATGCGTTTGGCCAGCATATCCAAGGCCTTTTCCATCTTGGCTTTGTTGACCATGTTCTGTGCGCCCAAACGGTTACGCACGACGACCCAATCGATGGGTTCCAGTCCGGCCTGGGCGCGCAACTGCCGCGCATTCCAGACCATCTCGGAATAAACCGACGGTCCCAATATCGTGTCGCCTCCGGCATCAATTCGGGCCAGCAAGTCAAAATCAACAAAGCTGTCGTTGAGTGGCGTAATCAATGTGTCTGCCAAAGAATGTGCAACCTGAGACAGCCGGGTATGTGATCCGGGGCAGTCGATCAGGATGAAATCACTGTCAGGCTCAAGTTCGGCAACTGCGGCGGATAGACGGTGATCGTAGATGTTTTCACCGGGTCTCAGGCTGGACTTGTCGATTTCCGGTAAATCATGGCAATCGGGACCAGCCAGAGACACCTCTTCTTTGGCTAGAAACGCTTTGCGATTTTCAACATAGCGGCCAAACGACCGCTGCCGCAGGTCGAGATCAAGCGCGCTGACTTTGTGGCCCATACGTGAAAGGGCAGTTGCCACGTGCATGGACACAGTGGACTTGCCTGCGCCGCCTTTTTCGTTCCCGACGACAATAATATGTGCCATGCCTGTCCCTCACCCGTTCGGTGTATTGCGTGGCACTATAAATTGCGGATCGCGCTAAGGAAAGCACAACCGCTGCTTGGAAGCAGATGATTTTGCGATCGGATCGATTGTGGCCTAGCGAACGGCCTTGGTAAGACGAAAAACGCCGCCCGGAAGAAAGGGCGGCGTTTTGAGAATTACGGTTGCGGGTCTGATTAGAATCCCAGACCTTCGTATTTCTTTTTGAACTTCGATACACGACCGCCAGTGTCCAGCAGGCGCGAGTTGCCGCCAGTCCAGGCCGGGTGCACCGATGGGTCGATATCCAGCGACAGGGTGTCGCCTTCTTTGCCCCAGGTTGAGCGCATTTGCAAAATCGTACCGTCCGTCATTTTGACGTTGATATCGTGGTATTCGGGATGAATTTCTTTTTTCATGACGACGCTCCTTAAGCTGATGCGCCGGACGCCGCGTCCGATTTTGGTTTGTAATGTGCATCTTCGGCGATCCGGGCCGACTTGCCCCGACGTGCGCGCAGGTAATAAAGCTTGGCGCGACGAACGCGGCCACGACGGACCACATGGATGCTTTCGATATTGGTCGAGTGCAGCGGGAACACCCGTTCCACACCTTCTCCGAATGAGATCTTGCGGACCGTAAAGGCCCCGGCGATGCCGCTGCCGCCTTTACGGGCGATGCAGACGCCTTCGTAGTTCTGCACACGGGTGCGTGTGCCTTCGGTCACTTTATAGCCGACACGAATAGTGTCTCCGGCCTTAAAGTCGGGGAGTTCATGCCCCAGGGCCGCGATTTGTTCGGCCTCTAACTGTGCGATCAGGTTCATCGCGATGTCTCCTATTTGCTCGTGGTTGTTCCACGAAGATTTGTGCGCACCGAGAGCTCTTGGTCTTCATCCGGGTCCTGATACTGAGATCAGCCCGCCAGAGATCAGCGTGTCATTCCTTGGTACTTGGCATTTGGGGCATCGTTTGGGATGATCAGCCGTGGCAGAAGAACGCCACCCCAACATCCCTTGACCCCATAAGCCAAAGCATCCGGAGCCATAACTGATTCCAGACTTGCGCCGTATAGGCGGGATCGGCGGGTGGATCAACCCTGATCTCAGGGCGTTTTGTCTTTGTAGCGCGCCCAAAGGTCCGGCCTTCGGGCCTTGGTCAGCGCCTGCGACATCTTATGGCGCCAGTCAGCAACTTTTGCATGATCGCCCGACGTTAGAATGGCAGGGATATCACGCCCTTTCCACGCGGCGGGGCGGGTATATTGCGGATGCTCCAGCAGGCCGTTGGAAAAACTTTCCTCTTCCGTCGAGGCCTGATTGCCCAGCACATTGGGGATCAGCCGCACGGTCGCATCTATCAGGGCTTGCGCCGCGATCTCGCCACCCGTCAGAACGAAATCTCCGAGGGAAACTTCCTGAATGTCATACTGTTCGATCACACGCTCATCCACGCCCTCAAAACGACCGCAAAGCAAGGTGACGCCGTCCGCTTGCGCGAGGTTCTGCGCCATTGCTTGGGTAAAGGGTGCGCCGCGTGGCGAAAGATAAAGGATGGGCCAGCGCCCTTTCGCTGTCTGTTGCGCGGCCTCAATCGCGCGGCCCAGCACGTCAGCGCGCAGCACCATACCGGCGCCACCTCCGGCGGGTGTGTCATCGACGTTGCGATGCTTGCCTTCGCCAAAAGGGCGCAAATCAATTGGCTCAAGCTGCCACAGACCTTCCTGCAATGCTTTGCCCGTCAGGCTTTCGCCCAACACCCCAGGAAAGCAATTGGGAAACAGAGTAATGACCTTGGCTTTCCACGCGCCTTTCAGGTCAGGCGTCGGCGTCATCAACTCTCGCGGCGTCGCCGTCGCGCGGATGGTTTTGCGGCCATATGACTTTGGCGGATTACTCACCTGAGGCTCTTACGCACTGCGTTCGGAGCGAGCACATCAGATCAGCCCCTCTGGCGGGTCGGCTATGATACGTTGCTTTTCAAGATCGACTGTGGGAACGGCCTCTAGTGTAAAGGGCAGCAAGATTGAGGAAGAAGAGCCAGTTTGCACGATCTCAAGAATGTCCGCCGCGCCGTGATTTAGCACTGACTTGACGCGGCCCAATGATGTGCCGCCGGTGTCCAGAACTTCCATCCCCATCAAATCGGCGTGGTAGTATTCGTCGTCCGGCAAAGACGGCAACTGATCTCGCGCGGCATAGAGACGAATACCTTTGAGATTATCCGCCTGTTCTTTGGTCGCAACCCCCGACACGCGTGCCGTAAAGCCGTTCTTGATCGGCCGACCAAGGGTCAACGCAAAGGACGTGGTACCGTCTTCGGACGTGAGGGGGGTATAGTTTTCAATATCTTCGGGGGACGCGCAAAAACTCTTGATCCGCACCTCGCCGTTTACACCGTAAGATCCCGCGATTGCGCCGACACATATCAGATCAGTCATGGTTTTTGGTCCGATCCCAGACAGATTTCGCCAGTCCAGTTGCCTTTCCCAGCGTTACATAATTCGCGCATGTTACCACGCTCAAACATCACTCCGGCCACAAAAGTCACGGCTATGATGATCAGAGTTCTGACCGGGCGCAACATATGAATCCCTTGTCTCTATTTGTCGGCACAGGGGTGATGACACAAGAAATGGGTTGATTCTCCAGCGGAGCAGACAAGGCCGCCGGAGAATCTGGCGTTCCGGAGCGCGTGCATTGCGCCGCGCCCGGAACATCGCTTTTTAGTCTGCTTTCGCTTCTTCAGCGGGGGCTTCTTCCACCACTTCGGGCTCTTCAGCCGGGGCAGCAGCGGCTTCGGCGGCAGCAGTGGCCTTGTCCGCTTTCTGTTCGGCGCGGGCTTTGGCTTTGTCGCCGGGTGTCCCCTTCTTGGGGTTGTTGCGTTCGGTTTTCTCTTTCACACCGGCAGCTTCCAGCATGCGGGCGATCCGGTCTGTGGGCTGTGCGCCCTCACCCAACCAGTATTGAACGCGTTCCATGTTCATCTGAACACGCTCTTCGCTGTCTTTTGACAGCAGTGGGTTATACGTACCCAACTTTTCGATGAAGCGGCCGTCGCGTGGCATACGGCTGTCTGCCGCCACGATGCGATAAAACGGGCGCTTTTTGGAGCCGCCGCGTGCGAGACGAATTTTCATGGCCATTGTGAGTTTCTCCTTAAGAATGGCGGAAGGGCATATGCCCGTTATTTTGTGTATTTTTCGTGATGATGGATGACTTCCTGAATGATGAAATTCAGCAAAGCCTTGGCGAATTCAGGGTCCAGATCGGCCCGTTTTGCCAGGTCTTCTAAACGTGCAATCTGAGCCGCTTCGCGGGTCGGATCGGACGGGGGAAGGTCGTGTTCGGCTTTGAGTTTCCCCACAGCCTGCGTGTGCTTGAACCGCTCGCCCAGCGTATAAACAAGGATGGCATCCAGACGATCAATGCTTTCGCGGTGCTCTTTGAGCAGCGCGGCGGCGCGGATTACGGCGTCGGTCATGGGCGGTCTCCGAACGGGACAAATCTAGTCAATTGCATACCCTTTCGGTTTGAACATCGGATCGGCGTAATGGCTGATTTCCATGTCAATGCCATGCGCCAGTTGGGTATCCGCCAGAGCCTTAGGCGACGGATGGCGATAAACCACGTCATTGCCATCTACAGTCTCAGCATCGTGGTCCCTTTTGGCGCCCAAACGCTCGGCCAGGCGAATACTGTCAAGGTTCTTGGGATCGATATAGCTGACCGCGCCGTCCCAGCCTTTGCTGTAGAAATATTTGCGGGCGGCGTGTGCGGCTTCAAGGGCGATACCGTGACCTGCGGCATCGGGCCAGATCACCCATGCAATTTCCGCCTCGGGCCATTTCGCTGGTTGCCACCCACCGGCCATGCCATAGGTCTCATCCGTTGTCTTGTCGTGAATCATCCACATGCCAAATCCGCGGATCTGCCAATGGCCGATCTCGGCGGCATAGAGCATCCATGATTCGTAGGCATTAAGAGGCCCTCCCATGAAACGCGCGCGGTAAGACGTAAACGTCGCTTTGAAGTCGGGGTAATCCTGTGGTTCCGGCCCGCGCAGAATCAGGCGCTTTGTTTCGATAGCGGGAATCATGCGTAGGCCTCGATTCCGCCGTCGCTGAGCGCCTCAGGTGACGGGTGTCGCCAGACCTGCATATCACCGTGCCGTTCATGGGTGAACTGGCCTTCGTATTTGGTGTCCAAGCGTTTGGCGACGCCAACTGAGCCTTCATTGTCGTTCCTGATCA
>CBDTVL010000195.1:0-7369 GCA_965363755.1 uncultured Sulfitobacter sp.
AGTATTTCGAGATGCTCAAGGCCGGTGGATCCAAACACCACAAAGAACTGCTTGCGCCTTTTGGTCTGGACGCCTCTGATCCCAAATTCTGGGACAAAGGACTGAACATGATATCCGGCTTCATTGATGAGTTGGAAGCAATGGAAAACTAAGCTGCGCATCACGTGCACGACCTGTTTCGATAATGGTTCGTGGACTTCGGCTCTGCGGACAATTCGGCTGCACCCAGAAGAGCTTCCCGTGACAGCTTTCCGGGCGATTTGACGTGGGTATGGTCCGGATTCTAACATCAGTTGCTCAAAAGTTTGAGCGGCAGATTAAGTACTCCGCTTGGGAAATATCGCAAACACTAAATGAGCGGCAGAAATTGAAAGATAAGACATTTGGGCATGAGCCGAAGGATCATGTTGCGCCCAGTCCGCTTGTGAGATTGAATTGGTTGTTTCTCCTTTTCGGGCTGGTCGGAATCGTCGTGACGGCAGTGCTGCCACAGCAGTTGCAATTCTCACTCAGCGCGGACGCGGCGAGGGTAGAATTGCTTTCGACGCCCAAGCCAATAGCAGACCTGTCAGCTACCCAAATTGCTGGTGCAATATTGAAGGCCTACATCACAAATATTGGTATTTTCGACAAGTTGCCTACAGAACGGGTCGGACGTACTGGCCTGCGCAGTAACGAAGGCCGCTAGCCCGCGCGCGAGGCTTTCAGTTCCAGTCGTCGTGCATGCAGCACAGGCTCTGTGTAGCCGGAGGGTTGAACCCGCCCTTCAAACACCAGATCACAGGCGGCTTTGAAGGCGATGCTGCTAAAGTCTGGCGCCATCGGGTGATAGTCCGGATCATCCGCGTTTTGTCCGTCAACTACTTCAGCCATCTTACGCATTGCGGCCATGACCTGCTGTTCATCCACCACCTTGTGATGTAGCCAATTTGCAATGTGTTGCGCAGAAATCCGGCAGGTTGCGCGATCTTCCATCAGGCCGACGTTGTTCCGATCCGGCACTTTGGAGCATCCGACCCCATGATCAATCCAACGCACAACATAACCCAAAATACCCTGCGCATTGTTCTCTACTTCGTCGCGCTTTTGCGCATCAGTCCATTTCTGATAACTCGCCAACGGAATATCAAGAACCGTGTCCACATAAGCCCGTCGACCGCCTGCCTTTAGCGTTTCCTGCACCGCAAACACATCAATCCGGTGATAATGCAGCGCATGCAATGTGGCGGCGGTTGGACTGGGCACCCAGGCGCAGTTTGCGCCGGCTTTGGGATGTTCGATTTTTTGCTCCAACATCGCTGCCATCAGATCCGGCATGGCCCACATGCCTTTGCCGATCTGTGCCTTGCCTGACAGACCGCATTCCAGACCGATATCGACGTTTTGGTTTTCATATCCACCGATCCACGATTTGCGCTTGATAAAGTCTTTCCGGCTAAACGGCCCGGCTTCCATCGAAGTGTGAATCTCGTCCCCAGTGCGATCCAAAAAGCCTGTGTTGATAAAGGCAACGCGAGACCGCGCGGCGCGGATGCATTCCTTGAGATTCACCGTTGTACGGCGTTCTTCGTCCATGATGCCGAGTTTCACGGTGTTCTGGGGCAAGCCAAGTGTCGCCTCAACAACCGAGAATATCTCGTCGGTCAGCGCTACTTCTTCGGGGCCATGTAACTTCGGTTTGACCACATAGACCGAGCCGGTGATGGAATTGCCGCTGTCGCGCGTCAGATCGTGCATCGCAATCAGCGTGGTGACCATGGCGTCCATCAGGCCTTCGAAGGCCTCATTGCCATCCCGGTCCAAAATCGCCGAGTTCGACATCAATAACCCGACATTACGCACCAACATAAGCGCCCGGCCTTTAACGATCACATCGCGACCATCCGCACCTGTATATGTGCGGTCCGCATTCAAGGACCGGGCCGTTTTTTGTCCGGCTTTCTCAAAGGTCTCAGTCAGGTCGCCTCGCATAAGGCCAAGCCAGTTGTCATAAGCCTGCACCTTGTCCTCAGCATCGACGCAGGCGACGCTATCCTCACAATCCATGATCACAGAAACTGCCGACTCAATTTGAACATCTGCAAGCCCAGCCTGATCCCGACTGCCGATCATGTGGGTCCGGTCAAACACCAGCTCAACATGCAAACCGTGATTGCACAGCAGGATCGCGTCCGGGGCTTTCGGGTGGCCGCGAAAGCCTCTGAACTTCGCGGGTTCAACCAGCGGCATATCGTCTACCAGCAACTGCCCGTTACGAACATGGTAGCGTCTTGCATCCGCGTGGCTGGTCCCGCTCAGAGGGAAGGCCTCGTCAAGAAAAACCCGAGCCCGCGCCACAACACGCGCCCCACGGCCTTTGTCGTAGCCGCCTTTCGGAGGTGGGCTGCCCATGGCGTCGGTGCCATAAAATGCATCATAAAGACTGCCCCAGCGCGCATTGGCCGCATTCAGCGCGTAGCGTGCGTTTGTGACGGGAACCACCAACTGTGGCCCCGGAACCAACGCGATTTCAGGGTCAACATTGGCTGTCTCAATCTCAAAATCCCCACCTTCCGGTAGAAGATATCCAATCTCGGTCAGGAACGCCTTATACGCCACCCGATCATGGGGCGCGTCCCTGTGGGTGATATGCCATGCATCAATCTGGGATTGCAGCGTCTCGCGTTTCTCCAGCATCGCCTTGTTTTTGGGGCCCAGGTCATGGACCAGTCTATCCAGCCCCGCCCAGAAAACAGCCGGGTCAACGCCAGTGCCGGGCAATGCCTGTGTCTCGATGAACTGAGCCAGCTGCTGGTCCACCTGCAGTTCATCCCTCTTGACCCGTTGTGTCATCGTTTGAAATTCCCGTCCGCTGATTTTTGTTTCATCAGCACATATTCAAAAAATTATGTCTTCACAAACCCCAATGCTGATGGAGTCTGGATATTTGGCAGCAGTGGCCTGACGCGGCAGGGGATGTACTGCGATGTGCTCAGGTCCCGTGATCTCCATGGTTTCTTCGAAGTCGGCAAATCAAGGTTCAATCACCTGTTGCTGTGTCACATGAAATGCCAGCGGTTCAGGCCTTGGCCCAAGCTACCAGCACTGATCATATCCGAAACCCCAACGCCATGGTAAGCCGGTACAGGGCCCTCCGCCGACGCGCACCGAAAGATACATAAGCCGCGCCACACCGGCATAGGCCTGACGCACATCATCGGAATCGGCGTCGTAAAATCCGTCGTCGGCCCGTATGTTGCCCTCAGATATCACACAGGCCTCAAGAGCAATGTCTGCGGTCAGGCGCGCGGCATAGCTAATTTCTGGTACCGGATCAGCGCCGCCAGAATGATAGGCACGATCATGTGTGACGCAGCATGCCTCCCACGGAGGTACTTCATTGTGGGCCTCAGCGAAGGCGGGAAATGTATTTGCAATCATCCGCCATGCATCGGACAAGCCGCCGCTGCATCCGTCCGTCTCAAACGGAGATAAAACCGCATCCGGAGCTTGGCGAACACTGCGCAAGGCTTCGTGTGCCGGTAACTCCAGCCGGTATTGCATGCCCAATTCCTGTGTCTGGGCATCGACAGGCAAGCAAGCCATCGCCAAGATCAGGAGCACAAGGTTAGGGGCTGGCATCACGATAATTCGCTGTATTCATTTGAACGCCGACAACGTCGGCCAGTAACAACAGGAATCGCTCCGGCGTGCTTAAGTCTGCCCTGATCTCCAGAACGGTTCGAGCTAACGCCGGCTCGTCTGTTATGATCCCATCGACACCTCGCGAGATCAAGTTGGACATGTCCAGAGGGTCGTTTATGGTCCACACATAGATGTCTTTTCCTTCACTGTGCACGCTATCAATCAGCGATTGCGACAGGCTGCCGTAGCTCACCGCGACAAAGTCAGCGTTCAGCTTTGCCAGATTGCCGATGGCGGTTGCCGCCAGAACACCTGATCGCCATCCCGGTCGAAGCGCTTTCATTTTTTCTACAGCCGGGTACTTTAAAGACATAGTAGCGATATTTTCGGCCATGTCAGTCGCTTCGACGATCCCTGCCACTCTGTTTTCAAGATCGACGTCATGACCATAATATTTCAGCTCTATCAATACCTTGGCGCTGCCTTTGGCCTCGAGCAGTACATCACGCAGCAGAGGGGTCCTTTCTTCTGCGTATTGCGGATCAAACCAGCTGCCAATGTCGATGTCTGCCAAATCCTCCAAGGTGGCGTCCCAGACTTTCAGATCAACCAGTGACAGTTTCATAAAGTCGCTGTCGTGCACAACGACGACTTCGTTATCCGCCGTCTCCTGCACATCAATTTCTATCCAGTCAGCGCCATCTTCCAGTGCTTTGCGAACCGAGGCCATCGTGTTTTCGGGGCGATCACCGGCGGCGCCGCGATGGGCGATGATTTGGACATTATCGCTGGTTTGAATCTGATCAATCAGAGCCATTCCCGACGCGAGCCCCAGACCGCAAGCGACCAGAATGCCGGCTATCCCCCACCACATCGAAATTGACTGCCGCGCATCGCCCGGTCGGATTTTCACGTGATCTCGATTGGGATCGAAGCGGTCATAAAGAAGATAGGCCAGAGCCCCGCCCGAAATCGAGGCAAGCACGACGCCAGCCAGCGACCAAAGTGACACGGTGGCCACGACAATCAGCAAGACCGACTTCAACGACTCACTGTCCGCCGAAAGGTGTCGGACGATAAGGCCTACGATCAGCGCCATCAGCGACGCAATTGCTGCGCGAATAGCCAGCCAGACAACCACTTGCTTCAGGAGCGACAGGCGGTGGCCGTTCATCTGACGTGCGCTGACACCGAAGGCACTGTTCGGGCTGGCTTCGTCAAACAGTACAACGTGCATCGACATGGCCCAAGACAACAGCCGGTTAAGCAGAAAAATGGCAAGAACTGCTGCGATGGCAGCAATAACAGACGCTGCGAAAAAGAACTCGGGCGGGCGGTTTGTAAGGTAGTAGTTGATGTCGAATTGCGTGAGGTATCGCTTGGCCACAAGAAGTCCCACAACCGCAAACGGCGCGGTGATTACCATGACACGCAAGATTAAAAGCAATGCGTAGATGAACAGGGCTTTTAGCCGGCCAATCAGAACTCTCGCGCCGGAATGCAGCGCCTGCCAGATCCCCGGAATATCACTGTGGATCACCAATGTTATCAGCGCAAAACCAAGCACAGATATCACGATCGCGAAGCTCAGGACGCCGATTACGGCAATACTCCCCACCGGCGTTAGCAAAAACCGGGCAATGTCCTGATCCGTTAGCGCGCTTTGGTTGGAAAGGGATACAACAAGATTGGTCAGCAGGCCTAGTGCCGGGGTCAAAATCGCGAGCCCGATCAGCCGGAACGTCAATACAGTGCTGATCATAGTGGCCCTAATCGCCCATGCCTGCGAAAATGCGGAAACAACCGTCTGTAGTGTCTTCATTCAACATCTCTTTCTTAGATGGGTCATCTGCCAAAAGCGGCCAAACTCATTCTCAAGCCAGTGGTCCGGAAGAGACGGTGAACTGTCCGCCCCTCCGATCACCTCACGTCGTCATGCGCGCCCACTTGACCGGCAACACGTGCTGCAATGGATCAGGTTTGACCTCTAACCCTTGTCTCAGAAAATGGCCACTCGACTCTTCTGAAACGATCAATTCTGGGGGTCGAGATACATAACGGCAACCCGCAATGATAGATATCTGAAACGACTGATTTGAACGGCTTTCCGAAGAAATTCGTGCGTCATGCTGCCCTCAAACTGCCCTTGTCGGCGGCCTATGCCATCGCAACCTGCCGGGCACGGCCTCGTTTCAACAACATCAAAATGATCGCAATATTCAGCATGTTCCAAGCAATTCCGTTCAGGAATGCTGCCTGATAGGATCCGGTGAGATCATAGATCCAACCTGTCATCCAGCCCCCCAGCGCCATGCCCAAAATGGTCATCATCATCACAAATCCGACCCGCGCTCCGGCTTCTTTTGCGGGCATGTATTCGCGCACAATCAATGCATAACTGGGCACGATGCCGCCTTGTGAAAGGCCAAAGATCAGACTGACCACATATAGCGAGACCAGCGCATCGTATGGCAGGTAGAGAAACAACGCGACACATTGGAGCGATGAGCCGATAAGCAGCGTAATCATTCCGCCTAACCGGTCAGCCAAAAGACCCGAAATAATGCGGGAGACCACGCCTCCCATCAGCATCAGCGATAGCATCTCGGCGCCCACCGCCGGGCCATACCCAAGCCCAACGCAGTACGAAACGATATGGACCTGCGGCATCGACATGGCGACACAACAGCCGATCCCTGCCAAACCCAGAAGGTACTGCAGCGTGCGGGGTGAAAAGCCGGTATTGCGGCCTTTGAGCGTTGCGGCGGCTTGCGCCTTGCCATGCGCCTCTTCCGGGATCCGTCGTCGCAGGAGGAAAGCCAGTGGGATGATCACAATGATCGAGATCGCCGCGAGCGTAGAGTAGACTTCTCGCCAGCCACTCTCGGCGAGCATATCAGCAAGAAGGGTTGGCCAGATCGCGCCGGACAGGTAATTGCCGCTTGCAACCAACGCAACCGCAATCCCGCGGCGGCGCAGGAACCAGTGCGAGATATCCGCGATCAACGGGCCAAACCCGACGGCAGTGCCCAACCCGAGCAAAAGATGTGCTGCCGACAGCATGGCGATTGAGCCCGACAGGGTTGCCCATAGATACGCGACCGAAATAGTCAGCGCAGAACCGATCAGCGCGCGCGTGACGCCGAACCGGTCGACCATACGGCCCACCAGCAAATTCCCAAATGCAAAACCCACCATTGTCAGCGTGTACGGCATCGTAGCCACTGCCCGTCCGGCGCCAAATTCCGCCTCGAGCGCTGGCATGATAATAATCACCGCCCACATGCCGACATTTGCGACTGTCGCGATGGCCAGTGTGATAATCAGCCTGACCCAAGAATAGCGGCTATCATGAATTTCAGTTTCGTTCATCGGGCTGACGGTAGGTTGCGATCCGGAGAATGTATAGAAGCCCTCTGCACCGGTCTTGCCCGACCACATGCCAGCGCGGTCACCTGTCGCAAGATCGAACTAACTCAAGCTACCAATCGACGGCATCAGATGATAGTTTTCGGCAAGGATGGGCGGACGGCTACTGCCGTCAGAAGGCAAGCAACTTTGGCTGTCGCCAGCTAGCACGCTGTCGGGCCAGGTATGTTTCGATCAATACAGGTTTTATGGGTTTGCAGGAGCAGCCGGGATGTACCCTATTCCTCTCCCAGAAAAGAAGAGGCCAGCGCAAATAAGACATTCAGTTCTCAGAGATCACACCCTTCCTCGCCAGAATCCCCCGAATCCCTTTGAC
>CBDTVL010000196.1:0-7363 GCA_965363755.1 uncultured Sulfitobacter sp.
CATAATGGAATGATACAATGACAAAAATCCTGATCCTGGGCGGAGGTGGCATGGTTGGCCAGAAATTGGCCAACCGATTGATCACAGAGGGCCTGAGGGACAACACAGATCTGAAGATCACTTTGTTTGACATGGCTTTTCCACCACAGGGCGTCGCTGGACCAACCTGTGTCACCGGAGACCTGTCGGACCCAGTCGTTGCATCGCAACTGGCCGCTACACGGCCCGATATTATCTTTCATCTGGCTGCAATTGTATCCGGAGAAGCCGAAACCAATTTCGACAAGGGCTGGGACATTAACATGATGTCGATGTGGCATTTGTTGCAGGCCCTGCGGGCGGAACATGAAGCGTCGATGGGCGAATATGTGCCCCGCATCATATTCACCTCGTCAATTGCTGTGTTCGGGGGCCCTTACCCCGACAAGATTGGTGACGAGTTCCTGTCGGCGCCCCAAACCAGCTATGGTGCGCAAAAGTCGATTTGTGAGGTCTTAGTCTCTGACTTTTCCCGTAAAGGGTTTCTCGATGGCATGTCCCTTAGATTGCCCACTGTTTGTGTCCGACCAGGCAAGGCAAACCTTGCCGCATCATCGTTTTTCTCAGGCATTATTCGCGAGCCACTGAATGGCCAAACGGCCTATCTGCCAGTGGCCGACACTGTACGTCACTGGCATGCGTCACCCCGCGCTGTTGCCGCGTTCCTGACCCATGCCGCCACGCTGGACACAGCCTTGTTAGAGAATCGCCGCGCCCTGAACTTGCCTGGAGTCAGTTGTACAGTCGCCGAGCAGATTGAGGCGCTGCGCCGTATCGCAGGTCAGGGTGCGGTGGACCTGATCGTTCCAAAACCAGATCCGACCATTGATAGAATAGTGGCTGGCTGGCCGCGCGACTTTGCGCCAGCACGCGCTTTGTCCTTGGGGTTCAGAGCTGAAACCAGCTTTGACGAGATCGTCCAGACCTATATCGCAGATGATTTACCGCCAGCCGCTGCGTAATGGGCTGGTTGTATCGGATGAATCAAATTACGCGACAAGTGATCGTGGATACATTGTCGCACCAGAGTCTCGTTTCCCTCCAGTGCCGCATCAACGATAGCGTGATGCTGACTGATGTTCTCGGGCAGAAAGCTGAAGTTGCGGTCCGTGACAACCAGTTGTTGTCGAAATTGGGCATAGGTCAGCAGGTGCATGCGTTTGAGAACTTCGGACTTGCAAGCCGCAATCAAGGTCTCGTGAAATTCCTGTTCGGCTTTGATCCAAAGCTCAAGATGGCTGCCGACTTCGCCGACAGATCGGATGCGCAATTCGATGTGCGACAGCTGATGATGCGCGGCGGACAGCCGCGCCTCCCATGCGACGCCGCCATTTCGCATTGACAGACATGTGCCTTCACCTTCCAGAAGGATACGCATTTGTGCCAACTCATGCTGCCGCTGCTTTGACAACGCTGGCACCCTGAATCCGCGTTGCTCCTGAAAATCGACCAGCGATTCGGTAGACAGCCGAAACAACGCTTCGCGCACTGTGCTGGCCGAACACCCGTAGTCCTGTCGCAACTGTTCTGCCCTTAGCTTTTGGCCATGTGGATAGAACCCCGAAACGAGGCGGGCATGCAGATCGTGGTAAATGTCAGTATCTTGGTTCATTTGATCACAGCAATCCGTTGGCCCCGAGGCTAACATAATAATTTCGAAATTACACCAAAATCACGAAATTATGCAAAAATAAATTATTTTGTTGCTGAACGCGTGTTCCGCGCATAACGTTTCGGGCAGCGTCAACAAGAATGGACCCTTCGGGAACCTTTCGCACTTTTACGCACCAACGTCTGGGAGGACAACATGACAATTATCACCAAGGCGGTGAAGGTCGCCGCACTGGCAGCATTCGCTGCGTCAACGGCATTAACAGCATCGGCCGAAACAACGAAGCTCCGTATCCAGAGCCACTATGCGCCTGAAACGGTGTCGGGGAAGCTTGCAGCTGAATACATCCAAGACATCACCGATATGTCGAACGGAGAAATCCAGGTTGAGATGTTCTGGAGCTCCTCGGTTGTGAAGTCGGTCGAAACATTCGACGCCGCAGCATCCGGCATTCTGGACTGCGACTTCACCGGCGGTGGTTACCAGACTGGTAAGAACCCTGCGTTCCAGTTCGTTGGCGACATCATGGGCGGCTATGACACCCCTTACCAACAGCTGTCGTGGTTGTATTACGGTGGCGGGCGCGAAGCTGCAAAACCGCTCTACAACAAGTACGGCATGGAGCTGATCGGTTGGTGGATTTACGGGCAGGAAAGCTTTGCCTCGTCCAAGCCAATCGAAAAAGTTGCCGACTTCAAAGGTTGGAAATTCCGCTCGCCTCCGGGCATGGAAACCAAGATCTTCGAAAAACTCGGCGCATCGCCAATCGTGATGGACTTCACCGAGATCTTTACCGCACTTGAAACCGGTATCATCGACGGCGCCGATGCGTCGGGTCTGGCCAACAACGTTGGTCTGGGTCTTTACGACATCGTCAATTATGCCAACTTCCCCGGCTTTCACTCCATGCCGTCTGACCACCTTGCTTGTAACCTAGAGGTCTTCAACGCGATGCCTGCGCATCACCAGAAGATCATGAAAGTCGGCATGGAAGCGCTGGCTTTGCGCACAGCATTGACCTTTGAAAAGGCCAATGCAGAAGCCGCTGCCAAGCTGCGTTCCGAAGGTGTGACACTGTCGCAGTGGGCACCTGAAGAGCTGGCCAAGTTCCGCGCTGCTGCTCAGGCCACATGGCCAGAGTTTGCGACCACGCCAGAAGCAAAAGAGCTGGTTGAGTCTCACATGGCCTATCTCAAGCAGTTGGGCCTAGTTTCAGAGTAAGATCTGACAGGAGGGGCGGTGCCATTTGCGCCGCCCCTCTTACTGAGATCTTGCAGGGCAGCGCGCCCGTCTGATCCGACCGCGACAGGCTTTGGCGGTTACTTGGGGTTAAAGGGACAAAGGGCACCCATTTGTGGCGTTCTGACGGGGAGATTTCCATGCAGCACGAAAAGCACGGCACCGCATTAGAATGGCTGGTGCCGCTTGGGTTCATCTTTTGTGCGGGGTGGCTGACATGGCACATGCCAGCGTTTATCCTTGATTGGGGCGGGCATGCAGATCAGTTGGCTGCGCTGTATGCCCGCATTGACGTGACGCCTAATGCGCCGATCGTTATCGGAACACATATCGATATCTTTGACCTTTTCGCGTTGATTTTCATCCCGATTTTCCTTGTCCTAGGCGTCCGGACGGTGCGGCGCGCGCCCATGGAATTCGAAGCATGGGGGCCTTTGGATCGCCTGTCTGTGTTTGTCGGCCGCATTACAATGCTGCTGATCATTCTTCTGACCTTGGTGATGTTGTACGAGGTGGTTTTGCGCTATGTGTTTGAGGCGCCGACCTTGTGGGCGAACGAGATGTCGCTTTGGCTTGCGGGCTTTGTATTCTTGACTGCTGGGCTGTACGCGATGCAGCAGCGCAGCCATATCCGGATTTTCCTGTTTTATGATATCGTGCCACGCTGGGTGCAGCATTTGTTTGATTGCATTTCGACCTTTCTGATATTCACCTTCGCTGCTGCGCTGATCTATGGCGGTTATGGTGAGGCGCTCCAGAAATTCGGACGTTGGGAGACGTTCGGGACTGCGTTTGATCCGCCAATCCCTGCGACGCTTAAGGTCACAGTGCTGTTCATTGTGGCCATGGTGGCGATCCAGGCGGTGATCAATCTGATCTCGGATTGGAATGCAGAACCAGTGATCCACACGGCTGCAGACGACATTGACGAAGACGAGCTGGCGCGGTTGCGCGCCGCAGTCGGAGCGGACGGGATTGATCAGCTTGATGTCACCCGTGGCAAAATTCAAGGCAATCAGACGAAGGCAGGCGACTAATATGGATATCGGAACAATCTCACTGGTCTTGATGTTGGCCTTATTTGTGCTGCTCGCCATTGGTATGCCGCTTGGCTTGGCGTCAGCTGTGCTGGCGGTGCTTGTTTTGGTCATGAAATTTGAACCTGCTTTGTTGACCGCGCCTTGGACTTTCGGGGACGGGATACTTACGGGGAGGCCGGGGAGCGGACCCCTTAATATTTTGGCGCAGAAAATATACGGGCTCTTAACGGACTATGTGCTCATATCCATTCCGCTGTTTATCTTTATGGCTTCGCTGCTGGAACGCTCTGGTATTGCAAAGGACATGTATTCCTCGCTGAGCGTCTGGATGAACCGGACGCGTGGTGGGATCGCCATCGTGACCTCGATCATGGCGGTGATCATGGCGGCGATGTCGGGCATTATCGGGGGCGAGGTAGTCCTGCTGGGCCTGATTGCTTTGCCGCAAATGCTTAGGCTGGGCTACAATCAGAACCTTGCCATCGGGACGATCTGTGCGTCGGGCTCATTGGGGACAATGATCCCGCCTTCGATCGTCTTGATCATCTTCGGGCTGATCACGGAGACCTCCATCAAGGCGCTGTTTACGGCCTCCTTCTTGCCCGGCTTCATGCTGGCATCGTTCTTCATCCTCTACATCATCGTGCGCACGCAATTACGCCCCGAAGATGCGCCCTTGCCAGATCCGAAACCCGGCGAGCCACAGGGTCTTGAGAAACTGGGCCTATTTTGCGCATTCCTTGCGGTGCTGACATCAGGTATTTGCACGGTCCTGTTCCTGCGCGCTTTGTTCTTCACGATCACGGGCCAGAACACGGATCTAGGCGATGGGGTCGAGCCGATCTTCTGGGGAACACCCGACTATGTGCCTTGGTTCGGTGGCATCATTGCGACCTGTCTGGGGCTGATCTATTTCGCTTTTGGCGTGAAACGGACGGCACGCGGCTGGCTGTTGGGCAAAGGACTTGTGGCTCCTATTGTCGTGATCGGCGTGGTGATGGGATCCATCTATGGAGGCATCACCGGCATCACTGAGGCTGCGGGCATGGGCGCATTGGCGGTCTATCTGCTGATGACGCTCTATCAGAAAGATTTTGCCGACTGGGTCAAGTTGCTAGTGAAAAACGCAATTTGGATTGTGCTCTATGTCGTCGTGGTGCTGTTCTTGCCGCAATTTTTCATCGACAGCCCTACCCTTGGCATCACGCAAACCATGATCACTTTGCTAATACTGCTGCTGCTGACACTGCGCTTGCCAGCCGTTTTGGACGGGCTGTGGGACAGCTTGATGCGGACGCTGAAATCGACAGGAACCATCATCTGGGTGACCATCGGTGCGGCGGCTTTGGCGGGCGCCTACACAATAGCAGGTGGGCCAACTTACGTGGCTGACTTCATCGTAGGCACTGATTTGCCAACGATGGGGATTATCCTTGCGATGATGCTGATCCTGCTCTTCATGGGCGCATTTATGGACTGGGTCGGCATCGTGCTCCTGATCATTCCGGTCTTCTTGCCCATCGTTCAGCGCTTGCCTATTGAAGAGATCGGTTTGCTGGGCGATCCGCTTCAGTCGAAACATCTCGCGGTTTGGTTCGGGGTGTTGTTCTGCATGAATATGCAGGTCTCCTTCCTGTCACCGCCCTTTGGACCAGCGGCGTTCTACCTGAAATCCGTGGCACCGCCGCACATTAGCCTGACCGACATTTTCAAAGGTTTTCTGCCGTTCATTGGTATTCAGCTCTGCGCGCTTTCTGTTATGCTAATCTGGCCACCCATCATCACCCTATTGCTACCGTGAGTCGGTGGACCCGATGCTTGATGACACCCAGATCGACCAGTTCAGAACCAATGGGTTTCTGATTGAGCCGAATATTGTGCCACAGTCAACGCAGCGTGCTGTACGAGATGAGTATGCCGAGCTGATGGATAGGCTTTACGAAAAATGGCATGCGCTGGGATTGGTCGACGTCGCACCTGACGGCCTGACATTCTGGGACAAATTGCGCCTGTCTTACGAAGCAGGATGCGATTGGTTCCAGCCGATGGATATCAGCCTGCCCGGCGATACGATCTATGGCGACACACCCATGCACTTTGGCCCTGCGGTCTTTGATCTGGCAACGAACCACCAGATATTGGATGTGGTTCAATCGCTCATCGGTACAGAGATTACTTCGAACCCGATTCAGCATGTCAGGATCAAGCCACCTGCCCCATCGCTGCAAAGTACCGAAAATCGCGCTCATGTCACACAAACGGACTGGCATCAGGATCGCGGTGTCGGGCTGGAAGAGGCAGATGACACCAACATGGTAACCGTCTGGATTGCGATGACCGACGCGACGACCGAAAACGGGTGTTTGCAGGTCCTTCCGGGTGCGCATTCCGCGATGCTGCCACATTGCCCCAAAACTCAGACAGCCATCGCCGATGACTTCATCGACGAAACCGACGCGCTGCCGTTACCCGTCAAGGCCGGAGGCATCGTCATCCTGCATCCGTTGATCCCACACGCCTCTTTGCCCAATGGGACGCGGGACTTTCGCTGGTCCTTTGATTTACGCTACAACGTAACGGGCCAACCGACCGGTCGCGGACACTTCCCTGACTTTGTCGCCCGAAGTGCCGCTCATCCAGACACCGAGCTGCGAGATTGGCGGGTTTGGAAACAAATGTGGGAAGATGCCCGCACCCGTCTGGCCGCCGCGCCCCACATTCCGATTCATCGCTGGGACAGTAATGCCCCCTTCTGCGCCTAAGGATAGAAAATGGACACCGTTCGACTAGATACTTCAGACAATGTGGTCACCGCTGCCCGTGCCCTTGAAGTTGGCACTGTCATTGACGGGGTCAAGACCCGCGCGTTGATCCCATCGGGACACAAAATCGCGACTGCCAATATTGCCAGCGGCGCGCCAGTGCGCAAATACGCCCAATTAATTGGCTATGCGTCGACAGAGATTTTGGCCGGGGATCATGTGCACACCCACAATGTCGAATTCCGCAATATCGAAGGGGCTTACGAATATTCGACCGATTTGCGTCCGGTCATGATGGTGCCCGACGATCAACGGGACAGGTTTATGGGATTCCGTCGTGAAAATGGCAGTGTCGGGACGCGCAACTATATCGCCATCGTGACCTCTGTAAATTGCTCGGCAACCGCAGCCCGCATGATCGCTGATCATTTCACCCCTGAGGTGCTTGCCGACTATCCCAATGTTGATGGAGTCGCTGCTTTTGTGCATGGCACCGGTTGCGGGATGGCCGGAGACGGCGACGGATTCGAAGCGTTGCAGCGGGTTATGTGGGGCTATGCGCGCCATCCCAACCATGCAGGTGTCTTGATGGTCGGGCTTGGCTGCGAAATGAACCAGATCGACTGGCTGCTTGAAGCTTATGGGTTAAAACAGGGCCCTTTGTTTCAGAC
>CBDTVL010000197.1:0-7324 GCA_965363755.1 uncultured Sulfitobacter sp.
ATTCTGCACGCAAAATTCTGAACAGTCCCGCGACCAAAACGCTGGTCTATGTCTGGGGCGGCAACCACCCCAAAGGCGCGCTGCTGCCAAGCCCTTATTCAGCGGGGCTCAAGACTAAAGTGTTGCAAACTGCCCAAATTGGCAGTTTTGCAGAAGCGGTAAATCTTGACCGGGACTTTGCCGTCGCGTTCGGCGACGCGCCCAAAGTACTGGTGGGGCTGGCTGTGACCGCTGACAGCGATGACACTAAGGGACGCATCCGTGCCTCAATTGAAGGTTTAAGTCTGCGGTGACGATTGCCAAAAGTGCCCTGCAAAGAGTCCGAGTATCGCCCAGGCCGCCATGCTAGTCCCCAAGGCTCGCGCTGCAAATAACGCCCCTATTTCTGTAGGAACCGTGCCCAGAAATACCTCGGGCTCAGGAGCGCCGTATGCATGTGGAACGATTAGCAGAGCAATAGCGCTTAGCCACATCGGCCAACCGCGACCAAAGGCGATAAGCCACAGGGCAAGTCCCGCGCAGGCTACTGTTGCGAACCACCAGATTTGCCGGGCACTCACCTCAGCGGTAGCTACGCCGGGGACTTCGGGTGCCATGGAAAAGCCGGGAGCCATGTTGATGACCACAAACCCGGCAACTCCCCAAATTAGCCCGGTTTTGGGGTTTATCTCAAATTCATAGTGTTCGCTTGCCAGAACCATCAACGGTAAAAGAATAAGGCCGTATCCTGTGAATAAAAACATTGTGAACAGGACATTGAGTCCATCGCGGGCAATATCAACTTCGCCCAAATCCTGATGCGCGGAGACGTTCGACGCAGCACCGAAGTGAACCAGTTGGCCAGTTTCGTAGAGTTCGGCATGTAGCAACACGGGCTGGACGAATACGAGTTGAAGGAGGCCGGCTGCAAATCCTGCCCCTGCTCCAGCGAACAGCGCGCTGGTCAGAAATTTCTGGATCATTCTAGTGGCAAGGGAAGCCGTTGGCGTGACGTGTATCATGCGCCGAATTGTGCAGCGTAGAAGCTTGCACATGGCCTGAGAACACTACAATCGCAGCCCCAAACAGCATCGAGAATACAGCGGCACCCAGCAAGGATTTGCTTTGTGTGGCAGTCAATGTCCGGATCGTCATATCAATCTCCTTCCCATCGCATCCGATGGAGTATCTTGAGTGAGTCCAAGCAGGACTCCCAGTTTACAGTGGCGGCGGCAGGTTAGGCGTTTGTCCTCACTGCATTCCCCTTAACTGTTGCGGGTGTTAGCAACAGTTAAGGGGAATGTCTTTTCTGTCTGCCTCTTTGAGCATTGAGTCAATTGCTTACCCCCGTTTCACGTCCAGCCCGCTTGAAAGCGTCCAAAACCATCTGCGACGTCAGGAGTTCTGACAGCACAATCCCGTCAGGTGCACCGGGGCCATAGATGATGTTGAACGGAATCCCAAAACGATTGTGCGTTTCGAGATATCGCGAAATCGCAGGATCCGGGCGGGTCCAGTCCGCTTGCATCGCAACATTGGTTTTTTCTCGCAGGACACTTGCGATCGGCTCTCTATCCAACACGAGCGCTTTGTTGGCTTTGCATGTCAGGCACCAGTCTGCGGTGACGTCAACAAAAACCGTTTTCCCCTGCGACACGAGGCGTGGGATTTCGCTGTGGTCAAACGCTGTCCAGTCTTGCGTGGTTTTTTGCGGCGAAGGTTCTTGGGAAAAGCTCGATGCGGTTACGAGGGCCAAAATGGCGATCCCTGTAAGAGACACTGATCGAGCGAAGGCACCTAACACTGACAAAGTTGCGAAGACAACGAAACCTAATGCAAACGCCAGAACAGTTCCCGCGACCCACGGCCCCGAAACACCGCTCAGGACCCAGAGCAACCAAACCGCGGTCAGGGCCAGCAATAGCCCCAAAATCCATTTGATCATCGCCATCCAGCGTCCGGGCCTCGGGAGAAGTTTGATCCATTCCGGTCGAACCGCAAACAGCAAATATGGCAGGGCCAGCCCAAGCCCAAGCGCCGTAAAGACCATCACGACATCAATCGCCCGACCAGTCAGCGCAAATGCGATAGCAGTACCAAGAAACGGCGCGGAGCACGGCGTGGCAAGAACGGCAGCGAAAGCACCGGTCGCGAAATCTCCGACATAGCCTTCGTGGCCGCTTGAGCGTGCCAGACGGGACTGCAAGACGAAGGGAAGGGATATCTCGAACAACCCGAACAGATTTGCCGCAAAGACAGCCAGAACCATGAACATGATCGTCAGAAAGACAGGGTTTTGAAACTGTAGCCCCCACCCCACGCTGATCCCTGCGGCCTGCAGGATCAGTACGCCGACCGCTAGGACCCACATGAACGCAAGGACACCAAGTGCAGACATCAGAAATCCGACACGCACCACATGCGCTGATCGGTTACTATGGTTCAGAACCGAAGCAAGCTTGATCGACAAGACCGGTAGAACACACGGCATGACGTTCAGGATCAACCCTCCAAGAAAAGCCAAACCTGCAATCGAGATAATCTGGATGATATTGGGCAGGGATCCCGCAATTTCGTAAGGTGGTGTGGCAGCTGTTTCTGACCAGTCTGGTTCTGCCGTTAGCGCACGTGTCCCATCAGTGATGGTCACGCGCAGCGCCGGAATGTTGTCATCTCGCGCCAAGAGTGGCAGCCGCGCCCAAAGGTCTGTCCCGGATGCACTGATCCGAATATCTGGTTTGCCAAAGGTGAAAAAGGATCCCATCTCGGGGAAAATATCCGGGGTACGGAAGGCTGCTGAGCTGCTGGCCGTGACCACAAGCACGTCGTTAGCCATAGCTGCCGACGTTACGAGGATGTCGCTGGCCGAAGGAATATCAGGTATCTGCTCTGCGAATTCCGTGACCAGTGCCGCTGCTTGCGTATCGATTCCTATGCCTGTCGGAATAGCCAAGTTCAGATTGAAATCATGCGGCACGCAAATGTCTGAGCAGGTCAACAGAGTTACTCGCGCGATCAGCGTCACTGGTGCGCCCGCATCTTTCAGGACAACCTGTATCGGTAGCACCACGCGATCATGGTAACCGAAATTCTCGATCCCAAAAGCAGAGAAGCGTTCTGGCGCGGGCCAAAAAATCTCTGCTGCCTCCAGGTTATTTGATCCTTGCCAATCAATTTCCGGAGGCAGGCCGACTTCCCCTGGTGAGCGCCAATAGGCTTTCCACCCGTCCTCCAATTGCAAATCAAGTCCGAGAGACAAAGTTTCTGCGTTAGGGGCCACTCCGTCTTCGACTGATATCAGTCGCGCGGTAAGTGCGGGATTTGAATAGCTTTCCGAGCCGGCGGCATGGACAAAAGGCGCCCAAAAGGCGCAGAGCAGGACAAACAAAACACGCCAGGAGGCAAGGAACATGGCTAGAGGCTCAATCACTATGGGTCGTCAACGATCTTAATAGACCGGGATGGCGCAGTTGAGGAGGCCTGAAGTGTATCAAAATGTCAGCCTGCGGCGCCCTTTCGTATGAGTGCACTTTGTGTTTTCCTTGGGTCGCGTTGGTATTAACGGGCGTCCTCAGCATGATCATGAACCGACGGCATATGTTGTTGCTCGCATTAGGTGCTGCGGCGTCTCCACTTCCGCTGAACGCCGGTGAGGCGCAGGTCACTCTGCGACCGGGCAGGGTGTCAGCCAAAATCAATCAGCAGACAATCGACATGCTCGGCTTTAACGGTTCATGTCCGGGGCCCGAAATCCGGCTTAGGCAAAATGACACGCTGCGCGCCCGCGTTGAAAACAGTCTGGAGGATGGGACGTTGGTGCATTGGCACGGCATCCGGCTGCCTAATGCAATGGACGGGGTCAACGTTCTGACGCAAGATGTTATTGTTCCGCG
Source organism: uncultured Sulfitobacter sp. (assembly GCA_965363755.1). Taxonomy (GTDB): domain Bacteria; phylum Pseudomonadota; class Alphaproteobacteria; order Rhodobacterales; family Rhodobacteraceae; genus JL08. Next base: position 3,873 of record CBDTVL010000197.1, read on the forward strand.
CGGCGTGTTTTACTATCGTTTCAAAGTGCCGGATGCTGGCACATTTTGGTATCATTCCCACTATCTGTCTTACGAACAGGTCAGTCGCGGCCTGTTTGGCCCTTTGATTGTCGAGGAAGCCAACCCACCCGATGTCGACCAGGACATAACTGTGATGCTATTCGATATTCTATTGGACGACGTTGGGCAGTTCGACATGGAATTTACACCAGAGCAATTTTCAACGGCCGGACGGATCGGGAATGTTATGACTGCCTATTTGTCCTCGGCGCAAACAAGGCTTGGGGATCGCCTGCGGCTGCAGGTGATCAATCCGACGTCCGATCGAATCTTCGCCCTTCGCCTCGATGGGGTTTCCGGCTCCCGCGTGGCTTTTGATGGCATGCCCTTGAGCGAGCCTGAACCCTTGGGCGAATTGGTCCTTGCCCTAGGTCAGCGCATTGATGTCGTTGCAGATGTAACCGGCGAGGTCGCCATAATTGAAACGACAGAAACTGGAGTGATTGAACTAGCGCGCATCCTGATTGATGGAGAGCGACAGCCCCGAAGCAATGACATCTCGCCTTTGGCAGTAAACCCATTGCCGGCTCCGGGACCCATTGTCCACCACGCAGACCTGGTCATGCAAGGTGGGGCAGGGGGCTCGGCGCATGGCGGCTACGGTACTTGGGCCTTCAATAACGAAAGCAGTTTGCCGAGTGAGCCTATTGTCACTGTTCGTCGCGGGGATACTGTTCGGTTGCGGCTTATTAACGACACGGCCTTCCCACACGGCATTCACCTGCACGGACACCATTTTTGGGAAACGGCGATGGACGGCATTCCTACCTATCTTCGGGACACGACTCTTGTGGCGGCGGGCGAGACCCGAGATGTTCTTTGCGTCTTGGATAACCCCGGATCGTGGCTGCTGCATTGCCACATGCTCAGCCATCAGGAAGATGGGATGGCGACCTGGCTATATGTGCGATGAGGTAAAGACCTCAGGCGTATCCGCACCCCTCCGCCCAGCCTTCTTCTCGCTCCAGATCGATAATTCTCTTGATCATTTTGTCGCTCACTTGACCTTGCACTATGGTGCGCCCGATGACCAAAGCCGGTGTGCCGACAAACGCAAATGCTCTGGAGAGGGCTGCGCTGTTCTCTAATTCTATCGCAACATCATCGCTAGTCATATCCGCCAGCAATCGAGCCTCATCAACGTTCAAGTCTCTAGATAAAAGCGACAAATACTCTGGGCCTGCCGCAAATGGCGTTTTCATAAGCCTGTCGTGAAACGCGACATAGGCCCCTTGTCTTTTGGCAGCCAGCGCCGCCTTGGCTGCAAGGTCGGAGTTCTCGCCGAGCAAAGGTAGCTCGTGCCAAGCGACCGCGACTGCTTCGCTCTTCGTCTTCACAAGCTCCGCCAAACGTTTCGTCTGTACGCGACAGAACGGACAATAATAGTCAGAAAATGAAGCCATCGGGACTTGGTTGGGGGAAAGATCAAGGCCGGTGTAGAGCGCCTCACAGATGTTGCCCTGGACACGTGCATCCGCACGTTTCTCCTTGTCTCTGCGGATTGAATCTCCTTCGCCTTCAAGTCCGACGAAGGGGTTGAAACTCCCAGCAGAGGTCTCTCCAGCAACGAATTTTCTGAAACCCTGAGGACGGTCCATCGCCTCAAGCTCCAGTTTTTCGGGGATCAAGGAGGGGGCGTAACGAAACGCCGCATACCCCAAGCCAATCACGCCAAGTGTCGTCAGAGTGCTTCTTTTCTTTTCATCCATAACTTCACTCGTGATGATGAACCCATAACCTATAACTTCCGATAGTGTTTTAGACCTCTGATGGTCAACTTTACATAACGATACAAATCAAATGCGGGCTGTGGCTTTCCGCATTACTTACTGCGGATTAGGATTGATCATTCTAAGCCAGACCAACCTGACGGAAAGCCGGGCGTATGGAACACCGACACGCCGAAGAAACCACCGAGATGGATCGCATTAGCCTGAGCGGGGCCGTGGCCATGGGCACAGGCGTGATGATCGGAGCAGGCATTTTTGCGCTAACTGGTCAGATCGCTCAACTAGCCGGTCCAATGTTTCCATTGGCTTTTGTTGCTGGGGCAGTCGTTACGAGTTTTAGTGCGTACAGCTATGTAAAGATGTCGAACGCCTGGCCGTCATCTGGTGGCATCGCCATGATTCTTCAAAAAGCTTATGGCCCAGGCGCAATAGCTGCAGCGGCAGCGCTCCTCATGGCACTATCGATGGTCATCGCAGAAAGCCTGGTTGCGCGAACATTCGCCACCTATGTACTGCGGCCTTTCGACATTTCCGACGGGCCACTTGTACCGGTCCTTGCGGTAAGCGTCATCTTGTTTGCGTTTGTCGTAAATAGGGTAGGCAGCCGCTCGGTCGGGTATCTTTCCCTAGTGATGGCATTCATTAAAATCGGCGGGATATCACTGTTTGGCATCGCAGCATTGTGGTCGAGCGGATTCCATTTTGCAGCGCAGAGCAAAGTCTCTTCTAGCCCTGATGCAATCGGCTTCGTTGCTTCGGTCGCACTCGCGATCCTCGCCTTCAAAGGCTTCACAACGATTACAAATAGCGGTGGAGAGATCACGGACCCACATCGAAATGTCGGCCGAACAATCATGATTTCAATCGCTATCTGTGTCGTCGTCTATCTTCTCGTTGCCTTTGCCGTCGGATCCAGCCTGACGATTGATCAGATCATCGCAGCAAAGGACTATTCACTGGCCGAAGCCGCTGCTCCGGTGCTGGGGAACGCAGGCTTTTATTCTACAGTCGTGTTGGCTGCTGTAGCGACGGCTTCAGGTGTTCTAGCCAGCGTTTTTGCCGTGTCGCGTATGCTGACCATGTTGACTGAGATGAATATGATCCCCCACCGGCATTTTGGAATGTCGGGGTCGATCCGGAGTCACATGCTCGTTTACACGGTTGTCGTCGCATCGATCTTAGCCGTGTTCTTTGATCTTTCTCGTATAGCATCGCTGGGTGCCTTTTTCTATTTGGTTATGGATATGATCGTGCATTGGGGTGTTTGGCGATACCTGAGACGGGAGATCAATGCGAAGTCAGCCATCATCCTTCTGGCTTTACTATTCGATGCGGTCGTTCTGCTTGCCTTTACAGCCATGAAGCTACGATCCGATCCCACCATTGTGCTAATTGCCCTCGTCGCGATAGCTTCTGTGTTCGCATTCCAGAGAATCTATTTGTCACGTTGGATCGCGCCCCAGGTCGACAATGGCCACCTGTAGTTACAAACAGATACAAAACTCTTTAAGATCAAGATGCTGAGCGTATAGACGGACGTGACATTATCCGGCAAGTTCCGAACGAACCGGAGCTACTTGAGCGAATACTAGTGACATACGCCTCCCATCAAATTGGAATAGTGGCATCAGCAGGTTCTTTGGCACTTTTGCTTGGAGCATG
>CBDTVL010000198.1:0-7309 GCA_965363755.1 uncultured Sulfitobacter sp.
CAATGGCGCAAGACAAGACCAAAGTCGGCTTCATCTATGTCGGCCCGATCGGCGACGGCGGCTGGACATACGAGCATGACAAAGGCCGACTTCAGCTTGAAAAAGATCTGGGAGACGCAGTTGAAACTGTCTATGTCGAAAGCGTGCCAGAAGGTCCGGACGCCGAACGTGTTATGACGCAGATGGCGTTAAGCGGTGCTGATCTGATTTTTACAACGTCGTTTGGTTACATGGACGCAACAGTGAATGTCGCCAAGAAATTCCCGAATGTAAAATTCGAACACGCGACTGGCTACAAAACCGCCGACAACGTGTCGGTCTATAGCGCACGATTTTACGAAGGCCGCGCCATTCAAGGCCACATTGCTGGCAAGATGACGAAGTCCAACATTGTCGGCTACATTGGCTCTTTCCCAATTCCCGAAGTTATCCGTGGCATCAACAGCGCGTTCATCCACGCCCGCAAAGTCAATCCTGACGTGCAGTTCAAAATCGTTTGGGCCTACACGTGGTTTGATCCGGCAAAAGAAGCGGACGCTGCCAAGGTTCTCATCGAACAAGGTGCCGACGTGATCCTGCAGCACACAGATTCGACAGCACCTTTGGCCGCTGCCGAAGCTGCCGGTAATGTCATCGGGTTTGGTCAGGCCGCTGATATGGCCGAATATGCGGACGGCCCGCGTGTATCCTCAATTCTCGACATCTGGGGCCCCTACTATGTAGAGCGTACCAAGGCCGTTATTGATGGCACATGGTCGACCGTTAACACGTGGCACGGCATTGGCGATGGCATGGTTGGCATCGGTGAAATAACAGACCGCGTCCCTGCTGATGTTAAGGCCGAAGCGCTGGCCATGAAAGCTGGCATTTCCGATGGTTCATATCACCCATTTACCGGACCAGTGAAAAAGCAGGACGGATCCGATTGGTTGGCTGACGGTGAAGTCGCTGACGATGGTACGCTGGCTGGCATGAACTTTTATGTCGAAGGGATTGAGGGCGACATCCCTAACTGATCGTAATATGCCCGATGCGGGCGACATCAGATCAAGAACTGAAAGGCCCCGCAATCGCGGGGCCTTTTCTATTGCACCACTGCGCGTCTCATTCGCCCGAGTTCCAAGCATGCCACCGTGTGCTCTGACGGATCAGGCGTCGTGACCATGCTTTAGCTGCCTAGCCTCAGCTAGCCGAAATCCTACCCTTTTTGTCAGTCAATAGTTCCTGACCCATGTAGACACCTTCAGGTGATCTTGGGCTTTCTGCTCACCCACCATGCCCAGACAACGCCCCCGAGATAGATCAAATCCACCGCGACTAGTGTCAGCCAAAGGTAATTTAGCAAAGCCGCAACGAGACAGGCAAATGCCAGCATGTAATATTTCACATTGGGGCGCGATATGGTCATCATCTTGAACGAATAGGTCGGGATGCGACTGATCATCAGCAACCCAACAACCGCCATCCAGACGCCTATAAGTGCGTTTGGAAGGCCCGGAACATCCTCGTCCAGAAATGCAATAAACATTGGAAGCAACACCAACAGGGCACCAGCTGGCGCAGGTACACCTACAAAAAACTTGCTGTTCTTCTCATCCATTTCGGATTTCTTGCCCACGTTGAATCGCGCCAGTCGGATCACACAGCACACGGAAAACATCAGGACTGCAAACCATCCGGCACGCGGCATCTCGTGCAACGTGAACAGGTAGATCAAAATTGGCGATGCAACGCCGAAATTCAAAAAATCTGCCAGCGAATCCAGCTCTGCGCCCATCTGGCTTTCACTTTTCAACAGCCGCGCCAGCTTGCCGTCGACCCCATCCAGAATGCAGGCGGCAAGAATAAGCAGCACAGCTGCCCCGAAATGACCCTGAAACCCGTACCGGATCGCCGTTAGACCGGCACAAATTGCCGCCAATGTCAGCAGGTTTGGCAACAGCTGAACGATTGGCATTTCTGATTTTGACGGGGTTAGATCATCTGACATGGATCAGCCTGTATGTGCGGCGCGCGCATCTTCCTGAGAGAGCAGATCAGCCAGCACGGTTTCGCCGGCCACCATCGACTGGCCCACGCTGACCAAAGGCTGAACGCCATCCGGCAAATATACATCAACGCGCGATCCAAAGCGGATCAGGCCAAATCGTTCACCGGTTTTCAGCTGCTGACCTTCACTTACAAAACAGACAATTCGTCGGGCGACCAGACCGGCAATTTGAACAACTGCGATCTGACGCTTGTCGCTCATTTCGATGCAAAGGCTGTTGCGCTCATTGTCTGCACTTGCCTTGTCGAGCGAGGCATTGAAGAACTTTCCAGGGCGGTAAGCGACGGAAACAATCTCACCTTCAATCGGGGCTCGGTTTACGTGGCAGTTAAACACATTCATGAAGACGCTCACCCGTGTCAGCGCATCAGGCGCCATGCCCAACTCAGCAGGTGGCACGGCTTTTTCAATCAGCGAAACGATGCCATCGGCGGGGCTTATGACCAACCCTGCACGGGAAGGTGTGGTTCGCTTGGGATCACGGAAAAAATAGTAACACCAGACCGTCAGCCCAACGCCAATCCAGCCCAGAAATCCAGAGAGCAAGAACAAGACGACAGTGATCGCAGCAAAGATTGCCACAAACTTGCGGCCTTCCGGATGCATTGGTTTCAGGAACGTTCCCAGCATAGTCATTTTTGGATATCGCCTTTCGGGCATAAGTTCCGCTGTGTAGCCAGCTTAAGCACCAAATTCAACGTTGTTAAAACATCTGGGACAAACATGACGCAACGTGCTATCCGCTTTGTCCCGAGTTCTGGCCTAGCACAGCCACGATCCAGATCTATCTGAACCCATTTTGCAAGAGAAACCGCTGATGCCAAAACGGCCTACACTTCAATCGGCCAGCGTCGCCCACGCGCTAAGTGGTGCAAAGCTCAATGCCCCATCAGCAGTGCGCAATGTGGACGCCCTATGCCAACTGCTGGCACAAGTTGCCCCGCCCAGCGGCAAAGCGCTCGAACTTGCCAGTGGCACCGGGCAGCATATCGTTCGCTTCGCTGCCCAGTTTCGACAGTTGGATTGGCAACCAACTGAAATCGACGCATCGCGTCTTGCGAGCATCAATGCCTACGCCGGTGAGGCCGGGTTGGATAACCTGCGCGCCGCCGTTGCATTAGACGCCTGTTCCTCAAGCTGGAGTGACAGTTTTAGAGGGCAATCCCTGATTCTTTTGACCAACCTTCTGCACCTGATCAGTGCCAAAGAAGCGCAAACGCTGATCGCTCAGTCCGCGCGCGCGCTTGCCCCCGGGGGGACATTTATCATCTATGGCCCATTCATGCGGAGCGGCGAGCTGACCAGCGACGGAGACCGTGCGTTTCACCACAGCCTGTCGGAACAAGATGCCGAAATCGGATACAAAGATGATGTCGACACAATCGATTTCGCGCGCGAAGCCGGACTCGAAGTTCAACGTGTGGTCGAAATGCCTGCCAATAATCTGGCACTGGTCTTGTTTCGCCCATCCTGACACAGATCAAAGAGAGTGACATAGTTTTCGTGCTTTTCATGCCGTGGAAAACGACATGTAAGGATTGAAATAATGAACTGGCAAGACAAACTCAAGAATACCCGCTCGGAGCTTCGAAATCTCAATGCTGCCGTTCCTGACGCGGCAAAAGCCTTTGGTGCGTTATCGAAAGCAGCGAAAGAAACCGGCGTATTGGACTACAAGGTCAAGGAATTCATTGCTCTTGGCATCTCGGTTGCGGACCGGTGTGAACCTTGTATTTCCCTGCACACCGAAGCGTTGATCAAAGCTGGCGCAAGTCGGGCAGAAATATCGGATGTGCTGGCCATGACAATCCAGATGGGCGGCGGACCCTCCCTGATGTATGCCGCAAAAGCCCTTGCTTGCTATGATGAGCTAACAACCTGAACGAAAAAGGCCCCTAATAATTTCTAGGCCTCAGCTTTCAAGTCGGAACGTTCACCTAACCATCCAACCGGATGACCGCATTTTTTGGGTCATATGGGCTGTCCTCCGTCACTTCTGCGTCCCAAAGCTTGCCCAGCATCTTGACCCGCAGCTTGGTGCCAGGCACTGCCAGATCAGGTGTGACGTAGCCCATGCCAATGGATTTACCGAAAGCGACCGAATAGCCGCCCGATGTCAGTCGGCCAACGCGCGTCTCGCCATGATACAGCACTTCACGTCCCCATGGGTCGGCATCTTCAGGTCCATCAATCAGAACCGTCACACATTTTGAACGGATACCGATTTGCTCAAGTGCGGCTTTACCATGGAACTCTTTGCTCAGGTCGACAAACCGGGGCAGATCAGCCTCCAAAGGTGTCGCGTCACGTCCCAGCTCGGTACCAAACGCGCGGTAGGATTTTTCCTGCCGCAACCAGTTCTGTGCCCGCCCGCCGACCAGCTTCATGGCATGGGCTTCGCCAGCTCTTTCCAGAAGATCGAACAGATAGTTCTGCATTTCGATCGGATGATGCAGCTCCCATCCCAATTCACCAGTATATGCCACACGGATGGCGTTGACCGGGCACATGCCAAGCTCGATCTGTTTTGCGCTGAGCCACGGGAAGCGCTTGTTTGTTAATGCGGATTCAGGATCGGCATCGGTGATCACTGACTTCAAAATGTCGCGAGACTTCGGGCCTGCAATCGCAAACACACCCCATTGGGTTGTTACATTCTGCATCTCAATACGGCCAAACTCATCCTCTTTGTCTTCAATCGCCTTGCGTAAATAATCCGCGTCGTAGTCCGCCCAGGCCCCTGCACTGACCAGATAATATTCGTCATCTCGTAGGCGCACGATGGTGTATTCTGTGCGCGTCGTGCCGTGAGCGGTCAGCGCGTAGGTCAGGTTGATCCGACCGACGCGGGGCAGTTTGTTTGTGGTGAACCAGTCCAGAAATGCAGTTGCACCCGGACCTTTGACAATGTGCTTGGTAAACGCAGTGGCATCGATCAAACCGGCGCTTTCGCGCACCGCCTTGGCTTCGTCTACTGCGTATTGCCACCAAGCTCCACGCCGGAACGATCGGCTGTCGTGGTCGCTGAACCCTTGCGGGGCGTAGTAGTTAGGGCGTTCCCAGCCGCCCGCCCAACCAAATTGAGCGCCCCGAGCGGCTTGCCGGTCATAGGCCGGTGACGTGCGCAACGGACGCGCTGCCGGGCGTTCTTCGTCCGGGTGATGCAGGATGTAGACGTGGTCGTAACACTCTTCATTTTTGCGCGCGGCAAACTCGGTTGTCATCCAGCTGCCATAGCGTTTTGGATCAAGCGAAGCCATGTCAATCTCGGCCTCACCTTCTACCATTAGTTGGGCGAGGTAATGGCCGATTCCGCCCGCGGCGGTGATGCCAAAGCTGAAGCCTTCGGCCAGCCACATGTTGCGCAACCCGGGCGCCGGTCCAACCAGGGGATTGCCGTCAGGAGTATAACAGATCGGACCATTGAAATCGTCTTTTAAACCGCACTCCTCGCACGACGGCACGCGATGGATCATGGCGGCGTATTGTTCCTCGATCCGCTCCAGATCGAGCTGGAACAGGTCGGCTCGAAAGCTATCCGGTACGCCATGTTCAAAACGTGCCGGTGCGTTCTTTTCGTAGACACCCAGTATCCAGCCGCCGCGCTCTTCACGTACATAAGACTGCGCGTCGGCATCGCGGATGACGGGGTGCTCGGGGTTGGTCTTGCGGAATTCAACCAGCGCGGGATCTTTATCCATGACGATGAACTGATGCTCGACCGGAATGGCTGGTATCTTGATGCCCAGTAGTTTGGCAGTGCGTTGGGCGTGGTTGCCTGTTGCGGTCACAACATGTTCCGCGTGAATTACAATCTGCTCGTCCGATGGCACAAGGTTGCCGCCTTTCTCCACCATCTTAGTGCAGGTCACATCCCAATGGTCTCCGGTCCAATTGTAGCCATCAACCTGCCACTTCCGTTCGATCAATACGCCGCGCTGCCGTGCGCCTTTGGCCATCGCCATCGTCACATCTGCAGGATTAATATACCCATCAGTTGGATGATATATTGCGCCTTCAAGGTCTTCAGTCCGGATCAGCGGCCACCGATCTTTGATCTGTGCAGGGCTTAACCACTCGTACGGCACGTCGCAGGTTTCAGCGGTCGAGGCGTAGAGCATGTACTCATCCATCCGCGCCTTTGACTGCGCCATCCGCAAGTTCCCGACAACAGAGAAACCGGCGTTCAGACCGGTCTCAGCCTCAAGTGATTTATAGAAATCCACTGAATATTTGTGAATATGCGTTGTCGCGTAAGACATATTGAACAACGGCAGAAGGCCCGCCGCATGCCAAGTAGAGCCTGAAGTCAACTCGTCGCGCTCCAACAACACAACGTCATCCCATCCGGCCTTGGCCAGATGATAGGCGATAGACGTTCCGACGGCACCGCCGCCGACAACAAGAGCTTTCACGTAGGTTTTCATGGCAAGCGACTCCGTTACAATCTTTGACAGCAATACCTTGCAGTGCAGACCCCTGCAAAACCAGCCCGACCGCTCATGACGGGAAAGCGACATTCAGACACCGGGACTGGCTCTGCTGACGCGAGACCCTCGACTCGAAGGCGCCCCACATGGTTAGATTGGATCATTCCAAGACTATATTTCAAACCGACGGAGGATTCAGTATGGCCCAGGTCAAACTACTCGATGCCGCAGACATGATTGCGAGCACATATGCCGGCACCAATAGTGCCGAAATCAAAGAACAGATCGATGTCGCCGGGGTTCAGGCGGTGTATCTCAAAAATGGCGGGCTGATTATTCCCGGTACAAACGAACTTTCAGACTGGTTCGATTTCAATCTTAATATCTCATCCAACGCCGGTGCTGATACCCATGGGTTCGAAGTTGTTTCCGGTGACAGCGGAGCACAGTGGCATGCAGGTTTTCTGGAACACGCGCAAATGGTCTACATGTTCGCCAAGGGCGTTCGCCCCAAATTCATCGTAGGGCATTCGCTTGGTGCCGCTTCGGCCCAGATTGTGGGCATGTCTCTCAAGGTTCCGACAATCGCCTTTGCCTCACCTCAAACCTGCCGCTCCAAAGCGCGAATGCCGAATGAAGGCTGGGTCGTGAATATCTGCCGTGTGGATGATGAAGTGTGTTATGCGCCGCCAAAGTTCATGGGGTTTCGGACAATTGGAAGCCGGTATTGGATCCAGCCTGACCACGTCGATGACGGAGAGGATCACAAGATCCACAACTACAGCGATTTGCTGAAGCTCAAACGGATTAAGGACCGGGTGCCCTTAGC
>CBDTVL010000199.1:0-7290 GCA_965363755.1 uncultured Sulfitobacter sp.
CATGCGATCCTTGTAGGGATATCGCCCGCTTTCAAATGCCTTACGAATAGCCTCAGCTGACGGTGCCGTATTGGCGAGCACCACATCCTTCGCCACTATGGTCTGTATCTCCGTCCCGTTACTAAGCTTGGCGTCGGCAGCTTTGGCGGTTGCGGATGTAGCAGCAACCGGATTGGCGCCGTTGAGCTTCGTGTTGGCTGTATTAGTAGTGGCGGGTTTGGCCGTAGCTGGCATTCAATCGGTCTCCTCTGTTGGCGGTCAAGGCACCTTAATCGACGTGCTCCGTTGCCGCCTTGATCCGGATCAAATGAGCATCGCGCGCATGACGCCTGAGATACGCTTGGATCTCCATCACTCGCTCAAACTTCTCATCGGTCTCTATGGGGTTTAGTTCGCCAGAGGCGTGTTGCATGGATCAGCTTGAGGCCAAAACTTTCCCTTACTCGCAACCTTCAGAAAATGCGCTCATACTTCGCGCGACCAAGCAGCGTCATGAGAATTAGCGCTTTTGACTCGATGCCGATTTCGCAAGCCGGATTGTCAGTGTCTGACGTCAGCACTTATGGGTCCAATTAGTGGTATTTGATAAGAGAGTGTTTCTGGCCATGGGTCATCGGGATCGAGCATATGCTGATGGGTGCCGGTAATCCATGCGCGGCCGGTGATTTCGGGGATGATTGCGCGAGTGTCCCCGAGTGTGGCTGTGCCCGCGATCCGTCCGTGAAATTCCGATCCGATGATAGACTGTGCGGTAAAAGTCTCGCCGACCTGCATCTTGCCTGCCGCGTGCAACAGGGCCATTCGAGCACAGGCCGCTGTTCCAGTGGGAGAGCGGTCGATCTTTCCGGGCTGGATGGCGACGGCGGCGCGGGCTGTTAAGTGGCTGCCCTCGCGAGTCAAAGGCCCCGCAAACAGGCAGAACGAGAAATGGCGCCAGTCGGGATTGGTGGGATGATGAAAGCTAAGCTGTTTATTCGCAGCATTGGTGATCGCGACGCCCAATTTAGCAAGTTTTCCAGCTTCCCCTTCGATCAGATCAAATCCAACGGCCGCAGCATCCACGACCACAAAACTGTCGCCACCAAAGGCGGCATCGGCACGGATTTCTCCGAGCCCCGGCACGTCAAGCCGCGCACCTATCTCTCCAGCAAAGGATGGCAGGTTCTGCACCGTGATCCGCTCGGCCTTACCGTCTTTGCATTCTGCGCGGACGCGCACCAGCCCGCCGGGCGCTTCCAGTGTCATCTCGGTGACGGGTTCGATCATTGGGATGATGCCACTGTCCAACAGTACGGTCGAGACACAGATCGAATTTGATCCCGACATTGGTGGTGTGTCTTCGGGTTCCATGATGATCCAGCCCATCTGTGCCTCGGGATGCTTGGGCGGGACCAGCAGGTTTACATGGCGAAAAACCCCGCCGCGCGGTTCGTTCAGCATGAAATTGCGCAAGGTCTCGTCCTTTGCTATCCAGCTGCGCTGCTCCCACAAGGGCTCACCCGGAGGCGGGGCCACGCCGCCAACAATGACATCGCCCACTTCGCCTTCGGCATGACAAGACACGACACGACATGAATGGTCTTAATGCTGCGCATCTTAGATATCCTTCATCAGGCGCAGCGCATCGTAGATCGCTGCGTGGGTGTTGCGGGCGGACACAGCATCACCGATGCGGAATAGCTGAAACGCACCACCTTTGTTGCGGTTGATGGCCTGCGGAGTACCTGCGATCAACGCGTTCTGGTCCACAGCGCCACCGTTGGACGACAGCAACTTGAGGTCAAAGTACAAATCATCCAGCGGCAGGGTTCCATAATTGACGATGACCTGATCATACTCCGCGTCGTGGGTATGGTCGCTGTAATCTGTGCCGATGGTGGCCGTCATCCGGTTGCCGTTGCGCCGGACATCCATCAGACGCCGCGTTACGGTAAAGGTCACATCCTTGTCCTGCAGGCTGCGCATGTAGGGCACAAGGTTCATCGCCATTACATCGGGTGAGAATGTCCGGTCGGGTGTCATGATTTCCACCTTCGCACCTGCATTGGCCGCGATTTCGGCGGCCTGTAGCGCGGGGTGATCACCGCTTTCATCGTAGATCAGCACGTTGCCTGCAGGCTTCACATCGCCCGATATGATATCCCAGCTAGTGACTACATGGGTCTGCTCGTGGTTTTGTTCAAAAAGCTGTGTGCTCGGCAGACCGCCTGTCGCGATAATGACGACATCGGGGTTAAGTGCGGTCACGTCTTCCGCCTCGGCCCAAGTGCTGAAGCGAAAGGCCACGTCCCGTGCTGCGCATTGTGCCATGCGCCAATCAATGATGGAGATCATCTCGCGGCGGCGAGGGTTTTGCGCAGTGAGCCGGATTTGCCCTCCGGGATCAACTGCCGCCTCAAAAACGGTGACATCATGGCCGCGTTCCGCCGCGACGCGCGCGGCCTCAAGCCCGGCGGGGCCAGCGCCGACAATTACGACTTTTTTCTTTGTTTCCGCTTCTGGAATGTCATGGGGCATCGTTAACTCGCGCCCTGTCGCCGCATTGTGGATGCACAGCGCATCACCCGCTTGATAAATCCGGTCGAGGCAATAAGTCGCCCCGACGCAGGGGCGGATATCATCCTCGCGCCCCTCGATGATCTTGCGCACAATATGCGGGTCGGCCATATGCGCACGTGTCATGCCGACCATATCCAGCAGGCCCGCCTGAATAGCATGACGTGCCGTAGCGACGTCAGGAATTTTCGCGGCGTGGAACGTCGGCATTCCAGTGGCTTTCTTGACTTCGCCGGCAAAATCCAGATGCGGTGCGTTTTTCATACCCTGTACTGGGATTATGTCGGTCATTGCCGGATCGGTGTGGATGCGGCCCCGGATCACGTTGAGAAAATCGATATGTCCGGACGTAGCCAGCCGTTTTGATATTTCCAACCCGTCTTTTGCTGTGATGCCACCTTTCTGCGCCTCATCAGCAGTATAGCGCAGCCCGACAATGAATTCTGACCCAACCCGTTTGCGGATTGCCGCGATCACGTCCATGGGAAAACGCATCCGGTTTTCCAACGTGTCAGCGCCGTAAGGTCCAACCAGGTCATTGGTTAGTGGAGACCAGAACTGATCCAGCAGGTGGCCGTAGACTTGCAATTCGATCCCGTCCATGCCGCCCGTTTTCATACGCTCGGCGGCATCGGCGAAGTCAGCGATGATGCGCTCGATATCCCAATCCTCGATCAGCTTGGGAAATGCGCGGTGGGCTGGTTCGCGATGCTTGGATGATGAAATGGAGGGCAGCCAGTCGCCTTTATTCCAAGTCGTGCGCCGCCCCAGATGGGTCAGCTGTATCATCACCGCACAGCCATGTTCATGTACGGCGTCGGTCAGATTTTGAATCCAAGGCACCACATCGTCGCGATAGGCCAGAATGTTGTTGAAGACCGGTGGGCTATCCTTGCTGACCGCCGCAGACCCCGCCGTCATCGCCAGCGCGACCCCGGCTTTTGCTCGTTCCGCGTGATAGGCGGCGTATCGTTCCTTTGGCATGCCGTCCTCGGGATAGGCTGGCTCATGGCTGGTGGTCATGATCCGGTTGCGCAAGGTCAAGTGCTTAAGTTGAAACGGCTGAAGCAGGGGGTCCTTCGACATGGCAGCCTCTGACTGTGATTAGGTTCATCGACATAAGTGTCAATTCACCATTCTCGATAATTGACACTTATGCTAGTCGTTTACACTGCAGGGATGCAAACAACCTCGCCTCCACGTCCGCGCGCCAACAGAGAACTCTGGCTTGATGCTGCTTATGATCTTTTTGTCTCAGAGGGGATTGACGCTGTGAAGGTCATGCCGCTTGCCAAGAGGCTGGGGCTGAGCCGACCTTCGCCGCTGGTGCGAAACTGGCAAGCAGCCACACTGGAAGCCGACATTCAGGCGATTACGAAAAATCTTTTTTGCTGCGGCGCAGGAGGCTACATTGAGCCCTTTTCAGAGCTTGGTGTCGCCGACAATTCTGCCTTCTTCCATTGTGATGATCCTGTCTGCCAGATCAAGAATGCGGTTGTCGTGAGTCACCATCACAGTTGTAGCATTGCGCGTTTGTCCAAGGTCCTTGAGCATCGTGACAACGTTCAAACCAGAATCTTTGTCCAGCGCTGCCGTTGGCTCGTCCGCAAAAACGATCTCAGGATTTGATACCAGGGCGCGGGCCACAGCGACACGCTGCTTCTGCCCTCCCGAAAGATTTCCGGGCAGGTAATCCCTGCGATCAGATAGACTGACCAGATCCAGCATATGGCGCGTCGCAGTCAGTTGCTTTGCGACATTGCCAGCGCCATGCACCTGCAATCCCATCAACACATTCTGCGTTGCGGTCAGGCTTTCATGCAAATTGTGCGCCTGAAATATAAAACCTAGCCTGCGCCGCAACAAGACCATCTGCGTTTCTTCAGCCCCATTCAATTCTTGTCCCAGAAGTTGAACGCTTCCTTCGTGCACTTCGCGCAAACATCCCATCAAAGTAAGAAGGGTTGTTTTGCCTGATCCTGATGGTCCCATCAATATCGTCAGGGTGCCCCTCTCAATGTTGAGGTTTATGTCCCAAATTGCCTGCTTGCGCGCCTCACCTTTGCCAAAGAAATGGTTCAGGCCCGTCACACTTATCGGATAGCCATCAGCCATCAGAACAAATCCGCCGGATCAGCGCCTGCCAGTCGGCGGGTCGCTATCGCGCCTGAGATCGTGCAAGCCGAAAGCGTGCCAAAAAAGACCAGGATAGCCCGACTGGCGTCCATGGCGACAGGCAAACTGGTCACTGAACTCAACCCTGCGTAAAGGCCAAGCGAAACGATAAATCCGGGAATGAATCCAAAGATTGCAAGTACGATTGCCTCTTCGAATACGATGCCAAGGAAAAAGGACTGGCCATAGCCCATAGCCTTGAACGTCGCATATTCGCGCAGATGATCGGCGACGTCGGAAGACAACACCTGATAGACGATCACAATGCCAACAATAATCCCAATCAGTACGCCAAACCCAAAGATTATACCTGTTGGACGCTCTGATGACATGAAGGCCAGATCGGCCTTCGCAGCATCCTCCAAGGTTTGCACTTTCACGCTTTCAGAGGGTAGGACCGCTTCGATCCGCTTTACGACCCGGTCCAATGAAATATTGTCATTCACCTTGATCAGAATGTGACTTGGTGCACCACTCGTGCGTCGCTCAAAGAAGCGAAGAAATGTCTGATCAGACAGAACTAGGGTGCCATCAGCAAGGAAGCCTCCGCCAACCTCAAGAGTCCCAATGGCAGTCAGTGTCTGACTATTCGCTTCAAACGCAAATGGTTGCCCCAACAATAGTCCCTCATACGCGGAAGCAGGAACACCTCGTGTCTGAGTGTCGAGGAGTGCAGTGTTCTCGATCTCCAACTCTCCCAGTGAATCTACAATCACCGATGACGCAAAGGATGGGCGGGATGTATCCATACCAAAGGCCAATAACGAAACCGAAGTGCCATCCGCCATACTGAATGGAAGATTACCAATGAACAGAGGGGCAGCGGATGCGACGCCGGGCACTCCTAACGCTTGAAACATGCGTGCCCGCGCAACATTGCCGCTATCGGTTAGTGTATTTCCATCCTCAGATGAAATAATGATGTCGGCGTTCAGCATTGTATAGGGAGCGACAGTTGATCCGTTCAGAGCACCCAAAATCCCGAGTTGCATGAACACGAGCAGATTGGCGAAGGCGACACCTGCGACAGCGGCAATCAGCCTGGCCCTGTTGTGGGCAAGCTGCAACCAGCCTATGGGCAAACGCCCGAACAAGTACGTCAGTAGTCTGCTCATTCAAGACGGCCTGCATCAATCCGAACAATGGTTTCGAGATTCGTAAAACGGCGGGCCATTTCCGATGAGACTTGGTCAAGCATAATAATCACATCGACCACGCGTGCATCGGTATTGGCTGCTGGATCTTCTGAAGTGATTGATTGGCGGCCAATCTCGAGCCCTATGACTGAGACAACGCCTGACAGGTCCTCCCGAAGCGCCTCGGCTGAGACGACTACGGGATCTCCTATCGCGACGCGCCCAATCAATGTTTGATAGACCTCCGCCTCGACAGTCATTTGGGAGGTATTACCCAAGTCAATGATGCCAGAATTGGCCGGACGCTCTCCAACCCGGGCATTGACGTCGAGTACCGTTCCATTTTCAGGCGCGCGTACAAACGCTCGTTCCAGTTCCTGCTGGGCCCGGGCCAGATCGGCGCGGGCGGCTTCCAAATTGGCTTCGGCAACTGCAATATCAGCCTGGACGGAATCCGATCCGGTTTCGTAACGCGACAGTGTTGCTATATTTCGCTCAACATCACGACCCGCCTCATTTGCACGCGCGATAATCCGATCAAAATCTGCGCGCGTTACAACACCGCGCTCGAATAGTGATGTCGCCCGGATAAGGTCGGACTGGGCAGCTGTGGCGGTTGCCTCAGCACGTTCAAGTCCTGCATGAGCCTCGTCACGGCTGGCGCGGATGGAGGCTCGCGTTTGCAACAAATTTGCCTCACGGACACCAATATTCGCTTGCGATGAGACGACACTGCTTTCCAGCTGAGGAAGATTGTCAAGTACCGCAAGCACGTCACCTGCCGTAACTTCGTCTCCCTCAGCAACACGAATTTCAGCAATCCGGGCGTCCCCGGCGCCAGACGGGGTTGCTACCCGTGTCACATCACCACGTGGGATGATTCGACCCAACGCCACGACATCGCCCTCACTGACTACAGCGATTTCTTCTTGCGATGTCACTTTCTGGATCGCCACCGCAATTGGGGTTTCAGTTCCCGCACCAGGTTCGAGCCCCGTGGCATTGAAAAAGATACGCAACCCGGGTGGTTGGAAATACATTCCGATCACGGCACCCGTGAAAAGCGTCAGCATAAATAACGGGATCAAGAACAGTTTTGATTTGCTTGTGGCGTTTGACACCGGCACCCTGTCTGAATTATTCAGTCCGTTGTCTGCAAGTGGCAGAAGTGGTGCACCTTTAGATCTTTCGGCACTCATCAGCATCCCCTGTATCTCGACGGCGTTATTAGTTGCTTATGCTACTGAGGCATCTCTGTTCAATAGGCTTAAGTATTGGGGCGTTTCATCAAATTTTAGACCTGCACAGCGCGTCTGCCATCAGTGAACCCATTAAAAGTAGCGAGACGACTGTCACTCCCAATTGAGACGTGAAATTTAAATCGGCTCGAAGCTGATATTGGCCGTACTTAAGATAACTGGTC
>CBDTVL010000200.1:0-7245 GCA_965363755.1 uncultured Sulfitobacter sp.
TTCTGATACCAATTCCGAATTACTTTATGCATTGCTCAGCGATAGGGAATCACCATGTGGTCACCGAGAACCTTTGCTCCCTTGGAACTTGGGAGTTCATCCTGAAATTCCCAGAACGACGCACTGGATACGACCTCAGTCCAATTCAGACCACGGCCAAGGTTTCACGTCGCTCGCGGCGGTTTGAAAGCGCGCTGCCTTGGCTATCCAGATGCCCAAGTCGGTACCAAAATCGGCCAACCGTTCGTTCGGTTTTTTGTTGCTGACCAACATGACAACGAACTGCACAATTGTCGCCACGCCCAAGACCGTCTGCGCCAGCGAAATCATCACCGCGATGAGCAACATATACACAAGCCGTAACAGCATATTATCGTTTTGCTCTGGCTCAATCTGCTCGCCATGCAGGCGGCCCTTAAACTTAGCATCGTCTGGCTTTGACATCACAATCTCCGTCCCCATGATCTCGACAAGTCTAGCACAAATCGCAATTGTGTCGCATCGGTATGGTGCTACACCAAAAAATCATTATCAACATCACTCATCGACGTGTTCAACAAGAATATTGCGATCTCTGGGGGTGCAGATGACACTACACAGAAAAGGTATACATTGTGCCAGCAATTAGACGCGACGGCCCGCAGTTTCAAAGCTGAGAACCTGAGCACTCAATCCACGTGAAAAGGATCAGCAATGTCAAAAAGAATTACAACCGCGCTCATCGGCCTTGGATCGATGGGCAACGGTATGGCGCGCTCAATTTTGAAAGCGGGTCATGTCACCCATGGTTTTGACATTGCGCCCGCAGCGGTCGACAATTTTCGGGCGGACGGCGGTGCTGACGGAACGTTACCAGACGTCGCCAGTGATCTGGATTCGGTTGCTATTGTGGTGCTGAACGCGGTGCAAACTGAGAATGTGCTGTTCGGTGATCAGGGAATTGTTTCGATGCTCAGGTCAGGTGCGGTTGTAATAGCCTGCGCGACTGTCCCACCGGAGTTCGCAAAACGGATGGCCGCAAGGTGCGCCGAAACTGGTGTGTTGTATCTGGACGCGCCAATCTCAGGCGGCTCTGCCAAGGCCGCACAAGGCAAACTGTCGATCATGGCATCGGGATCACCCGAAGCCTTTGCTGCTGCACGCCCTGTTCTGGACGCAACCGCCGAAACCGTGTTTGATCTTGGTGAAACCGTCGGCGCCGGTTCAGCGATGAAGGCCGTGAACCAACTTCTGGCTGGCGTGCATATCGCGGCCATGGCCGAAGCCATGACGTTTGGAATGACCCAAGGCGTGGCCCCGGAAAAGTTCGTCGAAGTCATCAGCAAGTGCGCTGGCACGAGTTGGATGCTGGAAAATCGGGCACCGCACATTGTAGCGGGCGATTACACTCCCCATTCCACCGTCGATATCTGGCTTAAAGATCTGGGTATCGTGTTGGAAATCGCCAAACAGGCAAAGTTCGGCGCGCCCATCACGGCAGCGGCATTGCAACAGTTTCTTGCGGCGTCCGGATCCGGACTGGGACGCGAAGATGACGCGGCGGTCGCCAAGGTGTACGCCCGCAACGCTGGGATCAAGCTCCCGGGAGAGATCTAATGCTGCTGGGCTGTATCGGCGATGATTTTACCGGGTCTTCGGATCTGGCCAACACTTTGGCGAAAAAGGGCATGCGTGTGGTGCAGTACACTGGCGTCCCGGACAAAGGTGCCGGCACCGATGTTGAGGCCGGCGTAATCGCGTTAAAGTCGCGTTCAAATCACCCTCGCGAAGCTGTGCGCCAATCGCTGGAAGCGCTGGACTGGCTGAAGGCGCAGGGCTGTGAGCAGTTCTTTTTCAAGTACTGCTCAACATTCGACAGCACGCCTGAGGGTAATATCGGCCCCGTCGCCGAAGCACTCGCCAAGGCGCTGGATGCCCATAAGGTGATCGTTTGTCCGGCCTTTCCCGGGACAGGTCGGTCAATTTATCAAGGGCATCTTTTTGTGGGTGACGTTCTGCTGAGCCAGAGCGGCATGCAAAACCATCCGCTGACGCCGATGACGGATTCCGACATCCGCCGCTGGCTGAAACCCCAAACTTCTTTGGAGGTTGGCCATGTTGCGGCGCCCGTTGTTTTTGCCGGTGCCGATGCAATCAAGGCGGGGCTTGAGGCAGAGCATAATCTGGGCAAACGCCTGATTGTGGTCGATGCGTTGCGCGACAGGGACCTGATGCAGATCGGCGCAGCTGCTGACGGTCTGCCGCTGATCACCGGCGGGTCCGGAGTGGCGCTGGGGTTGCCAGGAAATTTCGCCCGCCGAGGCGCAATCACGGGCCGTGGCAGAACATGGAGAGGACAGGCGGGCAAGTGCGTTGTTTTGTCCGGCTCGTGTTCGAACGCGACCCGCGCACAAGTCAATCTTCACGGCAATTCCAATCCAACTTATGAAATCGTGGCAGAAGAAGTCATCGAGGGCCGGCTAAAACCGGAAGACGTGGCTAACTGGTTGGTTGCGCAAGACGGTGTGCCGCTGGCTTATAGTTCCGCCGATCCGCAGGTGGTTCGCGATGTACAGACGACATACGGGCGCGAGCGGTCTGCGGCCGCTTTGGAGGGGTTTTTTGCCACGGTCGCACAGAGTTTAGTCGTGCTCGGCATTTCCAAGATACTGACTGCAGGTGGCGAGACGTCCGGCGCCGTCGTTGAGGGTCTCTCGATCGATAGTTTTGAGATTGGACCCGAGATCGATCCCGGTGTTCCGGCCCTCCGCGCAGGACCCGATCTGGTTATTGCGCTCAAATCCGGAAATTTTGGGGCGCCCGACTATTTCTTGAAGGCTGCTGCAGTTTTAGGAGGTGAGATGTGACCCTTGAATCCCTTTTGCGCGAAAACATCTGTGGCTTGGCCAAATCCATGTACGACCGTGGTCTGACCGGCGGCAGCACGGGCAACATCTCGGCGCGGACAGATGACGGCGGACTTCTGGTGTCGCCAACTGGTTCAAGCTTTGGTCGACTGGACCCCGCTCGACTCTCTCGGTTCGATGTTGAGGGAAACCTTATTGGCGGTGACGCGCCAACAAAAGAAATGCCTCTGCATGCAGCGTTCTACGATACTCGCAGCACGGCGGGAGCCGTTGTGCATTTACATTCCTGCCATTCGGTCGCCTGGTCACTGATGCCCGATGTTGACGAAGATGATTTTCTGCCGCCCCTGACACCTTACGCAATCATGAAGCTGGGAAAGGTAAAGCTGTTACCCTTCTTTCTCCCCGGAGACCCCGCGATGGGAGAGGCGGTACGTGGTTTGGCGGGCAGGCGAAGCGCTGTAATGCTCGCCAATCACGGTCCCGTCGTAGCGGGCAAAGATGTTGAAGCGGCGTGTTATGCAATTGAAGAGCTGGAGGACACGGCACGTTTGGCCATCCTCATGCGCGGCTATAACGCCCGCGCGCTCAGCCTGGATCAAGTCTCCGATTTGGTGAAACATTTCGATGTGGAGTGGGACGAATGACAAAGTTTTCAGCCAACCTCGGATTCTTGTGGGCTGATCGACCTCTGCCTGACGCGATCCGTGCAGCCAAGGCCGCAGGATTTGATGCTGTAGAATGCCACTGGCCTTATGATGTTCCCTCGGCGGACGTGGCCAAAGCGTTGGCTGAAACCGATCTCGAGATGCTGGGCCTCAACACCCGGCGCGGTACTGTTGCCGCAGGTGACAATGGGTTGTCAGCTCTGGTCGAACGCGTGGCCGAAGCCCGCTTGGCAATTGATGAAGCGATTACCTACGCCGTCGAAATAAGCGCCAAAAAAATCCACGTCATGGCGGGATTTGCCAATGGCATCAAAGCCCACGAGACATTTGTTTCCAACCTCAAATATGCCTGCACAAATGCTGCGGCACATGGAATTACCATCCTGATCGAGCCCCTTAACAAATACGATGCGCCAGAGTATTTTCTCAAAACAACTGATCAGGCCAAAGTAATCATCACCGAAGTCGAATGCGACAATCTCGCTTTGATGTTCGACTGTTACCATGTCCAACTGATGGAGGGTGACTTGTCCCACAAGCTTGCCGCTCTGCAACCGATCATCGGCCATATACAGTTCGCCTCGGTTCCAGACCGTGGCAGGCCGGATCGTGGTGAAGTCTCATATGGCCATGTCTTCAAATTAATCAGTGCGCTTGGCTATACTGCGCCGCTGGGCGCCGAATACAGACCAAACGGCGATACAGACAAGACCCTGGGTTGGATGAAAGCAATGTGAATTTTGCCAAGTACTGGCTTTTGATGTTTTCCAACGCATCCGGGCCTGCCCCTGCTTTTTGATAATCCTCATTGCAGTGGCACTGTCAATCCAGGCTCTGGCTCAGGAGGTCTTACGCATTTTGCCCTCCTTACCGTTTACGCTCGTATCTCGCGCCTTGGGTTTGCCAAGCCAACATGCGCCAAACCGCGCAATTACCAGTCATCGGGCTGTCGATCTTGCTTTCCCCAAATGCCAAAAGCAGAATGAACCCGGTCCGCATACTAATACCGGGAACATCAGGCGCTCGCCGAATCCAGGAATATGGGAGATGGTTTGTAAATGACTTTCCGCGCCAAACCGATTAATGGGCATGAGTAAGAACTTTCATCGCACTTGGCGGTCATGAGGATCGTGAACGAGGACAAATCTATGGCCGGAATAGGCAGTTATCTAAAGAAACACACCGAGACGCTGGTCAAGGATGTCGGCATCGAACCGGCCTGTACACTGACAGGGAAATCCAAAGCGACGCTTGGACGGTATTACTCAGACAACACCGAACACGCTGACCGGTTCATGCCAATTGACGCTGTCGCGCTGTTGGAGGAAGCCGCCGGCTATCCCCACGTGACATCCGCTCTGGCCGAGTTGAAAGGAATTAGCCTGTCTTATGACGATCGGCGGCCCAATGACGACCGCAAGGGCGGCGTAAACACTGATGTAATTGCACTAAGCCAGCGCTTTGCCATGTTGATGGCCGAGTATCAGCAATCGATCCAAGATGGCGTAATCACGATCAACGAGGCGAAACGGCTGCTAAAAGAAACCTCTATCCTGCAGCAAGTTCTGATTGATATGAAACTACATCTGGAAGAGGAAAATGGCTAACACTTGGCTAGCCGTACCGCTGCAATATCACCGATCCAACTGAATACCCGGCGCCAAAAGAGCAGATTATGCAACCTTTGACTACGCTGGACGTTTTATTGCGAAACGGGATACGGCAGCCGGCCGTGGCAACTGGTTGTAAACTGTACAAGATTGCGAATTTCAAATGTCGTTCCGATTCGCCGCAGAATTCGTGGTGCATCTGGCCCGGAATCAGATTGTGACGGATCGCGAAACAAAGCCGAGATTTTGCGCTGTTTGTATCTAACGCACTGAAAATTAAGATCAAAAAAGACTATTTCTCGCCCCATTTCCGCCACAGAGCCTGTTTGTTCGAGATCAGGTGCTGTAAAGAGGACATGTACGAAACGCAGTTCGAATCTGTTTCGTGTACAGTTGTTGAGTGTAAAAGGTAAAATGGTATGAGTGTCAAAAAACTGGCTGCAGCCGCGGTTGCAGTAACGATGATTGCTGGCTCTTCTTGGGCTGCTCCAATTTCTCTGAAATACAACGGATCGGCGGCAGGCTATCGCACCGTCACGTTAAATACTGTCCCTGTGCCCGTTGCTGGTGGCCTGACCCAGGTTTCTGCGGGCGGATTCAATATGTCTGACACGACACAGAATGGTCTGGGCGATTTCGTTGCATGGTGTCTGGATCTAGGGGCATTCCTCGGCACATCACTTGAATATGGGTACGCAGCTACAACCACTCCGTTCCAGAATGGCGGCGTTAATCTGGTGCCGGTTGGTATGGCGCGCGTGCAGTCGATCTTTGACGCAAATTTCAGCGACACATTTTTTAGCGACCCTGATGTCCAAGTGAACCGGGCGAAATCTGCCGCTTTCCAACTCTCGTTGTGGGAGGTCGTCTATGACGGCGATTGGGATATCACAGAAGGCCTCTTTCAGGCATCTGCGAGTCAGGACGTCGAGACTTTAGCGGCTGGTTATCTGCAGGCCGCAATGAACTGGACTGGCGGAAGCAGCTGGGATTTGACCTATTTAGAAAGCACGGATGCCAGCCGGCGGCAAAACTTGGTGACAGCAGCGCCATCCCCCGTGCCATTGCCTGCAACTGGTATCATGCTGCTCGCCGCGATTGGCGGCTTGGCGGCGGTACGCAAGAAGCGTCGCAAATTGGCCTGAGCCAGCTTACCACGAAATGGAATCAGGGCTACCCTTCGGGGTGGCCCTTTTTTGTTTCTCGCTGATCCGGGCCTATCGGCGCGGGACGGAGTACAGGACATGGCCGTCGCGACGGGCTACTTCGACGGCACTGTAGTCGATGACAAAAACACCAAGGTTTTCCAGATCTTCGGGGCAACCAACCAGGTCAGCCGAGTCATCCAGAAACTGGTTGGTGTAACCATCTTCACCAACACGAAGACAGGCATCACCTTTGAACCGGTAACCGTCGCCAAAAAAAGGCAAGCTTCCGGTGACGGGTGCTGGTTTGGGTGCGCAGGCGGCGATTAGCGCAACGATAGGCAGGGCGAATGTCAGGCGCATGGGGAAACTCCTTTGGCGTTAATACCGGCAGTGTAGCACAGGATTTGGGGCAAAGCGCTCGCATGCGCGGGTTTTTGCGCGCGGTTGCTTCACATGCTCTCCAATGCGCATTCTTGGCGCGACGCAGCCCATCTTATCAAAGTCCGCCAAAGGTCACGGTGGCGCCTTCTTTCCGCTTTGCTCTTGGTCAATACAATTTGATGTAACTAGTGCCACTGTCGGCCAGCTATTCTGATCGATGGCGCATGAGATTGTGTTGAGACCACTTTGATTTCAGGATCCGAGAGTTGAAAGCACGGACACGAAAAATGTGAGTGAGTAGATGGACTGCAATACCACCAAGACCAAGCCACCGGCTGCAACACGTCGTCAGACAACAATCTTGCGCAGCCGGGCGGTGAGCGACCGCTTGCTCGGACTGTTGCGACACTTCAAATCTGACACCTCAGGGGCGGTGACAGTCGATTTTGTGGTCCTTACGGCGGCCATCGTGAGCATTGGTGTCATGGCCGGGTCTGCGATTTCTACCGGGGCGGAATCTTCAACCGCGAAAACCGAAAAATGTCTCACAATAGTCGGTAAACTGGCGTTCAAGGCAAACCTTTCCGCGAAA
>CBDTVL010000201.1:0-7163 GCA_965363755.1 uncultured Sulfitobacter sp.
GGATCATGTCATTTGCAATTCTGACAGTAGATACAACGCTCAGCGCGACGATGAAGGATCTGTGGAGCGATCCTGATGGGACTCATTCTTTCACTTTTTCAGCCGGCGTCGAAGAAGAACTCTTTGTCCTTGATGACGATGCAACCTTTAACGACATGACTGGCGACGCCAATCAGGTGGTCGCCCCGGCATCGACAATTTTTCTTGACAACACGCCTGTTGGATCGCGGCACAAATTTGACGTGACCCCCAACAATGGCGACCCGAGCTTTACGGTCTACGTGGTGTTTGAGAATACGACAACGAATGACGATTTCTCACCGATAAATACACTGAACTATGCGTTGGTATCACAAACGCCGCTTATCGCCGGGCTCAAATACTCGATCTCTGCCCAAAGCGGCGACGGCACAGTCGATTATTCGAGCTTCAAGAAGCTGTTATTGTGTTTTGGTGGTGGAACACGAATTGAGACCGATCGAGGATCGATCGCCGTAGAGGATCTGAACGCGGGCGATATGGTGTGGACCGTAGATCATGGGTTTCAGCCCATTAAATGGATCAACAAAACCTTCCATAGTTGGTCCAAAGAGCCCGACAAACAAAAACCGATCCTGTTTCAGGCAGGGTCGTTGGGAGCCGGTTTACCACACAATGACCTGATTGTATCGCCACAGCACCGCATGCTTTTTCCTGACACGATAGAGGAACTTGGCCTTCTTGGACCTGCAAAAGCGATGACGTGCCTTAAGGGTGTTCGTCAAATGAATGGGTGCCGTCAAATTGTGTATTATCATCTGATGTTGAAACAGCACGAAGTCATCATGGCCGAAGGAACTCTGACTGAGAGTTTCTACCCCGGGTCGTGGGTGATGCGTTGCTTTTCCAGAAGCCAGCGCATCGAAGTCACGAACGTTCTAGCCAGTTGGCCGCGAGAAAAGAAAACGGGAGATTATCTGGGTGCCCGACGATTCTTGAATGTGAAAGAAACTCGGACCCACTTCGAGACGCGCAAGTGTTGCTGGAGCCAGAATAAATTAGAACCGTCCATATGCTCAACAAGATCAAAGCATAGAGGTTACCCATCCAAGAATGAGTTCAGTCGAGAGAAGAATGAGTTAATGGAGGAGAGACCAGTTCTGGTGCATTAGAATGTATTGAGATTCCACAAATTATTTGAGTGTGGTGGCTACGTGGGGCGAGCGTTTCGGTCCTCGGAGTTGCTCGGAGCAGAAATTGACTGTGGCTTCAAGCCGCCCAAACATCGGAAGATTCGCCATGGGTTCATTTACCAATAGACCCGGCTTCAGACCTCAAGCCTGCGCGCGGGCCTTGTGCTGCGCAGGCGGTGATAGCCAAACCGGAAGCTGCTTTGCAGCGCGCCCCGTGCGGGCGGCGCGGGCGCAGTCTGACAGGCTTCCAAACCGTACACCGCAACCGGTTAAGCCGCTGGCGTAATGCGAATATTTCCCCGAGTTTGTCATCAGGACCTTTGCATCGTGCGGGAACACAGGTTCTGTGATCGAGCACCAACAAATATCCGGGATGATCTGCACACCGGCACGCCGGAGCCGTTCTGCGATACCTTCCGCGGTCGCTGCGCAAAGCACATCGCGACCCACCGTCACAATTGTATCGGTTGCGGCATCACATTGATGGCCGTCCAGTAAATCCGCGAACATGCGGCATTCCGACAAAGAGGCGTGCGGGCTTCCAATCGCCACCAGATCAATCTGATCGCCTGCTGCATTGAAGTTACGCCAGACCTGCGTCAGATCGGCAGGCGTAATGTCGAATCTATCCGCATCGAAGGGCAAAGAGAGATTACCCTCGGGTGTGTGTCCCCGGACATGAAGCATCGGGGCGGCTGACGTTGTCCCGAAGGCCGCGCACAGGGCTTTGAGGTCGTCCTGTGTCGGGCACGCGGCTTCAAGTCCGGTCAGCAGGGGAATGTGGTTAGGGGATTTGACCCCTGCCAGCCATCCCAGCATAGGCCACAGAGCGTCGTCAAAACTGCGCGGCAACACGACGTGAATCTCGCGTTCGGGCACTCGGTTTTGCGCAAGATAAACCCCAGTGTATGGTGCTCGCCCGGTCATCGCGATGAAAAGATCGAGGTAATCGGGATGTTTTTCCGTGCATGCGCCGAGCACTGAGTTTGCATAGACCACAGCATTGGATTCAGACCAGCCGATCGTTTCACCTCGGACAGGGGCATCTTCCAGCAGGTAAGGTGCGCAGGTGAATGTTGGGCGAGCCCCCATGTTGACATATGCATCCGCGAGGCGGCTCGCTTTGCTGCCAAAATCGGGAACAACACCCTGAGACTGCCAGTTCTCACGATCCACTGAGATCGCGTTGATTGTGGTCGGAATCCGGATCTTTGCCCCCATCTCAAGCATTTTTTCAGCGAAATCGAGATTTGCGTCATGGGCAAGAATACAGCCGTCGATATGTGCCCGCGAGACATCGACAAAGCCTGTCGCCCCTTGGGCAGTGGCCATGAGACAGAGAACCTCCATGGCGACTTTAACCGCAGGCCCGTCCCGCCCGTCAAGCATTCTCCTGTCAACATCACTGAGATCAAGCAACGCCGCATCTGTATGTGACAGGAGGATCGACGTGCCATCGAAGCAAAGAAAATTGCCACGAATGCTGGCGTGGGTCGCGCAAGATAGGTCGTCGAAGATCGATGGTGGGAGGCGCAGCACGACAACCGGTGCATCAAAAAGCCGCGCTGCGATCATCGCACCAAGCGTGAGAATGTTCTCCTCTTCACGAAAGATCAGGGCCGCCGGCGCTTGTCCGTTGCGCGCCAACTGAAGCAACACGCCGCTGCCGCTGCAGGACCCACGGGAGGTCGGCATAAGCACGATACGGCCCGCAAGCGAGGACCCTTGATTTAGGTGATGCGCGTCGATAATCACCCCCGTGTCAGGATCAACCCCGCCCCAGAAGCTCAGCCCCTCTTGGCAAAACAGAATTTTACCGTCCGCGTTGCCCTGAACAAGGATCGTCGCGCTGCGCGCGCGACCTGCTGTCACGCTTTGACTCCGATCGCGTGCCCTAAGCTATTTGTGATTACAGGACTAATATCAACGCCGTCGCGGTATCCGATGAGGGTGATCTCGTTTTTAGAGGATCGGGCAAATATTTCCATGCCAATCACGTCGCCCCCCCTTTTTGACATCGCCGCGTTGATGGCTTCGGCAGCTTGGAGTGTATCAATGCAATGGCTCAGGTCAAAGGTTAGTGCATGGTCGACCTCTGGCCCATCGGAACCCGCCCTTACCGGCCGGGCACTCACCCCATCCGCCGTTGCCCCAGACTCTTCCTTGAGACAGCTGAGATCAGGGTCAAAAACTCGAACAGCGGCTATTGGCCCGAAGCCAACTTGTTTTGACGCCGCCTGCATGTTGGCGGCGTCAAGGGAATGCGAGGGTCAGGCCGCTTTGCGGCGGCGTCCTCCGATGAAGGCCAAGCCACCAAGAGCGGCAATCAGGAACGGGAACGCTGCGGGCAGCGGCACAGCCGAAACCTCGGACCACGTGGTGTTGGAAGAGTAAATCGTGGTACTTGAACCATTTATATATTTTGAGAAAGTAAATCGGTCAGTCGAAAAAGAGTTCAGCAGGTCCGCCGTGTTCGGGCCTGATCGGCCCCTCTTTGTTTCGTCGTAGTCACAGCTTCTTTTGTCAAATACACTGTAGGAATTAGGGTCAGTCGAACCCAGATCACTGCGGGCCCGGAAATAATCACTAATGTCACCGGCTCTACCTCCCATCCCATCCTGGGAATAAATCCGGTGATCAGTGCCAACATCAGACCCAACCGCGTTCGTGGTTCCGGCTTCCGTGATCAGTGATAATGCGGAATAAGTTCCGCAGCGATAGCCATACAGGTAGATATTGAGGTTCCCTTTCCGCCGCATCTCCTGCGATCAGGAAACATTTGCTTCAAATCTTGAGA
This sequence comes from uncultured Sulfitobacter sp., assembly GCA_965363755.1. Lineage (GTDB taxonomy): Bacteria > Pseudomonadota > Alphaproteobacteria > Rhodobacterales > Rhodobacteraceae > JL08. The sequence continues at coordinate 3,970 of CBDTVL010000201.1, forward strand.
ATGACGTCGCGCGGTCATGTTCTGGTCCCATTTCGGAACAAAACAGAAGCATCACTATTTTTCCTAAACTCTTAACGATCTGGATTAGCTACGATGTCACTAAAAACCACACTTGCTGCACTCGCACTCTTGGCTGTGACGCAGGTCGCTCACGCTGCAACTGTCATTTCCCTGTCCGACTTTGCCGACGCAAAGATCGAAAGTTTCGACGCGGCCCCTCTTGGTAGAACCAACGCGACCAAACCGCTGTTTGCGAACTTGGGTATCACCAGCATTCGGGCCAGCTACAACAAAGATCGGTTCAACACCCGGGTCAATTCAAGCCGCGCCCTTGGAATAAACAAAAATGGCAATCTGAGAGTCATCGATCCAGGCACAAGGGGGCTTTCGTCCAGTTACTCATTGGTTTTTGCAAATGCGATTACTCAATTCGGATTTGGCATTCACGACCAACGAACCCGTCTGACACTGAAATTTCTGAATAACGGCTTGGTTGTCGACACTAAAAGGCTCAGATCAAGAAGCCGCGATTTGGTTCAATTCTATTTGCAGGCTGCAGCGTTCGATCAGGTTACCATCAGTGCGCGCAAAGCCAAACATGCCTTTGCCTTGGACAACCTTACGGTAGAGGCGCTCACTCCGATCCCGGTACCGGCTGGATTTCCGCTGCTCCTAACCGCAATTGGCGCGTTTGTTTGGGTGCGTCGCAAAGCGATTCTCTGATCTGCAAGTTCGACAACGTCGAAGCTTAGAACGGCACCGCACTCAGGTGCCGTTTTTCTGTGTATCCAACCCTAGCGCGCAATCACAATATCCGCTCTCAATCCGCCGAGCCGGTCGCTTTGCCCCAGCAGCAACTCGCCACCATGCGCGCGCGTGATGTCGGCTGCGATCGCCAGCCCTAGGCCAACGCCGCTGCCTTTGTCCTGATTGCGCGACGGATCAAGGCGGATAAATGGTCTCAGCGCAGCCTCCCGCTGATTTGCCGGAATGCCCGGCCCGTCATCTTCGACTTGAAAGCGCAGCGATTTGTTCGTCATGACGACAGACAACTCGGCTTTGGTGCCATAACGCACCGCATTGCCAATAAGGTTCTCAATTGCCCGCCGAATGGCCATGGTGCGCAGCATGACTGTGCCTTTCCCCGTACTCTCGATGATCGTCACGTCTTTTCCCGAGCGTTTTGCATCCGCAACAATTTCGGCCAGAAGAACCTGCGGGTCGGCCTCTTCAGGTTCGCCTTCGGACGCTCCCTTTGCAAAATCCAGAAACTCGTCTACCAGCCGCTGCATATCGTCGACATCACGCTTTAGAAGCACTGCATCCTCGCCATCCAACATCGACAAACCCAGCCTAAGCCGGGTCAATGGGGTGCGCAAATCATGGCTGACCCCGGACAGCATCAAAGTGCGTTGTTCAATCTGAAGCTCAATCCGGGCGCGCATGTCGACAAATGCACTGCCCGCAGCCCGCACCTCAAGAGCACCCGACGGGCTATACGGTTCATGCCGACCCCGCCCAAAAGCCTCAGACGCTTTTGCAAGGCGTTTGATTGGACGCAGCTGATTGCGCATGTAGATATAGGAAATTATTGTCATCAAGCCGCTGAAAAACACCATGCTAACCAAAAGCTGGTGCGGGTTCGAAGCTGAAAGACGACGACGATCAAAAGAGAGTTGAACGAGTCCCAATGTCGACTCTGCAAACACAGTCACATCGCTGGAGTCAGGCAGCAATACCCGTTTGATCTGAGGTAAATTGGTTTTCAGCACCCGGATCACAATTGTGCCGGTAAAATCAAACCAGCGCAGCTGATCCTGTTCGGGAATGGCCTGTGGCGCGACAAACTCGACTCTCATCGCAAGCGTGTCGGTGGTCTCTTGCATCACGTTAAGCGCTGTCGATTCATCTGATGCTGTCTCTATGGCTTCAAAAACCAACTGCAGCTCGCGCGTTGCAGTCAGGGTCATCTGATTTGTGACATCCTCAAAATGGCGTTGGATAAACACAATAAATACAACCAGTTGCAAGGCAACAACCGGCAAGATCAGAATAAGCGCAGCGCGTCCATAGATGCCGCGCGGCATATAGCGTTTGAGCCAGTCAAAATACATGAGATATATCTATCCGGGCCACTGCCCATAAGGAAGCGCAATGAACCAAGCCCCCGATCCTTTTGATCCCCCCATTGGTGTCGCACAAGTGCTGGAACCGGGCCTGCGCCGAATTGTGGCCCCCAACCCGTCACCAATGACCCATCGAGGCACCAACACCTATCTGCTCGGCGAACGCGGATTGGCAGTGATTGACCCCGGTCCGGTTTCCCCGCCGCATCTGGTCGCCATTTTGGCCGCTGTGCAACCCGATCAGTGGGTAAGCCATATTGTCGTGACACATGCCCATCTGGACCACTCTCCGCTTGCCGCAGCCCTTTCGGCCAGGACAGGCGCTCAGGTCTATGGGTTTGGCCCCGCCACTGCTGGGCGCAGTGCCGTTATGACGCAACTGGCTCTGACTGGCCTTGCCGCCGGCGGAGAAGGCGTTGACGCCGCCTTTCAACCGGACGTTGCCATGGCGGATGGGGACGTTATCAAGGGCGAAGGCTGGGCCCTGCGGGCCATACATACCCCCGGCCACATCGGAAACCACCTTTGTCTTGGATGGAAGGATGCCTGCTTTACCGCAGATCATGTGATGGGGTGGGCAAGTTCTCTGGTCTCACCTCCGGATGGTGATCTTACCGATTTCATGGCGTCTTGTGACAAGTTGCAAGCACAAGTCTGGCGTGTCTTCCATCCCGGGCATGGCGCCCCGATCAGTGATCCTGCGGCGCGACTGAGTTGGCTGATCACCCACCGGCGGGCGCGTGAAACAGCAATTCTTGCTGCTCTCGCCAATGGCCCTGCTGACGCGGCCGCTCTTGCTGCCCAAATCTACATCGATACCCCGGCCGCGCTGATGGGCGCCGCAACACGAAACGTTTTCGCCCATCTTGTTGACTTGACGGGAAAATCTACTGTATCGCCAGTCAATCAGCTTTCGGATACTGCGAAATTCAGACTGCACTTGCCCCGCGATGCGGTTAAATAAGTCAAATCCGCTAAATCCCTCTGGACGCGGCGAATCCAGATTGCTATATCGCGCAAACCGTTCCGGCGTAGCTCAGCGGTAGAGCAGTTGACTGTTAATCAATT
>CBDTVL010000202.1:0-7142 GCA_965363755.1 uncultured Sulfitobacter sp.
CCTGACGAAAAGTTTCTGATCACCAGCAACGGCAACTCCAACGACGTCACCGTGATTGATGTGGACAAGCAAAAGGCGATCAAATCCATCCCGGTCGGCCAACAACCCTGGGGCATCGCTGTCTCGCCCAATTGACGCACCGCATTTAGAAGGACGTAGACATGACCATGCCTATCCCCACCCGCCGCATTGCCCTTTCGCTGCTGACAGGGCTTGCCTTGGCGCTCGCAGCGCCTCTTGCCGCCGAACAACCGGTGATCCGCGCCGCCGTGCTCAAGATCGGAACGGTCAACTGGGAACTCGACACCATCACCCGCAACGGGTTCGATGCGAAACACGGCTTCACCCTAGATGTGCAGCCCTATGCTGATAACGGGGCCACGCGCGTCGCGCTTGAGGGGGGAACCGCAGACTTGGCCGTTGCCGACTGGATCTGGGTCGCGCGCCAACGCGCGGCGGGCAAGGATTACGTGTTCATCCCTTACTCCAAGGCGGTCGGTGGGCTGGTGGTGCCGAAAGACAGTACAGCCCAAACCCTGCAGGACCTCGCAGGTGGCAAGATTGGCATTGCTGGCGGTCCACTCGACAAAAGCTGGCTCATTCTACGCGCCTATGCGCAGCAGGAGTTCGGACTGGACCTCGCGGCTGAGACGGAACAGGTCTACGGCGCGCCGCCTCTGATCTTCAAGGATGCATTATCAGGCGGTACGGACGGCGCGATCAATTTCTGGCATTTCCTGGCCAAGATGAAAGCCGCAGGCATGCGCGAACTGATCTCGGTCGAAACTGCGTCCAAAGCGCTCGGCCTTGATCCGGACGTGCCGCTTCTGGGCTACGTGATGAAGGAAAGTTTTCTGGCCGAACACCCCGGCATCGCGCAATCGCTTTATGCTGCGTCGCGTGATGCCAAAACCCTGCTGCTGCAGGACGCCCCATGGGAGGCCTTGCGCCCCCGGATGAACGTGAAAACTGACGCGCAGTTCGAAACCCTACGTGCTGATTTCCGCACCGGCATCCCCAATCCGGGTCCAATCAACGCTGAAAGCGCCGATCAGTTGCTAAAACTGATGGCAGAGCTTGGCGGCGAGAAGCTAGTGGGCGCGGCCAAGACTTTGCCTGCTGGCCTCTTCGCCCCAATCGAATGATCGGCAAACCGAACTCATGGTCCGGTAACCGGTGAGCGTTCGCGCCGCGTCTCTTTTCGGACTACTGCTCCTGTGGGCCATTGCCGCCTGGTTGACGAATGACCCGCAGGTGCTGCCGATGCCGCAGGCGCTTCTGCCAATTGTCTGGACGGAATTCATGTCTGGCGACCTGCTATACCACCTTGGCCACACTTTGTTGCGGGTACTCTGGGCCTTTGCGTTGGCCATGAGCCTGGGCCTTGCACTTGGCCTCGTCATGGGCCTTTCGCCCACCGTCGACCGTTGGCTGGACCCGTGGCTGGTGGTGTTCCTTAATTTGCCAGCGCTGGTGCTGATCGTGCTCTGTTATCTCTGGATTGGCCTAAACGAAACGGCCGCCATCACCGCCGTGACGCTCAATAAAATCCCAAACGTTGCCACCATCATCCGCGAAGGCGCGCGCGCGCTAGACCCGAATCTCACCGCACTGGCGCAGGTGTTTCGCATGCCGCGCATGACCCGCCTGCGTCACGTGATCTTGCCGCAACTCGCCCCCTTCATTGCCGGTGCTGCGCGGTCCGGCATGGCCGTAATCTGGAAAATCGTGTTGGTGGTCGAATTCCTTGGGCGTTCTGACGGGATCGGCTTTCAGATTCATCTTTATTTTCAGCTCTTCGATGTGGCCCATGTGCTGGTCTATGCGCTGTCGTTCATCGCTGTGATGCTCATCGTCGAATGGACGCTCCTGCAACCATGGGAGGCGCGCGTGCGCCGCTGGCGGGTCGCATGATTTCAGTTGACGTACACAAAAAACTTTATGGCAGTACACCGATTTTGCACGACATCCGGTTTGATCTTGTTAAGGGTGAAACGCTGGCGCTGCTTGGTCCCTCAGGCATTGGAAAATCGACCTTGTTACGCTTGATTGCGGGCATTGACGTCGAGTTCGAGGGCACGATCACCCGTCCTGACAGCGTTGCCATAGTGTTTCAGGAACCCACCCTGCTCAACTGGCGCTCCGTGCTTGATAACATCCGCCTGATCCATCCGCATCTGAGCAACGACGAGGCCCGCGCTGTTTTGCAGGAGGTTGGTCTCGCCGACAAAGCCGAACTCTTTCCCGGTCAACTTTCCCTTGGTCAGCAGCGTCGCCTGTCCTTGGCGCGCGGGTTTGCCGGACAGCCGGATTTGCTGATCATGGACGAACCGTTTGTTTCCCTTGACGCCAAGGCCGCAGATGACATGCTCAGCCTCACCGAACAACTGATCGCAAACCACCGCCCCGCCACGATTTTCGTCACCCATGCCCCAACCGAGGCGCAACGTCTCGCCACCCGCATACTGACCCTAAGTGGCAGCCCTGCCACTCTGAATTCATGACCAAAGGAGATGCACATGAAACCTCTTGCCTTGATAATCGCCCTTGCAACGGCTCTGCCCGCGCAAGCCCATGATTTCGGCTTTGCTGGCATCCTGTCGAGCAGCAACAAGGAAGATCTGGAGCCACTGACCCTCTCGGTCGGCAAACCGATTGCCGATGGGCCGTTGATGCTAAAATCCGGCACCGCTTACGAGATCGAGATCATCGCGGACGGCACCGGCGAATTGGCACTTGAAGGGCCAGGCTTTTTCCGCGCAATCTGGATCAATGAGATCGTCATAAACGGGCTGGAAATTCGCCCCTACGGGATCGAGAGCGTCGAATTTGACAAGGAAGGCACAATGGAGATCGAGTTCATCGCCATCAAGCCCGGCAGCTATGTCCTGCGCCAGCCCGGTTCCACCGGCGCGGGCCAGCGGGTCGATATCGTGATCCAGTAGCCCATGAGCACCCTCAGCGTCCGCAACGTAACCTATCGCTACGGCGCCAAGATCGCCCTTGATGATGTCAGTTTTGACCTTGAACAGGGTCGATTTTGCGCGTTGCTAGGCCCAAACGGCGCTGGAAAGTCGACGCTGTTTTCACTGCTAACCCGGCTTTTCGTGACGCGCGAAGGGAGGATCGTGGTTGCAGGTCACGATCTGGCCCGCGAACCACGTGGGGCACTCGGGAAAATCGGCGTCGTCTTTCAGCAGCAAACCCTTGATCTGGACATGTCCGTCGCCCAGAATCTGCGCTATTTTGCAGCCCTTCAGGGGCTGTCGGGCAAGGCTGCTCAGCATAATATCGACGCAGCCCTTGACCGTCTGTCGATGCGCGAGCGCGCCCACGAGAAAGCGCGCAGTCTCAATGGTGGTCACCGCCGCCGTATGGAAATTGCCCGTGCTCTCATCCACGATCCGCAGGTTTTGCTGCTCGACGAAGCCACGGTTGGCCTTGACACTGCTAGTCGCCGTGCGATCACCGCGCACGTGCACGATCTGGCCGATTCCGGGTTGCTGGTGTTCTGGGCTACCCATCTGGTCGATGAAATCCTCGAGCAGGACGATGTTGTCGTGTTGCATCAGGGTAGGGTGCTCGCCCATGACAGCGCGGCCGCCATCGCCGGGGACGCGACTCTGCTGGATGCGTTCATCAACATGACCGACGGCACGTCAGAACCGCAGGTCAGCCTATGATGCCCTATCTCGTATCCCTCTGGGCGATCACCCGGCGCGAAGCGATGCGCTTTGTCACGCAACGCAGCCGATTCATGGCGGCTCTTGTGCGTCCGTTGGTCTGGCTAATCGTTTTTGCCGCCGGATTTCGCGCAGCTTTGGGCCTGTCGATCATCCCGCCCTACCAAACCTACATCACTTACGAGATCTATATCGTGCCCGGACTCTGTGGCATGATTCAGCTTTTTAACGGCATGCAATCGTCTCTAAGCCTGGTTTATGATCAGGAAATGGGCTCCATGCGGCTCTTGCTCACCAGCCGCCTACCCCGTTGGTGGCTGCTGTTTTGCAAGCTTCTCGCCGGTGTCGCCGTGTCTATCCTGCAGGTCTACGCCTTTCTCGCCATCGCCGCCGCTTTCGGCATAACTCTGCCACCCCTTGGCTACGTGCTAGCCTTCCCAGTGCTGATCCTCACCGGACTGATGTTGGGTGCACTTGGCCTGCTGATCTCCTCCACCATCAAGCAACTGGAGAACTTCGCCGGAGTGATGAACTTTGTCATCTTCCCGATGTTTTTCCTCTCCTCCGCCCTCTATCCCTTATGGAAAATGGCGGAGAGCTCACCGCTTCTGCGTAATATCTGCGCCGTTAACCCCTTCACCCATGTAGTCGAACTATTGCGGTTCGCGATGTATTTGCAATTCAACGGCTCCGCCCTAATCTGGGTCACACTGGCCTTCGCCGTCTTCCTTGGCGGCAGCATCATTGGTTACGACCCAGCCTTGGGCATCGCGCGCAGAGGCCCTTCCGGCAAACGCCCCTGATCAACTAAACATGTATTTGCCGATACGCCCGCGCCTCGTTCGCAATCTTCGGGAAGACAATAGAGTGTCATTGTGCGATCGAATCAAGGTCTGCTGTGCGGGACTAAGCAGAAACTCCTTGGCAAGGGTTTTTGGAATTAGAGCTGGTCCGAAATAATTCCGTCCAGCTCCTGTTTGTCGCAGCTTTTTGAGAAACTACGAGCTTCCGCCTTAGTCTTTGACTTCTCCAATAAGCATTTGTGGCTGCCCGCTAAAGAATTTCGGAATGTCTGCCAATACAGGTCCCGCTGCGCCTAGTGCTGCATCTAAGGCCGTCTGGTCCGCGAAGGTCATGGTTGCGATCGCGTGGAAACCTGCAGGGGTATCTGGTCCGCCAGCCAAGCCTTTGATAATCAGAGTCGTGTCGATATGCGACCCCATATGCTCTCCAACAAGCGGCATGTGTGTGGACGCATAATAACTGTGATCAAATGTCGTGTTGTTCTCTGTCGGATACAAAACTTGAAGTGAGACGGCCATTTAGCTCTCCTTTTATGCAGCTCAGGGATTTGACCTGCCATTGTTGGGTAACGTCTCAAACAGGCATTACCTAGGGTCAGGACCCTAATATAATCTGCGAGTTACCAATTGCCAAGACGAGTTACTTAGGTCTTGTTCTTGGTTCAAATGGGCTTGGTCGTGAGGGACCGTCAAGGAGTACGATCAGCCGCCGCCTTCGCATGATGCCTGAACGGGTCTGAACTTATGTCTAAGTTGTTTATTTGTCGTAAGGCTGACAGACTAGCCAATATGTCTTAAACGCCGGAGGTTTTATCATATTACATTCGCGTCGCAGTGCTTTGATCATGGGCTCGGCAGGTTTGGCCTCGGTGATCACTCTTGGGCGCAGTGCAATGGCCGGATCTGAAAGCGAAGAGCTTAGCCTGTTCACTGGTGGCGCCGCGATCTCAAAGGGTGGGGTCGACATCGACATCGCGTCTTTCGTGGAAGACGGTCATTCCGTCCCAATTTATGTACGTGCCGATGAGGCTGAAGCCATCGGCCTTTTTGCGCTGCTGAACCCAACACCCGAACTCGCGGTTTTTCGCTTTGGTCGCCTTTCTGCAACGCGGGCGATTTCGACCAAAATCCGATTAGCTGCGAGTCAGGACGTCATTGCAATCGCCCGGATGGGGGACGGATCCTTCCGCTGTGCAACCAAAAACGTGACCGTTGCTCTGGGTGGGTGCAACGTATGAGGCAGCGTTGAACATGGCAGCAGGTATCAAGACACGCATCAAACTGCCGCCGTTGGCTTCGCGCGGCTCAGTCGTGACGATCAAGACACAGATCACTCATATCATGGAAAACGGGCACCGTCGGGATGGTAATGGAGTCCTTATCCCGCGCGCCATCATCCATCGGTTCACTTGTGATTTCGAAGGGGAAAATATTGTCGATCTTAAAATGGGCCCATCGATATCAACCAACCCTTTCTTTGAATTCGATGCGAGGTTGCCTAATGACAGCCCCTCAAACAGCCTTTTTGAATTCAAATGGTATGACGATGACGGTTCGATCTACCGAGACGCCCGTACCATCTTGATCACTTAGATGAATACGATGAGACACACGGCTTGCGCCGCTCTTTTTGTCCTAAGCACCCCCGCCTCGGCGCAAACCGATCTAGACTACGGCGCATACCTCGGCAGCGAATGTGTCACATGCCATCAGGTTGGTGCCGCGAATGCCGCAGTCCCTTCGATCACTGGCCTGAGTGTCGCGCATTTTTGTGATGTCATGCGTCAATACAGATCGAAAGAACACGAAAATCCGACGATGCAAATGATCGCAGGCCGCCTCACAGATGATGATATCGCCGCTTTGGCTGCGTACTTTGGCAGCCTCGAATAGAGACGGCAGATTTGAAAGGATCAAACATGACACTCAACCGACGAAGTCTCATTGGCACAGGTGCAGCAATGGTCGCCACAGCGCCTTTCAAGATGGCATTGGCTGACGGTCATGCTCGGCCAAATGTCGTAATCGTAGGTGGGGGGGCAGGGGGGGCCACCGCCGCGCGCTACATCGCAAAGGACAGCGAAGGCGCGATAAATGTCACGCTCATCGAGCCGACGCGGAGCTATTACAGTTGCTTTTTCTCCAACCTTTATGTGGGCGGTTTTCGCAACATCGACTCAATCCGCCATTCCTACGGCAAGCTTGCTGCGCAATACGGGATAAATGTTGTCCATGATTGGGCAGTGGGTGTTGACCGCGATGTCAAGACCGTAACACTGGCAGGCGGCGCAACCGTTACCTATGACAAGTTGATCCTTAGCCCTGGCATAGATTTCGTTGACGGCGCAGTAGAGGGGTGGGATCTCACGGCGCAAAATGCCATGCCACATGCCTATAAAGCGGGCTCTCAGACTGAGTTGTTGCGGGCTCAGATACTCGCCATGCCACAAGGCGGCACATTTGCAATGGTGGCGCCCCCAAATCCATATCGATGCCCGCCCGGCCCGTATGAGCGGGTCTCGATGGTGGCCCATGTCCTAAAGCAGAGCAATCCGACTGCCAAAATCATTGTCGCCGATCCCAAACCGAAATTCTCAAAAATGGCCTTGTTCCAAGAAGGCTGGGGTGACCACTACGCCGGGATGATCGATTGGAT
>CBDTVL010000203.1:0-7138 GCA_965363755.1 uncultured Sulfitobacter sp.
CTTCGTCTGTGCCCGGGTCCAGCTTTGGCTCTTCGTATTCGTTCAATAGATCGCGTACACGTGTCAATGCACGCTCGGTGATCTCAGTCGAACCGTCGGCCTGCCATTGCTCGATGGAGTTGTTGTCGAATAATTCAGGCATGAAAAACGCCTTTTGAAAGTTCTCAAGCGTATGGGGATGCCCAAGATAATGCCCGCCGGGGCCGACGTCACTAACAGCCTTTAACGCTTCGTCAAAGTCGTCCCACCGAATGCCCTCGGCCATGCGGTATCCCATCGCACATTGTTCGGCGTCGACGACGAATTTGGCCATGGAGCAATGCATGCCAGCCTCGTTCCAGCCTGCAGAATGCCAGATGTAATTTGCCCCTGACATAAGCACTGCCATCAATGTGGTCGCACTTTCATATCCGGCCTGTGCGTCAAAGGTCTTGGCCCCGCCCAGCGTATTTGAGGTGCGCCACGGGACTTCATAATACCGTGCCATCTGACCGATCATCATATTCATCAGGCTGATCTCGGGTGTGCCTGCCATTGGCGCGCCGGACCTCATGCTGACTGTTGAAAGGTAGTGACCATAGATCGCAGGCGTGCCCTTTTGTACGACTTGCGTATAGGCCAGCCCGCTTAAGGCTTCGGCATTCAGTTGCGCGACGCTGGGCGCAACGCCGGCGGGGGTATTGGCCCCGCCTAAAACGAACGGCGAACAGAGTACCGGCTGGTTGTATCTGGCAAAGGCGCGCATTGCACCCAGCATGGTCTCGTCCCAGACAAGTGGTGAGTTGCCGTTGCAATTTCCGGTCACAACCGGGTGGGTCATCATGAACTCTTTGCCAAAGAGGATGGCGCACATTTCCATCACGTCTTCGGCGTTTTTGGGGCTTGTGGTCATGCCCATGAAGGTCTTGTCGGAATACTTCATCGAGGAATAGGTGATCCGCAGATGGCGCTGACTGATCGGGTGATCATACGGCTCAACAATATGGTGCGCCGAGGAGTGAATGGCGGGCAGCATGTGGCTGAGCTTGTGGAAATTGGCCAGGTCTTCAAGCAAAGGGTTTCGACGCACATCATCCAGATCGCGCAGGTAAGGTGCCCCTGTCATCGGCACAAAGATGGAGTGGTCGTTCCCGAACGGCAGATTGTTGGCAGGATTGCGCGCGTGATAAGTAAAAGATGTTGGAATTGAGCTGATCAGATCGCGGATCAGGCCGCGGTCAAGATGCACCCGTTCGCCCCGCACGTCCGCTCCGGCACGCTTCCAGTCCTCAAGTGCAATCGGATCGCGAAACACCACCCCTATATCTTCGAGGATAGCCATCGAGGCGGCATCGATGCGCATTACCTGCTCTTGTGACATCGGTTCCGTAAGGGGTATGCCGCGCTTGAGAGCCGGAAGCATCGTGACGTCGCGCGTTTGCCGAATGGCCTTGCGGGCGCCTCGGCCGCGACGGACAGTGCCAACGGCATCGACACTCATCCGACGTTATCCCCTTCGGATGGATCGCTGAGGTCAATCCAGATCGTTTTGAGTTCTGTAAACTGATCATGGGCATGAATGCCGTTGTCGCGGCCGCCAAAGCCCGATTGTTTGTAACCGCCAAACGGAGTCGAGATATCACCTTCGCCGTAGCAATTGACTGTTACAGTGCCAGCCCGAATGTCGCGCGCAGCGCGAATGGCCCGGCGTGCATTGGCAGAAAATACACTCGCGGCAAGGCCATATTCCGTGTCGTTTGCCACGGCGACAGCTTCGTCATTGCTGGCCACCTCGATGACGCAAAGAACAGGGCCAAAAATTTCGTCACGCGCTTTGGCGTCATCTTTTTTGACCTCATAGATCAGCGGAGAAACGTAGGGTCCTTTGCCCTTGTCTGCCTTGTCCAGAAATCCCCGAACCTTGCTGCAATGTTCGGCATCGATCAGCGCACCGATATGGTTGGCCGGATCCAGCGGATCGCCGGTCTTCCAATCGCGAAGACGCGCGGTCATCCGCTCCAACAGTGGTGCTTTGACTGCACTGTGAACGATCAGTCGTGATGCGGCAGAGCAATTCTGCCCCGCATTCCAAAACGCGGCGTTGACGACATGCTCAGCGACATGTTCAAGATTTTCGGCGTCGTCCAACACGACAGCCGGATTTTTGCCGCCACATTCCAGAACCACTTTCTTGAGGTTGCTGTCAGCCGCATAGTGCAGGAACCGCCGTCCTGTTTCGGTCGAGCCGGTAAAGCTGACCATATCAACATCCATGTGCCGTCCCAGTGGTTCGCCGACCGTAGGTCCATCCCCCGGCAGGACCTGAAAAACTCCAGATGGAATGCCTGCCTCATAAGCCAGTTCGGCGACGCGTAGCGCGGTCAGTGACGTTTGTTCGGCAGGTTTGACAATCACCGAACATCCGGCTGCCAAAGCCGGGCCGATTTTCCACGCCAGCATCATCAACGGGAAGTTCCACGGCAGCACCGCACCCACGACGCCAATGGGCTCGCGCACGATCATCGATATTGCGCCGTCTTTGGCCGGGCTGATCTGATCATAAATCTTGTCGATCGCTTCGGCGTGCCATTTGATCGTGTCGATGGTCTCAGGCACATCAATCAATTCGCAGTCGCGGATGGGTTTGCCACTGTCCACGCTTTCCATGACTGCCAGTTCGCGGCGATTTCTGGTCATCAGTTTGCACAGTTTAATCAGCACATCTTTGCGCTCGGATGGATCCAGCTTGGACCAGCGCCCCTGATCAAAAGCTTCGCGTGCTTTTCGCACCGCAAAATCGACATCGCTTGCGTCGCAGCCGGAAATTTCGCAAATAGTTGCGCCAGTGGCGGGATTGCTTGTCACCAGTTTGGCACCATGGCCCGCGCGAAATTTGCCATCGATAAAAGCCGCACGCGGCGGATCAAGCGCTTCGGCAAGTGCACGATATTCGGCGTGTGTCAAAAGGTCGGTCATATCACCGCTCCTGTAATGCTGGAAATCGCTGTGTTCATGGTTCGGATCACTTCGGACAACTCACGTTTGTCATCTTTGTTCAGGGGTTGCAGCGGCTTGCGCGGCGGGCCTGCATTAATGCCGCGCAGGGTCAGGCCGTATTTTATGCACTGAACGAATTTCCCGCCCTGCTCAAGCACCCGCATGAGCGGCAGCATCGCTGACATGATCGCGCGGCCTTTGGTGAAATCGCCCTCGACGGCGCAGGCTTGATAAAGGGCAATATGTGCCTCTGGAGCGAAGTTTGAACCAGCGCACACCCAAGACCGCGCGCCCCAGGCAAAGAACTCCAGTGCCTGATCGTCCATCCCGCATGACAGCGCGATATGCGGGTAGTCACGGGCCAGCATATGCACCCTGTTGATGTCACCCGAACTTTCCTTGATGGCGCAGAAATTGGGCGAACGCCCCAGTCGATCAAGGGTCTCTTCGTCCATGTTTACCGACATGCGTCCGGGATAATTGTACAGCATGACAGGTAGGTTCGCCGCCCGGTCGATCGCCAAGGCATGCAGCGCAATCTCGCGCCCGGTGGGATAGGCATAAGGTGGAGTTGCAATCAAAAGCGCATCGGCCCCGACATCTTTGGCAGCCAAGCCATACGCGACGCTGTCCTCAGTACGAATTGCGCCGGTGCCCACGATCATTGGCACTCTGCCGCTGATCAAGTCTGCGCAGCGCTGCATCATCCACAGTCGCTCTTCAAAGGTCTGGGCATAATATTCACCGGTCGACCCTGCCACGATGATGCCATGCACGCCGGCGGTGATCAGATGCTCAACGGTCTTTGCGAGCGCCTCTTCATTCACGCTGAAATCGTCGTAGTAGGGGGTGACGATTGGGGTATATATGCCTTCAAACTGCATTACGTCGGTCTTTCATCGAAATCACATCAATCGGGAGCGGGTCTGGGCGCACGTATTTCTCCATCTGGTCGCGGGAAAGGTCCCAATGCTGAAGCGTTAAGTCTATTGCCAATGAAGATTCCTGCGCCTCGATTGCCGAGATCATCGCATCATGCTGTTCAATGGCTTTGCGAATGCGGTGCTGATCCGAAGCGGTGGATGGACTGAAAAAAGTCTGGCTCAGGCGCGTATGGTCAATCAGCATCCGGTTAAGGCTGGCGCGCAAATAGGGGTTCTGGGCCATCTCGCCGATCTGTTCGTGAAAGCGGTGATTGAGCAACGATGAGGTTTGCGTATCAGTTGCGCGTGCCGCGATGGCAAACTCCACTTGGGTGTCCTTGAGCGCGGCGATCTGCTGGCTGGTCCTGTTTTCGGCAGCAAGTCGGGCTATGGTGGAATAGACCAGCGGAGCGGTCTGAAAGAAAACCCGCATTACCCCGATGTCCATCGAAGCAACCTTTGCGCCGCGATTTTCTTCCAGCCGGACGTAACCATCGCCGGCCAAGCGATGCAACACCTCACGCAGGGGTGTTCGTGAAATGCCGTATTCGGTGCACAATGCCACCTCGTCCAAGTCCGAACCCGGCGGAATGTCCAGAGACAGAATGCGCGCCTTGAGATTGTCTGCGCACTCAAATTTCTTGTTTCTTGGCATGGATCGCGCCTCCCATACAAAATGTATACATAAATAATAACGGAAATTGCAATCCCCAATCAACCGCTGAAACGGAAAAGGGGTTTGCGAATAAGGGATCGAGACGACGCTGGCGAAAGGCCGCGATTCTTGGGCCCTCGGGTGGGCGATACACAAATCTGTACAGGTGCAGGCAGATTGACTGCGAACGATGTGATCTAGGATTAATGGCGGGCGTGGTCCGGCGTCACTTTCGGGGTCGTTTGGACCATAAGAAAGGCGACACGCGGGGGGTTGTTCCAGTTTCCGGGCGTGATCGGGTTCGCAGCACGGGTTGTTCAGATCCTGTGGCGCGGCTTTCGCGCAGAACGATATAGAGACCGCTTGCGATGATCACAGCTGAACCAATTATTGTTGCGCGATCCGGGCTCTCGTCAAAAAACAGCAACCCATAAGCCGTCGCCCATAAGATCTGAGAATATTGCATTGGTGCGACGATCACTGCCTCGCCGGTATTGTAGGCGGCAATCAGGAACCGACCTGCCACCCAAGCAAAAAGTGCGACGATCCCTAGCCGACCCAGATCCTCGAGCGGCAAAGGCTCATAGACGAATGGCAACAACGCTGCCATCACAAGGAAATTCGCCATCATCGGGTACAGCATGATAACCACTGTCCGCTCTTCACGTCCGATCTTGCGCACGATGATCGAGGCAAATGATCCACAGATAGCAGACACAAGTGCCGCGAGGTGCCCGAGTTCAAGGTCTGCCTGCCCCGGCCGCAAAACCACAAGCACGCCGGTCAAACCGACAATGACAGCCAACCCGCGCCGCAATTTTACCTTTTCACCCAGTATCGGAATGGCCAGTACCGTGATCAGCAGTGGCGACGCAAAAAGAATTGCGTAGACCTGCGCCAGTGGCAGAACGGAAAAGGCATAAAAGGCGCAAAACCCGGTGATGACTGCGGCGACGGTTCGTCCAGCCATCCACCATGGGTGCACGGGAATCAACGTTCCGGGGGTTGCATCGCGTAGAAGGTAGAGCATCGCCAGTGGAAAGCTGAAGAGAACGCTGAAAAATACAATCTGGATCGGTGAATAGACCCCGCCAAGCACTTTTATGACCACGTCATGTGAGGCAAATATGCCAAATGCCGTTAGCGCAAAGAGCGCCGCCTTTAGATTGGGGTTCATTGGTTCTCGGGCCATTTCTCACCTTTGCCAGTGTCGTGCGCGATGTCCTGCTTTGGTCGTCACGTAACCTGTAAGAAGGCACAATCGCCCCATGATGCCTGAACCTAGCCGCCGGGTCCTAAATCACAACGGCGGATAGGGTGAACTTCACAGACTCGCGTCAAGCGCCAAAAGGATCGCATCACCCATCTCGGTAGTGCTGATCGGGGTGCCGCCCTCGGCTGCCATCAGGTCGGCAGTGCGCGCACCATCAGCCAGGACTTTCTCAATTGCCGCCTCAAGCCGTGCAGCTTCAGTCCCTTCATCAAAGGAGTAACGCAATGCCATGGCAAAGCTGAGGATGCAGGCAATCGGATTGGCCAAACCCTGGCCGGCGATATCCGGTGCCGAGCCGTGCACAGGTTCGTAAAGAGCTTTCGGCCGCCCAGTGGCGTCAGGCGCACCCAGCGATGCAGAAGGCAGCATACCAAGCGAGCCGGTGAGCATCGCAGCTGTGTCGGACAGGATGTCGCCAAAGAGATTGTCGGTCACGATCACATCGAATTGCTTAGGCCAGCGGCAAAGCTGCATAGCGCCGGCGTCCGCATACATGTGAGTCAGTTCAACATCGGAATAGTCTGCGGCGTGGACCTCAGTGACAACTTCGCGCCACAGGATGCCGCTTTCCATCACGTTGGCTTTTTCCATCGAACAGACCTTGTTCGAGCGCCGTCGTGCCAGTTCAAAAGCCGAGCGCGCCACACGGGCAATCTCGGATTCGGTGTAACGCTGAGTATTAATCCCAACACGTTCATTGCCTTCTCTAATAATCCCGCGTGGTTCGCCAAAATAGATGCCAGAAGTAAGCTCGCGGACGATCATGATATCGAGTCCGGCAACCACATCTTTTTTCAACGAGGAGAAATCGGCCAGCGCGTCAAAACACTGGGCCGGGCGCAGGTTCGAAAACAGGTCCATTTCCTTGCGCAGTCGCAGCAGCCCGCGTTCGGGTTTGACCGAAAAATCAAGGTCATCATATTTGGGCCCACCCACGGCACCCAAGAGAACCGCATCCACTTCCTGCGCTTTTGCCATGGTATCGTCGTGGAGCGGAGTGCCGTGTTTGTCATAGGCTGCGCCGCCGACCAAATCCTCGCTGACGTCAAATGCCAGCCCGCGCTTGTCACCATACCAATCGATGATGCGTTTCACTTGACCCATGACTTCGGGGCCGATGCCGTCACCGGCGAGGATGAGAAGGGAAGGGTTAGTCATCAAGGGCATCCTTTTTGAGCGTTTTCGATGGCCTATCCCTGTCGGGCGGAAGGGTCAAGAATTGTGGTCAAAAAGAACAGCACTGATGCCATTTGCCAGCGCTATGGGACTGCCAAGTCAGCTGTGACTGCAGATCATCTGCCAGCCCGCCCC
>CBDTVL010000204.1:0-7101 GCA_965363755.1 uncultured Sulfitobacter sp.
GTTTTCAAACTTTGCGACAGAACCATTCCTCTCTGGTCTAGATTACGTTTGCAAAAGGGGCAGTGGCTATTGGCGGTAAAGCAACTCTGGCAAGAACAAAGTGAGTTGCGGAATGAATGTGAGCAGCAGCAAAACGACCACCAAAGGTACAAGAAACGGCATAGTCGCGCGCACACATCGCTCAAAAGAGACTCCCGAGACTTTTGACAGGACGAACAAAACCATGCCCACTGGCGGCGTCAGCAAACCAATCATCAGGTTCAAAATTACAATGATACCAAGGTGAATTGGATCGACGCCAATTTGCGCCGAGACTGGCAGCAACACAGGCACTAGAATGGAAATTGCGGCGATGGTTTCCATGAACAGGCCGATCAACAGCACCACGAGCATGATCATCAGCAAAATCAGAGTTTTATTATCGGTTAACCCCAAAAGAGTTTCTGCAAACAGAGCGGCGGCTTGATTGGCTGTGAGGATCCAGGCGAAAATGGTAGCCGCGCCAACAATCAACATGATCGAGGCTGTTGTTTCAATTGTCTCAATAGACACCGCAACGAGTTTTTTTACATTCAGCGTCCGGTAGACAAAAAGACCCAATACCAATGCATAACTGGCAGCGCAAACGGCAGCTTCGGTAGGTGTGAAAGCACCAGAGACAATACCACCAACAATTATAACCGGGGTCATGAGAGGCAGAATCGCGGTTTTGAATCTCCGGCCCACATTGCTGAAGCTAAAAGCCTCATCGCGCGGATAGTTCCGCTTTTTGGACATATACCACACCATGATCATCAGCGAGACGGCCATCAACAGGCCCGGAATGATGCCTGCAACGAACAGCTCGCCTATGGAGACGGACGCCATCACGCCGAAAATAACCAAAGGCAAAGACGGTGGAATAATGGGTCCGATGGTGGAGGACGCTGCTGTCACGCCCACGGAAAAATCGTCGTCATAGCCCGCTTCCCGCATGGCCTTGATCTCAATCGCCCCAAGCCCGCCCGCATCTGCGACCGCAGCACCCGACATACCTGCAAATATGATGCTGGCACCAATGTTCACATGGGCCAATCCACCATTCATCCAGCCCACAACAGATCGGGCAAAGCCGAAGATGCGGCCTGTGATGCCGGCGGAGTTCATTAAGCCACCGGCCATGATAAAGAACGGCACCGCGAGAAGCGGAAAACTGTTCATTCCATTGATCACATTGTGAACCAGTAAAACTGGTGGAAGGCCTTCCAGCAGAATATAGCCCAATGAAGACATGCCAAGTGCCACTGCAATTGGCACACGAATGAGCATCAACCCAAACAGGGATGCGAACATCAAGACGACCGTCATTTGAACTCACCTTTGTACATGCGCCACAATTGGTAGAGCTGCACCAGCACCAATACGACAATCGCTATGAACAGCAGAGTGTAGAGGTAATATTTCGGGAATGGTAAGGACACCATCTTCTGAAAGGACGTCTGGCGGCCCAGAATTGTCAGCGCATACCCGAGGAACGCGAAATACCCGGTGGTTATGAGCAAAGATATAACTTTAAGAGCCTTCACGCCCCTCGGCAAAAACTGGTCAATAAATTCAAGGCGGATATGGCTGTCCAACACCTGACATTTAATGGCACCCACAAATGTGAGCAATATCAGCAGATAGCGGGCTGCTTCTTCGGTCCAGGACAGAGAGTCGTTAAGGACATAGCGGGTGAAAAATTGCAGGAAAACCGTAAGGAACAAGATGGCGAAGACGGCCAATACCGGATAATCCCAAACGCCCGAGCTACGCTCTTCGAGTTGAATATTTTCCAGCCGTTCTTGCTCTGCAAGCATGGCCTCGATTGTCTGCCCCTGCGACTGCTGATCTTCGCTCATATGGTCTCCGGAGAATGTAACTGTGAGGCATAAGAGAAGAAGCGCACGGCAATTGGGCCGCGCGCTTCTTTATCATAACAGCCGCTATTTGATCGCTTGCAAACGATCAAAAATGCTGGCGTCCCAAGGCATATCAGAGGACTTAAGAGACGGAGCCACAGCGGCGATGAATGGACCCCGGTCGACTTCGTTGACCGTGACGCCCTGCGCGCGGAACCAATCAGCAAGCTCATTCTCAGATTTGACGATTTCTCCAGAAGCCCATTCCGCCGCTTCGGCGATGGCCGCATCCAGCTTTTGGATGTTCTCTTCACCCAGCTTTGCCACCGTTGCCGGAGACACCAATGTCACAAGTGAATTGATGATATGGGCGGTCAGGTTGATATTGGTCTGCACCTCGTAGAACTTTTTGAACTGAATGGTTGGAAGTGGGTTTTCCTGAGCATCAACAACACCTTGCTGCAATGCCAGATAGACTTCTGCAAACGCCATTGGAGTAGGATTCGCACCGGTCGCCTGGGGGAACAATTGATAGGCTGGGGCGTTTGGTGTGCGGATTTTCAAACCCTTCATGTCGTCGGGCGACAAGATCGGTTTATTAGCCGTGACATGGCGAGCACCATAATAGGTCAAAGCAGACACGTAGTTACCAGTGATTTCGGTGTATTTGTCTGCCATCTCGCGAAACAAATCGCTCTCACCATAGGCTTTCCAGTGATCAAAATCCCGCATAGTGAACGGAAAATCGGAAATCGCAATCGGCGGATAGCTTTGCCCCATAAAGGCCACGCCTGTGTAGATCATGTCGATCGTGCCCAAAGAAAGCGCTTCATTCAAGGCCGCTTCTTTGCCCAATTGCGAGGCCGGAAAAACCTCAATCTTATAGGCACCGTCCGTCGCCGCTTCGAAAGCTTCGCTCACGCGCAAGGCTGCTTCGTGATACGGGGTCGCAGCTTCATAGACGTGACCGAATTTCAGAACTTCTTGCGCGCTCGCAGCAAACGTACCTGCCAGCATGAAAGCTGCGGATGTTGCCGCAACAAACGCCCGGCGTGAGTGATGATTTTGCATATTACTCCTCCCAAAGTTTTCAAGATTGTTGGTCTTGTGCGTAAGGAGTAAAGAACTTCCCCCCACTGTCAAATAGCTTTAATCAAAAAACAGAGAAAAGAACAACGCATCCGTCTGACAGGGGATTCAAATGCTCGACTTTGCTGTGCTGCAAGATGCCGTGCGCGACAGGCCGCAACACGAACAAGCAGATATGAAAGCCTTACTGGACTCAATATCGCTGCATGAAGATCGTTTAAATATTGTTGAACGAAAGCTGATGGTTGCGTCCATCGACGTCCTGCCTCGCGTAGCCGCCTTCGGTTCGCAGGATGCTCAAATAGAAGCTCATCAACTGGCTTGGGAAATCGCTAGAGAGCTTGGGATATTTCCAGCTTCTATCGACGCGCTCTACCGCAAATTCGGGCGCGAAGAGATTGTCGCGCTCACAGTACCTGCAATGAATATGCGGGCGATTGCCTTTGTCTCGGCTCGCGGGGTGTTCCGGGCGATGCGCGAATTGAAAGTTGGCGCTGCCATTTTCGAATTGTCACGCGGCGAAATCGGGTTTAGCGGCCAGCGGCCGCATGAATACGCGACCGCCGTTCTTTGTGCTGCCATCGCCGAAGGCCACTCAGGCCCGGTCTTCATTCAAGGCGATCATTTCCAGATCTCCGCATCCAAATTTGCCGAAGACCCCGAGGCAGAGATTGCCGCGGTAGAGGCATTGATTGCTGAGGCCGTAAGCGCCGGTTTTTTCAACATTGATGTCGACACATCGACGCTAGTCGACCTTTCGCACAGCGATGTCGATGCCCAGCAAAAACCAAACTATGCCCTCAGCGCCCGCCTGGCGAATTTCACTCGCGCGATCGAACCCGAAGGTGTGACGATTTCATTGGGTGGAGAGATCGGCGAGGTTGGCGAAGAGAATTCGACCGTTGAAGAGGTGAACGCCTATCTGACCGGTTTCAAAGCCGGCACGCCCGAGGGGCAGGCCGGGCTGACCAAGCTGTCGATCCAGTCGGGCACCCGCCACGGCGGCAACGTACTGGCCGATGGATCGTTCGGGGACATGCCAATCGAATTCGGTCTGATCGACAGGCTGAGTGCCGCGTGCCGCAATCCCCATGGCCTTGGCGGGTGCGTGCAACATGGCGCATCGATGCTGACGCTGGAAAAGATCGCCCAATTGCCGGATGTCGGCTGTATCGAGGTTCATCTCGCCGCGGCCTTTTTGAACGCGGTCTATAACAATTTGTCTGACGATCTGGTCCGGCAGGCAGATGACTGGGCCAAAGAAAACTTTCCCGAGGATTGGAAGCCTGGCTGGTCCGAGGCGCAGTTTCTGCATCACGCGCGCCGTTTTCCGATCCGCCCGTTCAAACAAGCCTGGTGGCAGGCTACCGAGTGCCACGATGCCGTTCAAAATGCCGTCTATCAGGCAGCAATCGGCTACTTCAGGGCCCTAAGGGTCGAAAACACCAAATCACTTGTTGAGGATTTGGCCCTCCACGTGCCCACCGTCTGGATGCCGCCAGTTCTGAGTATGGATGGCGCTGCCCCGGACGAGAGCAAACTTCATGATTTGGCAAGCTAAGGGAACATAGAGCAATGAAAGCCGCAGTATTGGAAAACTGGAAGAACATTCAGGTCCAGGACGTCTCCAAACCGAAACCGCAACCCGGCGAGGCGTTGATCCAGGTGGCGATGGCCGGCATCTGTGGCTCGGACGTACATATCTATAACGGCGACAACCCGATTGCCCGCGCACCGGTCATTCCGGGGCACGAATTCATGGGCAGGATCGCGGAACTGCCAAGCCCGGCTGATGGCTTGTCTGTCGGAGATCGTGTTGTTGTGCAGCCCCTGAGATTTTGCGGCACATGCCCGCCCTGCAGGCGTGGGTTTCCGCATGTCTGCGAAAACCTCATTGTCATTGGCGTCAATCAGGATGGCGGCTTTGCCCAATTTGTAAGCGTGCCGGTCGATACTCTGACCAAAGTGGCGGATGACATGCCTGATGAGGTCGCGGTTTTGGCAGAACCCTTTTCGATTGGCTACCACTCCTGTTCGCGGGGCCGCATTCAACCCGGGCAGCGGGTTGCGGTAATCGGAGGCGGTCCGATTGGTCTTTATGCAGCCATTGTAGCGCGGGAACTGGGTGCGCGGGACGTGGTGGTCAGCGAGCCGTTGGCCGACCGTCGTAGCCTGATCGAGCAGTTCGGCATCCCCGCACTTGCGCCGCAATCCGAGGGCGCGGTCGGAACCTTCAGATCACTGTCGAACAATGAAGGGTTTGATCTGGTGATCGAGACATCCGGCGTCGACGCCGGCCTGGACTTTGCCGTCGAGGTCGCCGCAGTAAGGGGCAGTATCGTGACCCTTGGTTTTCCAGCCAAGAATTATGCCCGTTACAACGTGACCCGCGGCATCGTGAAAGAGCTTTCGCTGATCGGTAGTCGGGTCTGCCCGCGGGATGAATTCCGCAAGACGATTGATATGTTGCAAGACCTGCACCTAAAAGGCACGATCGATTTTGCCCGGATCGCAACCCCACCGCGCAGTCTAGAGCAACTGGAACGCGCGATCCTGGATGTCGGATCAAATAAGGAATGCGCAAAGATTCTGATTAAACCGGATTAATCCCTATGACCCGAACTTTATTCGTGCTGCAAGGCGGCGGTCCGACGGCGGTGATCAATGCAACACTGGCTGGGATCGCCGAGCGGGCAGCGGGCCGATATGATCGGCTCTTTGGCCTTCCCCACAGCTTTGAGGGCGGTCGGGATGGCACCTATCTTGACCTAAGCGCCCTGCTTGAGCGTGATAGCAATGAAGATTCGCTGCGCCGATTGGCCCGTACGCCGGGGTCAATGCTTGGGTCCAGCCGGAAAAAGGTCGGGGAGAAGGACCTGGCCCGGGCATTGGAACTGATGACCGCGGCCGGGTCGGATTCTCTGATTGGCATTGGTGGCAACGGGACAATGACAGCGCTGAACATGCTGGTAGAATTCGCCGCAACACAGGGTCGGGAAATCAAGGTCGTCGGCGCGCCCAAAACCGTGGACAATGATCTGCCCGGCGTACATGTCGCCCCGGGTTATGGCAGCGCCGCAAGGTTTGTTGCCCTCGCGGTGCGAGATTTTGATCGCGATTTCAAGGCGATGCAGACGTTCGACGATGTCACGATCCTTGAAACCATGGGGCGCAACACTGGCTGGATCGCGGCAGCCTCGGTGCTGCTGAAAGAGCGCAACTCCGCCCCTCATATGGTATTGCTACCGGAACACCATCTGGACGAAGGCGCGTTTCTCGAAAATGTGTGCGCTCTGAAAGCTGAGCATGGCCGGGTTTTCATTGTGGTGAACGAGATGCTGAACGCCACCGCGGGCGGCCTGATCGGCGAAAGCTTCCAGCAAGGTCCGACAGACGGTCTGGGTCGCAAGATGTATTCTCTCTCGCTTGGGACGGGCAACTACCTGGCGCAGGAAATCTGGTCAAAGCTGGGCTTGCAAACCAGGTGCCTGCGCCCCGGCAACCTGGGACGAGCAATGTCGTTCTGTGTGTCTGAGCCGGACCGTCAGCTGGCCCTTCGCACTGGCCGTGAAGCTGTCGAGGCGCTGCAACGGGAGGATGGCAATCGGGACATGATTACGATCGATGCGGATCTGAACTTTGGCATGCGGCCCTTGGAGGACTGCACCGGAACGCGGGCCGTTCCCGAAGCTTTCCTGTCAGACGGACCGGTTGGTTTGACCGAAGCATTCCGCAGCTATGGTCGCGCCTTGATCGGGTCGGTCGATTCGTTGTTCTAACCGGCCCCGGCGCGCGCTTCGCCCGTCGCGGGCTTCATGCAAGAACGCGCATGGCAACGGGGGTCGAACGAGAATATTGGAAATCAAGTGTGACTTAAGGTTGCGGGTCTTCAGCGGCGACCCATGATGCCCAATCTGCTTTCAGAAGCCGGATAATTCGAAGCGCTGCGTTTGCCGCGCCATAGGCCACCGATTGCCTGTTCAAGGCGTACGGCGGCGTCTGATCTGATTGGCTTACGTTAGCCCACTTAGGGTCCGTTCGTCCTCATTAACTGATTGCAGGGTGCTGTCAAACAAATGCGAACCAGTCTCTGTTTGCCGCTAAATGCCGGAACCTATGCTGAACAAAGCTG
>CBDTVL010000205.1:0-7072 GCA_965363755.1 uncultured Sulfitobacter sp.
ATTTTCGAAAGTGTTGTCGCTGATTGCCGCATTTTTGAAACCCGAGTCATCCCGTCATTGATGTAGGCTTGTTGTGGTTTCTTCTTCCGTTTGGTCTTTGATAAAAATAAAAACGGTCCTTTCGAGCTTCTGAGCCAGTCGAAACTAAGGCGGCCATCGTCATATACTACTTGTTGAATTGAACCTTCCGACACATCTACCAACTTACAACCGCGCGGAAATGCGATTGATCCAGTTGTCGTTTGTGCATCTGGTGCCGCTCTAAATCGACAAGCGGTGTCAGTCGCTGCGCAGCCTGCGGGTCTGACTAGCGGCCAAATTCCTGCGCCGTCACACGCACTTCGCTGAGTTTGCCATTAGCAGCGTTGTCCTGCACCTCTTCATCTTTCGACCCGTGGCATGACTTTCCCATCACCTTGAACATCACCACGTGAGCGCCGATGCAGAGCACGATGGGAGCAAAGAGGCCAACGTTACTCCAAAGACCCGCAATGCTGCCACCGGCAAGAAAAAATGCTGCAACTGGCAACAACATGACTGCGCAGCAAACCATCATCCCATAGTGCATGAGTTTGGATGACGCATTGGATTTTTGGTCGTCGATATTGGACATAGTTACCTCGTGTCGGATGATGTCTCATTTCGTATTGCAGGTTCCCGCGCGGCAAGGTCAAGGATACATTTGGGTAAAATTCGTTTCTGGCAATTTGTCAGCCTACGGCATTTGTATATATCAGACCTTCAAACCCGTTTTGGGCTCGCACACAGGTATGTGAGTGGCCCTTTGCTCGATAATGAATAACTTTGGCGGCCAATCGTTAAACGAACAACCGCAAGTGAGGATCGTGGACCTATGTTGACCAGACGCCATTTTGTTGTTTCGGGTGCAGCTATGTTTTCAGCGGCTATTCCTGGTGCTGGATGGGCCACTCCGACATCAAACAGATCAAAGTGGTCGACGTGGGACGCACAAGTTACTCCATCAAGCTACGACCCTGCTACGTCAAACCCTTGGGGCTTTCATCGGCGATTTTTGCCTCAACGTGTCGAGGCAAAATCCGGCCTTACGCCGGGCGATATTCATGTCGATGCGGTGGCAAGATACCTCTATCATATTGGCGACGATGGCACAGCGATGCGGTTTGGTGTCGCGATTGCGCGCGGAAACCTCTATGAACCGGGCACCTATACGATCCGGCGCAAGGCCAGATGGCCAACCTGGACCCCGACTGCGGCTATGATTGAGCGGGACCCCGACCTTTATGAGCAGCACGCCGGCGGCATGGACGGAGGGCCCAGTAACCCGCTCGGCTCCCGTGCCTTTTATCTTTATTTGGGAAATAGAGATACATACTTGCGCATTCACGGCACCCCAAGCCCGTGGTCAATCGGGGGACGCGCCAGCTCGGGGTGCGTTCGTATGGTGATGGCACATATCAACGGTCTTTACGAACAGGTTTCAACCGGTTCTACAGCGTACCTATATCCTCCAGAAGATAGGATAACAGCTCGAAGCTGAAACCACATGCGTCTTGCGTGTGAATAATGAGCTTGAGATCACGTGATCTGATGCGGGCTTAGCTAGTTTGGGGAGCCTCAGGTTGACGCGTGCAAATCGGCTGTCCATTCACCGTTCGCAGCGGCAAGAAAGTAGTCTCGACTGGTCCGGCATGACTATAAACATAACATCCGTCCGCCGGATCAATCCGGACAGCATTTAGATTTTGATAAGGAGCGGCGATCGCAAGCACGCCATCCGGTAATTTATCAATGAACTGACTGGAGGGAACGCCGTTCCCGCTTTGAAAATCACTGCAGGCAGCGAGCAAAAACGGTGCGCAACCTAAAAGACAGGCTAGGTTTCTCATGAAATGCAGCTCCCCCAATAACACGAAGCTTGGTGGAGTTAGTATTATAAAACAAGTGCTTTCTGTGAGCGAGCGCGCGTCTTCACTCGCCCTTGGGTTCGACACTTGAAACCAATGGTAGGCGCAGGGCTCATAGGAAATGCAGTGTACAAAATATGACTTTAGCTTTGATGAAACCGGGTTAATGGACGACATTGCCTTTGGCCATCATCAAATGGTGCTCTTGATGATGTGCACCAATTGTCATGAGACCAATGAAGCCCAAGGCCACAATCTGGCTCCGGTCTCCTTCGACCTGCATAAGAACACCTCCTTCGATTTGAGAGACCGCCACTTCCCAGCCGGTTTCAGCTTCCAGAAATGACGCATGGGCGGGAACCATGGCTCTTATGCCTTGGCGCGTTCGCTCGTTCCCAGTCACCTCAAATTTGGCACCCTGCGGTGTTTTCTCGGTCGAAACATAAGCGCCGAGGGTCACAAGTTCCATATCGATCAGATGCTGTCGCAATGCCTCAATATTGACGCGCGACCAGTCCGTCATCGGATCACTCCGCAAGAGGTCTGTGATCTCTGCGATCGCGGCAAACGCCGCCTGTCCAGACTCTTTCACACCAGAAGATGTGTGACCCATAGCGTCAGAATGAGCATGCTGCGCCATTGCGCCAGTCCCAGTGGCGAGGGCTAAGACAAGTCCGATGAGGAGATTCACAAGCGATTCCTTTCATATGCTGAACGTCGGGATACCAAGTCGGCGAACTTCTCGATATGATCTTAATCATATGATACCCACACCGTTTGATCTTTTACCCAAAAGCGCCGTTAGCTTGCTCTCCGTAAGGCAGGGGGAAACATTGTTTCGCTATGGAGATCCGACCTGCGGGTTGTTCGCGTCGCTGAATACTGATGTGCATCTGGTCCGCGTGGGGCAGGACGGGCAGTCCATAATGATCCATCGCGCAACACCCGGGACATGTTTTGCCGAAGCCTCCCTGTTCTCCCAAACCTACCATTGCGACGCGATTGCGCAGGGTGACGGGACGATTTATCGGATAGACAAGGCTGCGGTTTTGCGCGCGCTTGAAGATCCGGAG
The DNA here is from genome assembly GCA_965363755.1 of uncultured Sulfitobacter sp. Lineage (GTDB taxonomy): Bacteria > Pseudomonadota > Alphaproteobacteria > Rhodobacterales > Rhodobacteraceae > JL08. The sequence goes on from CBDTVL010000205.1 coordinate 2,960, forward strand.
TTTGCGACTGCTTATTGCAATACCCTCGCCCTGCAAGTGCAACAGATGCGCCATCTCAGAGAGATCCTTGCCATCCGGTCAGCCGAAGAACGCGTTTTTGCGGGACTCGTTGCGGGACTGCATGTCGGCCAGGTGATCGATTTTGCCGCGACGATATCCCTGACTCATGAGGCGACCTATCGGGCGCTGCGAAAGCTGGTAAAACAGGGCAGGGTGGACAACCCCCAGCGCGGGATCTATCGGCTTACCAGCCGCTGATGGATGTCAGTACCCGGCATTTGGCGCGTCACGGCCTGCCCAGAATAGCAGTCAATCCGGCAGACAGCAGGGTCACAATCAGCACAACAAAGACGCAAAGGCTAAGGGCGACCACCCCATTACGACCAAATGTTGAGCTGGATGGCGTTGCCGCGATTGGCTCATCGTATCGTTGAAGCACTGCAAGATAGACGATGAAAGCACCTGGCAGGGTGCTGTACAGGTAGACACCCGAGATGTTCTCAAACAGAAAGGCGCGTTCCAGGGTGGGTCCAACGACTTGTAGGGCAGTGACGCGATCTCCGCCGAAGGAGGCAAATAAGTCCGCAGAAAAAACGTAGATCAAGGCGTGCAACCCAACGAAAAGAAACGCACGCACAAGCCCGTCCAGCAAAAGATGACCTAATCGTCTGCGTTCCGTTTGCCGCAGGAAAACGGCCGCCGCGAAGAATCCTGTGTAATTGATCACAAAAATCACTGGCAGACCGTTGGTCAGAACCTGACGCAGAAACCGGCCAAGCGCCATGCCGTTCGACGTTAGCAATGTGAAGAAGCCGGGAGACAGCGCGATATAAAAAATCAGAAATGGTGATAGGCTGAGACAGCTGAATACCAGGACGTTCCAGCAGAAGCGTGAGAACGGCAAGTCTACGCTAAAAAACCTGCCGAGCGTGGAGGACCATTGCAAGTCAGCTGTGGCTCGCGAAGACCTGCGTTGAACCGTCCTCCAAAACAAGCAACACATCATAAGCATCACGTGCGCTGCCCATGTCCATTCCAGGCGAGCCCATCGGCATGCCAGGAACTGCGAGACCACGCGCATTAGGAGCTTCAGCCAGCATGCGATGAATATCTCCAGCGGGGACATGGCCTTCAACAAAGTAGCCGTTGATTGTTGCTGTATGGCAGCCCGCCAGCTCTGGCGTGATGCCCAACCGATCTTTCATTGCCGAAAGCGCGCCTTGGTCAACATCCTCGACTTCGACCGCAAACCCGGCCTGCTGCATCCGCTCCACCCATGCTGTGCAGCATCCGCAGGTCGGCGACTTTGCGACTTTGAGGGTTGATGATACTACGGCGCCCGCAGGGCCGGCGGCAAGAAAAACCGCTGCGGTCAAAAAGAAGTGTCGTCTTTGCATTTGCCGTTCCTCCGGTTTGGATAATGTTTAAGCTGTGCGCCCGATAAAGTCGAGAAGGGAGCGCCTTCCGGCTCTGTTACATTTGGATGCAAACGCGGTACGGGCGTTTTCCAACTCCATTGGCTATAAAGCTGATATGAGACACACACCGCATATCCTTGTCGTCGACGACCATTCCGAGATCCGCAAATCCGTATCAAGTTATCTTGAGCGAAATGGAATGCGCGCTTCGAGCGCGGAGAACGCAGCCGACATGGATACTAAACTTGCCCGAGCCAAGTTTGATCTAATCGTCCTCGACGTAATGATGCCGGGCGAGGACGGCCTGAGCGCGTGTCGGCGATTGAGCAAGGAGGGGCACACACCTATTCTCATGCTCACAGCGCTAGGAGATGACGACGATCGAATTGCGGGACTTGACGGCGGCGCAGATGACTATCTGGCAAAACCGTTCAATCCCAGAGAACTTATTGCCCGGATCAATGCGATACTGCGCCGGACACAGCACATTCCACAGATGGATGCCTTCGCAGGAAAGATGGTGCGATTTGCGCATCTTGAATTGGATTTTGATGGGCGCACATTGATCGACTCTGACGGCATACGCACGCTGTTAACGTCGGGAGAGCTAAAATTGCTCACTCTGCTACTTGAACGGCCACGCACAGTGCTGAATCGCGATGCGTTGTTAGAGATGAGCACCGGCCGCTCGGCCGGACCGTTGGACCGTACGATCGATAATCAGATCAGCCGGTTGCGTCGCAAGATCGAGCAAGATGTGCTTCGGCCTCGTGTGATCGCGACAGTTCGAAACGGCGGCTACTGCCTGGCCTGCGATGTCGAGATCCTGCCATGACAGCTGTTGCCTGGCGGCTGCGTACACAGATTGCGCTTCTGGTGCTTGCCGTGCTGTTTGTAGCGCAGGCTCTCAGCCTGTGGCTATTTGTCGATGAGCGATCTTTAGCGGTTCAAGCTGCGATCGGCGCCGAGGCTGCCGGGCGCGCAGCAAACGTAGCACAATTGATTGAGGGCGCGCCGTCGGATCTTCATGCCCAGATTATCAGCGCAGCAACGTCACCCCTAGTACGGTTTGAATTGTCTGATTCACCAACGGTCACCCATGAGCATCATGATGAAGGAGGCGCGGTAGAGGCCCGTGTCCGAGCGTTGCTGGGGGACGGATATAGCCGGGACATTCGGGTCGAAGTCCATGAGATCGAACAGGGTCTGCTTCCTCTGCCGAATCTGTCGCCGGAAATGGCCGAAATGCACGCGGAGATGATGCAAGGCAGGCTGGCCGCGATTGAAATGGAACTAAGTATCGCCTTAGTGGGAGGGCAATGGCTGAATGTCGGCACCCGGTTTGAACGACCGCCGCTACAATGGACTTTGGCCTCGAACGTGTCATTTGCGATTACGGCATCGCTGCTCTTGGTCGTGAGCTTCTGGTTCTTGTTGACCCGACTGACAGGACCATTGAATAATCTGGCAGATGCATCCGACCGGCTGGGCCGGGGAGCAGGGGAGGGACCGTTGCCAATCGTGGGGCCAAAGGAAGTGCGAGACCTGACGCACGCATTCAATACGATGCAGGATCGCCTGACGCGTTTTGTCTCTGACCGCACGCAGATGTTGGCAGCGCTTGCCCATGATCTGCGATCGCCTCTGACCGCGCTCCGCGTACGAGCGGAAATGGTCGAAGACGACGACACGCGTGCATCCTTAATCGCCTCAAGCGAAGAGATGCAACAGATGGTTGAAGCCACGCTGGATTTTGCGAAGGGCGTCGGACAGCACGAAGAGGTCCACCCGACTGATTTGCGAGACCTGATGGCGCAGATTGTAGTGCCGGAATTGTCTCTGCTCAGCGACCAGGCCTTGTTCGTTCCCGTCAAACCAGGTGCCATGCGGCGCGCGCTGCGTAATCTGACCGATAATGCAATTCGCTATGGCAATGAGGCCCGCGTGTCATGGCAGACCGTAGGCAGTGAGGCGGAGATCTGCGTCGAAGACATCGGCCCTGGCATTCCTGAGAGCGAGCTTGAGTCGGTATTTGGCCCCTATGTGCGTCTTGAAACTTCGCGGTCTCTAGACACCGGCGGTCACGGATTAGGCTTGTCGATCGCACGCAGCATTATTCTGGAACACGGTGGTTCAATTACGTTGTCAAACCTGCCCGGAGGTGGGTTGCGTGTGCAAGTTCGACTGCCTTTGGAGTTGCACACTCAAGCACAATCGTCCTCCTTGGAGCGCGATCTCGGACAAGGGGGCCAGCTCGAGGACACAACGATGTATTCAGAAGTTAAAAATCATTAAATGGGCTCCTCGATAATTTTGGTACCTTATCAAAGACGTAATCCACGCCGCCGTATACGCATCTGTCTGGGTAGGCCGTGTCTCTGTAGTGGTCGTGCCGCCATACCACCGCCGTGCTGCTGGGGGTGACCAGATCGTGGAGTTGTACGTCTGGCTTCCGCTGCAACACGGGTTATTCTAAACCTGATCACAGTCAAAGGATCAATCTGAGAGAAATTCGACCGCCCGAGCTGAGATACATATCATTACAAAAATCCAACGCCCCAGCTATTCATGAAGTCCTTGAAAACGGATAGTTTGCGACAAAAGAAGGCATAACAAAGAGGCAAGTTTCATGTCGACAAGATCAAAGGCCATAACGCGTCGCGGCGTTGTGGCAGGGCTCAGTACCACCTTGCTG
>CBDTVL010000206.1:0-7063 GCA_965363755.1 uncultured Sulfitobacter sp.
CTGGCAAAAACAGAACCGTCCACAGATGACAGCACCTGCCCAGGCTGTTGGTTCGACACACCCTGATCGTGGATCCGTCAGAAGAATCATGATGTCTGCTGGTACGTGGTCAAGAAAACTGGTGAAATGCGGGCGGTGCGAAGCACATAATTTGCCTTGTGAATCCAAAACTTCCCGTTAGCGTGAAATCCTTGGGAGGATTTTACATGAAACTAACAAACACACTCTTGTCCGGCGCGGCAATCGCGCTGGCATTGTCATTAGCAGGCCCTGCTGCAGCTCAGGAATGCGCTCGCGGCGATCTAGATAAAAGGTATTGCGACGTGGATGGTGATCTGGTCGCAGACGCGCCAACTGATCCCGCCGATTTTGTAGATCCAGATACGTTGATCTTTGCCTATACACCTGTCGAAGACCCTGCCGTTTACAAATCTGCCTGGGCTGACTTTTTGACGCATATGGAGAAAGAAACCGGCAAAAAAGTGGTCTTCTTTCCTGTGCAAAGCAACGCGGCCCAGATTGAAGCAATGCGTTCTGGCCGACTGCATATTGCGGGTTTCAATACCGGCTCAAACCCTTTGGCTGTAAACTGTGCGGGCTTTAACCCCTTCACTATCATGGCTTCAAAAGACGGTAATTTCGGCTATGAGATGGAAATTATCACGTATCCCGGCTCCGGTATCGAGAAAGTCGAAGACATCAAAGGCAAGCAACTTGCCTTTACCTCTCCGACATCAAATTCTGGTTTCAAGGCCCCGTCCGCAATCCTGAAGAGCGATTTTGACCTGTTGCCTGAACGCGACTTTGAGCCGGTCTATTCAGGCAAGCACGACAACTCGATACTGGGTGTCGCCAACAAAGACTATATGGCAGCGTCCATCGCGAACTCGGTCAAAGCACGCATGTTGCGCCGCGACGTGATTACCGAAGATCAGGTGATCACGATCTACAAATCGCAAACTTTCCCGACAACTGGATTTGGCACGGCACACAATCTGAATCCTGAACTGAAAGACAAGATCCGTAACGCGTTCTTCAATTTCGACTGGGAAGGCTCGTCTTTGCAAGCCGAGTTTGAAAAGTCTAATGAAGGCCAGTTTCTGGAAATGAACTACAAAGAATTCTGGGAAGTGATCCGCAAGATCGATGCGGCAAACGGCGTAAGCTACGCCTGCGAGTAATCTTTGATCGGGCGGGCAAACAGGCCCGCCCTTTCCAACAATAATAACTGAGGCGGGGAGGCTTTCATGCTGCGGCTTGAGAAGCTTGTGAAGACTTACAAAACTGGTGATCAGGCCTTGAAGTCGGTCGATCTCGAGGTGCCAGAAGGCCAAGTACTGGCCTTGATCGGCCCTTCGGGTGCGGGCAAATCCACGCTGATCCGCTGCATCAACCGGCTGGTGGAGCCGACCTCTGGCAAAGTGTATCTGGGTGATGTGGAGCTTACCGGCCTGTCGTCCGGTGCATTGCGGCGCCAACGCAGGCGCATGGGGATGATCTTTCAGGAATACGCCTTGGTCGAACGATTGACGGTCATGGAAAACGTCCTGTCCGGCCGGTTGGGTTATGTCGGCTTCTGGCGCAGCTTCTTGCGCAAATTTCCACAGTCCGATGTGGACGAGGCTTTCCGTCTGCTGGATCGAGTCGGTTTGGCACATATGGCGGACAAACGAGCGGATGAATTATCTGGCGGGCAGCGCCAGCGTGTCGGCATTTGCCGTGCGCTGATCCAGGACCCCGCATTGTTGCTGGTAGACGAACCCACAGCATCGCTTGACCCCAAGACATCTCGCCAGATCATGCGGTTGATTTGCGAGCTCTGCAAAGAGCGCGATCTGGCCGCGATCATCAACATCCATGATGTGGCACTGGCGCAAATGTTTGTGCAACGTGTCATCGGGCTGCGCATCGGCGCAGTGGAATTCGACGGCCCGCCCGAAGGGCTCACGCCGGACGTATTAACCACGATCTATGGCGAAGAAGACTGGGAAGCGACCATCGAAAAAGTCGAAGACGATGAGGTTGCTGCGCAATGAGCGAGACCGCTTTCAATATCGACACCAAGATCGGTCATCGCTGGAAGAAGCCGCCATTTGTTCAACGCAAATGGCTCCGCTGGGCATTGCTGGGCGGCTTTGTTGCCTATCTGATCGCCGCTTATATGACGATCGACGTGAATTGGTTGCGCGTCTACGAAGGACTAGAACGCGGCGAGAAGTTCGTTCTGGCCTTTATGAGCCCGGATTTCACCTCCCGTTCCAGTGATATTTGGGAGGGGATGGTGGAGAGTATCATCATGACGGTCGCCTCCTCAGTGGTAGGTATCGCAATATCGATCCCAATTGCGTTGGGCGCAGCCCGTAATGTCGCACCCTTGCCAATTTACCTGATCTGCCGTTCGATCATCGCCATCAGCCGCGCCTTGCAGGAAATCATTGTGGCGATCCTTTTGGTCGCCATCTTTGGCTTTGGCCCGCTGGCAGGATTTCTCACGCTCAGTTTTGCGACCATCGGCTTTCTGTCCAAGCTATTGGCGGAAGACATCGAAAGCATGGATCGGGTCCAGGCCGAAGCTATCAAAGCGTCCGGCGCGCGCTGGACACAGTGGATCAACTACGGCGTTCAGCCGCAGGTCATGCCACGGCTGATCGGGTTGAGTATGTACCGGCTCGACATCAACTTCCGCGAAAGTGCGATCCTTGGACTGGTCGGTGCGGGCGGTATTGGTGCGACCCTCAACACCGCATTTGATCGCTATGAATACGACACAGCGGCTGCGATCCTTCTGATCATCATCGTGATCGTCATGGCTCTCGAATACCTGTCTGGTTTTATTCGCGCGAGGGTTCAATAATGCCGGTTCGGGAGGCAAACGGGCTAAAGTCATGGCAACGGCGCACTGGGAGGGAAAGCCTTTCCCACTGGGTTCTCTGGCTCATCGGAGTCGCGATCTTTGCCTATTGCTGGCAACAAATCTCGCTATCCACGACATGGTTCTTTGTCTGGGACGCGCCACGGATTGCTGACGATATCTGGACCCGCGCAACGCCGCCAAAGTGGGGCTACATCACCCAGCTCGGCAAGCCGATTTGGGACACCCTCAACATCGCCACATTGGGAACAATCATTTCGTTGATCCTCGCGGTTCCGGTGGCGTTTCTCGCGGCGCAAAACACAACCCCTTCGAAATACCTGGTTCGGCCAATTGCGCTTTTGATCATTGTATCGACACGCTCGATCAACTCCCTGATCTGGGCGCTGCTGTTGATTGCCATTATTGGCCCCGGGGTCTTTGCCGGCGTCATTGCCATCGCCATCCGGTCCATTGGGTTCTGCGCCAAGCTGCTCTACGAAGCGATTGAGGAAATTGACCACACCCAAGTTGAGGCGATAACTGCCACAGGCGCGTCGCGCTGGCAGATTATGGCCTACGGCATCGTGCCGCAAATCCTGCCAGCTTTTGCCGGTATCGCGGTGTTCCGCTGGGACATCAATATTCGGGAAAGCACGGTACTGGGGCTTGTCGGTGCAGGCGGTATCGGCTTGCAACTGTCATCCTCACTCAATGTCCTGGCCTGGCCCCAAGTGTCCTTGATCTTGTTGGTCATTCTGGCAGCAGTTGTGATCTCAGAGTGGGTATCCGCTAAAGTACGTGGCGCTATCATTTGAAGATGCACGAAGCCTTTGCGGCTTATGAACGGGTGCGTGACCTATTGCCGCCTGTGCAGCGCGGTGCCGCGTGCAAACATATGCCAACCCTTGACGCAATAGCCGTTAAAATCGACGTTTTTTTTGGTGGGCGCCTTTGGCGTCGTTAACTTCGGTGAGACCGAAATCGACGGTGTGCCAGAGCGCGTGGCTCGGCACCTATGTGCACAGGCTTGGTGATGTAACCGGTGTCGATCCTCCTCCGGTCACCAAGACAGACTTTCCTGCGAGGTCGTGAAAGGTTGCTGGCGGCGGCGGGCGCGTGGTTTCGCCCCACGCGTTGGTTATCCCATTTTCACCCATGCTGAATCGCGTGCTGAGGACCGCACACAAGCGTCAATGAAAGACGCGCCCAAAAGCCCGTCCTGTGCTGTCGGGAAGATCACCTCCTGTGGCACCGGCTCTCCTGCTGCGTGGGCACGAATGGCACGGGCCGCTTCGGTATAAATGTTGGCAAAGCCCTCAAGATAGCCCTCGGGATGTCCCGGCGGCACACGGCTGACCCGTCCGGCTGCTTCGCCGCTGCCAGCGCCACCGCGGGTGATCAGACGCTTTTCTTGGCCAAAAGGCGTAAACCACAGGTAATTCGGGTCCTCCTGCGACCAGTCCAGCCCACCTTTTTCACCATAGATTCGAAGACGCAGCGTGTTTTCGTTGCCCGGCGCAACCTGTGAGGCCCAGAGCATTCCCTTGGCACCGCCATCGAACTGCAACATCACTTGGGTGTTGTCGTCCACCTGCCGACCCGCAACAAAGCTGGTGAGGTCAGCGCTGAGCCGTTCAACGGTCAGACCGGACACAAACGACGCCAGGTTAAAAGCGTGTGTGCCGATGTCGCCGACACATCCCCCTGCGCCGGAGCGTTCGGGATCAGTGCGCCACTGCGCCTGCTTGTTGTCACCCTGCTCTTCTGCCTCAGTCAGCCAATCCTGCACATATTCAACTTGCACCAGTCGAATTTCCCCCAATGCCCCGCTATCCACAAGCGCGCGGGCGTGACGCACCATCGGATAGCCGGTGTAGTTATGCGTCAGAACAAACAACGCGTCGCTGCTATCAGCAAGCTTCGCCAGTTTTCGCGCGTCTGAAAGTGTGGACGTCATCGGCTTGTCGCAGATCACGTGAATGCCGCGCTTCAGAAACTCGCGGGCGGCAGGATAATGCATGTGGTTCGGCGTCACGATTGCCACAGCGTCGATGCCGTTCTTCAGGCGCGCCTCTCGTATGGCCATGCTTTTGAAATCATCATAAATCCGCTCCGGCGCCAGCCCAAGGGCTGTGCCGCTTTCCCGCGCCCGCTCAGGTGTCGACGATAACGCCCCGGCCACCAGTTCGTATTCGCCGTCAATGCGCGACGCAATGCGATGAACAGCACCGATGAAGGCGTCTTTGCCGCCCCCAACCATCCCCAGTCGCAGGCGGCGCCCGGTTGTATCATTTCGCCCCGTGATGGCCATGTCCTACCCCTCCAGACCAAGCATGCGGCGGTTTGCAGCATCATCTGTGCCACTATCGGCAATGTCATCAAAGGCACGTTCGGTTACGCGAATGATGTGATCGCGTACAAACGCGGCGCCTTCTCGTGCGCCGTCTTCGGGATGTTTCAGACAGCATTCCCATTCGACAACCGCCCATCCATCAAAATCATTGGCTGCCATTTTCGAAAAGATCGCTGCAAAATCAATTTGCCCGTCACCCAGTGAGCGGAAGCGCCCTGCCCGGTTCACCCAGCTTTGATATCCGCCATAAACGCCTTGTCGGCCGGTCGGATTGAACTCTGCATCCTTGACGTGGAACATGCCAATCCGGTCTTTGTAGATGTCGATGTTATCAAGATAGTCGAGCTGCTGTAGCAAATAATGTGATGGATCATACAACATCATGGCTCGGTCGTGGTTGCCTGTGCGTTCAAGGAACATTTCAAACGACACCCCGTCGTTCAGGTCTTCTCCCAGGTGGATTTCATAACAAACGTTTACACCCCATGTCCTCGGCGTGATCCAGTATCGGACGCCAGCGCGCTGCAAGTTCGTCAAAGGCGGCTTCGATCAATCCTGCGGGGCGCTGAGGCCAAGGATAGATATAAGGTCAGGCCAACGCCCCCAGAAAACGTCGCATGCTTACCGATGCCCAGATTTCGACTGGCCGTCAGGGCCTTTTTAACCTGATCCACGGCCCATGCCTGACGTGCTTTGGGATTGCCACGGACTTCGGGTGCGGCAAATCCGTCGAAGGCTTCGTCATAGGCCGGATTTACGGCAACCAACTGGCCTTGCAAATGCGTTGAAAGCTCTGTGATTTCGACACCATTCTGACGCGCAACCCCGATCAACTCCTCGCAATAGGTGCGCGACTCGGCGGCTTTGGCCAGATCAAAAATCCGTCCGTCCCAACTGGGTATCTGAACCCCGGCATAGCCGCAGTCTGCTGCCCATTTTGTGATCCCGTCCCACGAGTTGAACGGTGCTTCATCACCGGCAAACTGTGCAAGAAATAGGGCTGGTCCCTTGATCTTTTTCATCAGATATCCTCCTTATTGGCCTGACGCGGCCATTGTTTGGTTGGGATTGTCCGTGCGGCCCACAGACGGCGCGCACGGTTTGGATCCTTGTTGTTTGATTGTGTAAAGGCATCAGGCCGTTGCACCTTGAGTCCAGCCGCGCCCCTCGGTTCCGAACATCTCGTATCCGGTGTCGGTCACGGCCAACGTGTCTTCCAGTTTTATGAAGCCCCGGGTCGGTTGCAGCATTGTCGTTTCCACCGACAGGACCAGACCCGATTTGAGCGGCATATCCACGTCCGTCCCCTGATACGCCACAGGATGATTTGTCATCAAGAACGGGACTTCGAGGCTGATAAGCCCCATGCCGTGCGCAAAAAAATCGGTGACAGACGCATTTGGTTGGCGCGCCAGTTCTGCTTTGCCGTGGGCAATCATCTCACCCCCGGTGACCCCAGCGCGAATTTTGGAAAAGGCGGCTTGTTGCACGGCTTCCACTTCGGCCAACAGATCCTCCAACTCGCTGTCCGGCTCACCCAGAACACCCATGCGGCAGATATCACCTATATAGCCCTGCAGGTTGCCCCCGGAATCAATCGACAGGACTTCACCTTCGGCCCAGATCTGATCTGATACGGCACGGTTGTGGCTGTCGCCAAGTGTCAACAAGCAATAATCGAAGTACAGGCCACGATTTGTCTCTTCACGGCGCAGTCGTTCGATGATCTCTGCTTTGGTGTGACCGGCATGTGAAGCGGAAATCGTCGCTTGCATTGCGTCGGTGATTTGGGTCGATGCTTGTTTTAACAGCGCCAGTGCAGCAGGCGATTTGACGGCCCGCAACCGCTCCATGAC
>CBDTVL010000207.1:0-7033 GCA_965363755.1 uncultured Sulfitobacter sp.
CAGATAGATATCCATAATCCACCCGTGCGAGGCCCGGGCCGCAGCGCGGGTTTCGATGATTTCGGTGCCGATGTCTTCAAGCGGACCGGCCATGAGAATCTGTTCCTGCATGCCCAAATAAGCGCCCCACCAGATTTCATACTCCGGTGTATTCAAACTCTGAAAGGCACAGGCGGCGTCCAGCATCACGGCGACGGTTTCTGCCCCCTCGGGCCAGCCTTCATCGCGCAGGCGACGTCCAGTTGTAATAACAACTGCGCCCCCCAGCGTGTTAAGCGGAATTGTGTGAGCGGCAGTCAGGACCTGCAACGATGTGAGGCCGGGAATGACTTCAATATGAGGCATGGGAGACAATCGCGCGGCGATGCGCAGGGTGCTGTCATAGAGTGACGGATCCCCCCAGACGAGCAACGCAATGCTGTCGGCGGTGGGGTGTCGGGCGATGCTAGTGGCCCAAATCTGCGCAATCTCATCATGCCAGGCGTCAACCGCATCAAGATAGGGGATGGTAGAGCTGCGTTCGGGCATATCAAACAGCACCACTGCACCGTCCAGCGGTCGGATATCCGCTACAATGCGCTGACGCAGGTCGGCCAGATCAGACTTGCCGCTGCCCTTATGCGGAATCAGGATCAGATCAGCTTGGGCAATAGCGCGCCGCGCCTGTCCGGTCAGATGGTCCGGGTTGCCAGTACCAATACCAATGAGGGAAAGTGTTGCCATGCAGGATGAGTGCGGCGACTGTCGCCGCACTCAAAGAGATCAAGCTGCGTTGTGCAGACGGTTGGCAAAGAGAGTGTCGGTCTTTGCGCCGCGCAGGCCCTTTGCTACCGCCAGAACTGCCAGATCGGCAATCGGTTCGATCAGAACAACCAGCATATAAGCCGCGCCAAACGTCGCGATGGACGCCATGTTGTCCGCCCCAACGCCCTGGCCATAAATCGCCCAGAACGCAACCCATGCCACAACACCGCCTTGGTAGATGGCCGACATTTTCAGGACTTGGGTATAGTCGAGATCAACATAAGCTGTTGCCTCGGGCACCACGCGTTTTGCCAGCGCTGTCATGGCGAAAAGCGGGAACAGAAGCGTGGAAATGTTCACGAAATACATCGGCAGGTCAGTGGGCGCGAAGAATGTGCTCTGAATTGCCAGACCTGCGGCGAGACCCATCGCAGCCGGGCCCGCACCAAGCAACAAGAAAAGCGTCGTGCCAAGAATGAAGTGGACTTCAGAGACGCCGACCGGGAAATGCGGCAGCACTTCGAAGAAGACAAAGACGCCGATGGCGGCCAGGATGGTACGAATCACGAAGGATGCCTGCGTGTGAGTCTTGAGGTCGTCAGTGGTCAGTTTCAGGGTATACCCCGCCGCAGCAGCGGCTGTGCCGTAAGACAAAACCATTTTTGCGCCGTCGACAACGCCCGGTTCGATATGCATCTCTCGTTCTCCTTGCCGCCCACCCGGCGGTCTGTTGGTGCCGGAGGTCCGGCGGTTTCATGGTGATGGCAGGTCTCCTGACTCACGGTTTTCGTCGAACCCGAGCCTTCCCAGTCTTTGAGGGATCAGTGGCATCATATCGGGCCGCTTGCCGTTCACAGTTGCGGGGGCAGTCCGGGTTTCACACCCGGTTCCCTATTCAGGCTGGATTGCGCCAGCCACCATCAAGTTGAGCATTACAGCATTTGTGCGATGCGACAAGCTCGTTCGCGACATCTAATCATCCGCCAGCGGTCCATAGAGGATCAGCGCAGGGGCGTCGCCGATTTGCCGTGCGAGTTGGGCGGCCAAATCCGCGACAGTACTGCGGTGCAAGTGTTGCTCAGGCGTGCTGACACTCTCGGCAAGCAGCGCCGGTGTATCTGCGGGCAATCCGTGCTCTATGAGCGCACTGACCAACAGAGGGAAGGTTCGCTTTCCCATGAAAACAACAGTTGTGGCCATTGGATCAGCAAGCGCAGCGAAGTTGAGATCCGAAGGCAAAGCCCCGCTGACATCATGGCCAGTCACAAATTGCACCCGCCGGGCTGTGAGTCGGCGCGTCAGGGGAATGCCGGCAGCAGCAGCTGCGGCGCAAGCTGACGGAACCCCGGGAATAATCTCATAGGGGATTCGTGCATCGCGCAGGGCGGTGAGTTCTTCTTCGAGACGACCAAAGGTGCCGCCATCACCGGATTTCAATCGCACCACGCGTTGGTTGGTTCGCGCGTATTCAACCAGCAGGCGGCTGACATGGTGTTGTTTCGGAGAGGTCCTGCCCGCCCGTTTTCCAACGCCGACAAGGTCGGCACCAGAGCGCACATGGGACAGGATTGGGCCAGAGGAAAGGTCGTCAAACAGCACGACATCTGCCTGTCTCAGACGGTCTGCCGCTTTAAGCGTCAGCAACTCCGGATCACCCGGGCCAGATCCCACAAAGCTGACAATACCGGTCATGGCGCATCCCGCGCAATCAGGTGAAAAAACGTGCCCGAGACATGGCCCCGGTGCGAACCAGTTTCCGCCACGGGGTTGCCATCGGCGTCAAAGACACAGGCCAACGGTGAGTCGGGTTGATCGAGAATGGTTGAATAGTGGTATTCATGCCCCCGAAGCGCGGCACCGGGCGCAAAACCGGGCAACGGGCTTTCGAGGACAGCACGGCGGTATCCAAGATGGAATTTGCGCTTCTCGAAGCTGGTTACAAGGCCGAGAAGACCCGCCATCTGATGGCGATTTCCATCCTTGTCGATCAGCGCCTCGCCCAAGGCCATATACCCACCGCATTCACCATGCACCGGCTTGGTTTCGGCATGTTTACGCAGGCCTTTCAGGAAGGTTCCAGCGGCAGCAAGAGAGCCCGCGTGCAATTCCGGATAGCCGCCCGGCAGCCAGACTAGATCTGCATTTGCGTCGGGTGCTTCATCCGCCAGCGGGGAGAACGGCAGGATTTCAGCGCCTGCTGCACGCCAGCCAGAAAGCAAGTGCGGATAGGTGAACGAAAACGCCGCGTCACGCGCCAGCGCGATGCGCTGTGCGGGAGGTGGTGGAAGTTGACCCGGTGGCGGAGGAGTTTCTGCACGCGCGGCGGATTTGAGTGAATCGATATCCACGTTTTCGCGCAGGAAGGCGGCATAGCCCGAGATAGCAGCCTCCAGATCAGGGTGTTCAACAGCCTGAATAAGCCCGAGGTGGCGCTCAGGTAGTTTGAGATCGCCGCGCCTTGGAAGCGACCCCAGAACAGCAATGCCTGCACGTTCCATCCCGACGCGGGTCAGCCGCTCGTGGCGCGGACTGGCGACGCGATTGAGGATCACGCCCGCGAACGGCAAATCTGGCAGATATTGTGCAAAACCCAGAGCTGTGGCCGCCGCAGATTGCGCTTGTCCGCTGACATCAATAACCAGCACAACCGGCCAGCCCATGCGTTGGGCGGTTTCGGCACTGGAACCAAAGCCAGTCTGACCCCGCGTGGCGACTCCGTCAAATAGGCCCATGGAGCCCTCGGCGACAGTGATGTCCGCGCCTTGGGCTTGTGCGGCGATAGCGCCCAGCAACGGTTCATCCATCGCCCAGGTATCAAAGTTGAAGGACGCCCGCCCCGCAGCGGCGAGGTGGAAGGCCGGATCGATGTAGTCAGGGCCACTTTTGAACGGTTGGACAGTTAGCCCATCCTCTCGCAGTGCCCGCAACAAACCGAGCATCACAGTTGTCTTCCCGGTGCCTGAGGCCGGCGCAGAGATCATCAGGCCCGGGGGATTAGTCATCGCCATGGCTCCAGTTGGCCCAAGTGCTATCTGCCGTTTGCGGTCGGTAACGGCGGTCATAATCGGGCGCATATAGACAAGATTCGGTAAAACCTTCCGCAGCGAGGACCGGACCAACGAGGATCAGAGCCGTCCGGCTGATGTCCGGATCCAGCGTGGATTCCAACGTCGCCAGCGTTGCGTGCAGGATGCGTTCATCGGGCCAGCTGGCGCGGTAGACGACAGCGGCCGGGCACTCTCCACCATAGGCGGGTATCAAATCTGCGACCACCTGACTGACATTGCCGATTGAAAGATGAATGGCAAGCGTCGCCCCGGTGGCGGCGAAATTGGTGAGGCTTTCACCATCGGGCATCGACGAGGCGCGGCCTGGCGTACGGGTCAGGACCACGGATTGCGCAACACCTGGCAGGGTAAGTTCTGCGCCCAGTGAGGCTGCAGCCGCCGCGAAAGACGGCACGCCCGGGGTGACGGTAAACGGTATGGCTTCGGATTTCAGTCGGCGCAGCTGTTCACCCATTGCAGACCAGACCGAGAGATCGCCCGAATGGAGCCGGGCAACATCGAGGCCTTCCGTGTGGGCCGAGCGGATTTCTGCGATGATCGCATCAAGGTCCATCGCTGCTGTGTTGACGATCCGGGCGTCTGGCGGACAATGAGCAAGGATCGCCTCCGGCACCAAAGAGCCAGCATAGAGGCACACAGGTGATGCCGCGATCAGGTCGCGCCCGCGCAGCGTTAGAAGGTCTGGTGCGCCCGGACCTGCGCCTATGAAATGGACCGTCATGTTCGAACTCCGATAGCGATGGCGCAGGTGGCCATTCGGTCCTGCGAGATATGTCTTGGTGCCACAAGCTGCGCGCCAATGCCAGCAACGGCCAAGGCAGCAGCTTCGGCAACGCTGCCCGTCTTGCGGGCGGCGTTAACAACTTCGGACTGTGTGAGGGTCGTTTGCCCAATTAGGTCGGTTTCAGTGACGGGCACAACCGGCAGGTTCATGGCATTCGCGATAGAGCGAAGTCCGTCAATTTTGTCATCAGCAGTGGCCAGAACCTGCGGCGCGTGATCTGTGGCGGCGCGGGCCAGCGCATCCCGTATACTCTCGTCAGACGCCCCCGCACGGAAACCAAAGCCGGCAACTATCATAGTGAAACGCTCCACTGCAGAATGGGAAAACTGGCGCGCCAACCGCGTTTGGACCCAAGCGGTTGCGCCTGTGCGATGTCGATGCGCAGGAGATCACCGCCTATCTTGGCATGCCATCCGGTCAAAAGCGCTTCGGCCTCTAGCGTGACGCCATTTGCCACAAGGCGGGTTCCGGGATGGGCGCTGTGCAAATGGGTGAGGAGCAGGTCCGTTAAGCCGCCGCCGACAAAGATCACATCTGGATCAGGCAGCCCTGTGAGCGCGACAGGCGCTGCCCCTGTGACAACCTGCAAACGATCCACACCAAGAGAAGCCGCGTTTTCAGCAATACGGATGGCGCGATCTTTGTGCTGCTCGACACTGATGGCCTGTGTCGTGGGGTGCGCGAGCAGCCATTCTATTGCGACGGAACCTGACCCGCCGCCAATATCCCACAAGGTTTCATAGGGCCGGGGGGCAAGCGCTGACAGTGTAAGGGCGCGGATCGGGCGTTTGGTGAGTTGGCCGTCATTGCCAAAGATGTGATCAGGCAGGCCGGCGGTTCTGGGCAAGGCAGCGCCCTGCCCCGCGACAGTGAACGCAACGCACGCAGGATGGGTATATGAGCGATCCGGAAGATCCTCCGCTGTCGCCTCGGTGCAGGTCTCGCGTGGACCTCCCAGTGCTTCAAAAACCGCAAACTTGCTGGGGCCAAATCCCGTGCCGGTGAGATAGCTGGCAATATCACAGACGGCGTTGCCATCACGCAGCAGCGCGATTATGCGCTGCCCCGGGGCCAAATGCGGTCGCAAGCGCGTAAATGGGGCTGCGTGCAACCCAAGGCAGGTGGTATTTTCCAGCGGCCAGCCGAGACGTGCGGCGGCAAGGGAAAACGTGGAGGACCCGGGGATGGCACACCACTCGCCGGGTTCCAGCGCCCGGGCGATGACGCTCCCGGCACCAAACCAGAACGGATCGCCCGATGCCAATACGACGACGTTTTCACCGCGATGCGCCATCAGCAGAGGGATGCCGTCGACAAACGGAACAGGCCAAGTGATGCGGTGCGCTTTGAGGTCTGGCAAAAGATCGAGATGACGCGGCGGACCCATGACAATGTCAGCCCGTGCAAGGGCGGCTTGACTTGCGGGCGACAGGCCGTCAGGTCCATCTTCACCCAGACCTATGATGGTCAGCCACGGAGCGTCAGACATGGAGCCGAACCTTTTGATCCTCGGCGGCACCACCGAGGCCACAGCCCTTGGCAACGCCGTACACGCGGCCGGGTTGCAGGCTCTGATGTCCCTTGCCGGTCGGGTGGAACGGCCCGCGCGTCAGCCGATCCGGCGGCGGATTGGCGGATTTGGCGGGGTTTCCGGTTTGGTAGATTACCTGCGCACCGAACAGATCACCCACGTGATCGATGCTACGCACCCTTTTGCCGCGCAGATGAGCCGAAACGCAATTGCAGCCTGCGCCGAGGCAGACGTGCGGCTTGTGGCCTTCACCCGCCCGCCCTGGGTCGCCAAGGCCGGTGATCGTTGGCAACGGGTCAGCGATATCGCCGCGGCTGTAGCTGCGTTGGACCGGCCTGTTTGCCGGGTTATGCTGGCGGTGGGGCGCATGCATCTGAAGACGTTTGCGCCGAACCCGCAACATTTCTATCTGCTGCGACTGGTCGACACACCTAAAACTCCCCCGGTTTTCCCCAATCAGCACGTACTGGTTTCGCGTGGACCGTTCACGGCAGCGGCTGATCAGGCGTTGATGGAAGAATTCGCCATCGATCTCGTGGTGTCCAAGAATTCGGGCGGCGCTGGGGCTTATGCCAAGGTCGCCGCGGCGCGGGTCCTTAGTCTGCCAGTCGTAATGATCGACCGGCCGGCGCTGCCTGTGCGCGCAGAGGTATTCAGCGTTGGTGATGTGCTCGATTGGGTTCATGGCGCAACCGAACGGGGCGTGTAGACCAGCGGCGCGCCGCTACGCTTTATGATGCGAGTTTGCGACGATCCGACTATGACCATGGTGCGCATATCCGCCATCTCCGGACGTGCGTCGGTGAGTGGGACAATGGAGATATGTTCCTCGGGTGTAGAGATAGCGCGGCCAAAGATCACCGGGCGCGCATCTCCACAGGCCTCCTGCAGAATCATCAGTGCCCG
>CBDTVL010000208.1:0-6978 GCA_965363755.1 uncultured Sulfitobacter sp.
ATATATTCGCGACATGATCGAGTCCTCGAATTAGGCTTCACCCCTAGGGATACCCGACAATCAAGGCAGAACTTCTGCACGTTCGCGTTGAAATCTTGGCCAGATGAAGACGGGGCAGGGTGGGTCACAATTCACGTTGATCCGGCGTGCTCCGATGCCCGTAAAGGACAGCTGACCTGTAGCAGCCGAGGTTATCCAGAAACGACCTGTAAGCCATTGGGATAAAGCCAATTTCAGGGTTTCATCAATAAGTGGATGGCCTGCGCTAGCCCGTATGTGAGCGCGTCAGCATGTGGGGTGTGGCAAGAGAAACCCAAGGCAGTGCGTAACCCCGACGACAAGCGATCAGCCGTCAATCCGGGCTGCCATAATCGCAATCGCCTTTTGGTAAACCGTTGCTGCGTTCCACTGGTTGATCACTTTGAAATTCGGCTGACCCTCCTGATAACCTTTGCCGGGTTTCCAGCCTTTTTGGCGCAGGAAATTGGCAGTCGAGGCCAGCGCGTCGGTTTGATTGTAAAAATCCACTCGCCCGTCACCGGTGGCGTCGACCCCATACGTCAGGGCATTGCCGGGCAGGAATTGAGTGTGGCCAAGCTCGCCATGTTTGGCGCCTTTGGTCGCGGTTGTGATCGCGCCCTGATCGACCAGTTTCAGCGCCCCGATGGCATGAGGAACAAAGAACTCAGAGCGCCTGCAATCATAAGCCAGCGTGGCGATGGCCGAGACCACAGCACTGTCGCCCATAAAGCTGCCAAAGGCGGTTTCCATGCCATGAATGGCAATTAAGATTCCCGCCGGGACGCCATATTGGCGCTCAAGCGTGGCATAGAAATTCGGGTTGCGGGCTTTGCGTTTCCGCCCCTGAGCGACAATTGTATCTGCGCCGCGCACCTTCATGAATTTGTCCAGCGAGTATTTGAACGATTTTTGATTGCGGTCGGCTGAAATGGTCCGCGTTGCATATGTCGATCCGGCAAGTGCGGTAAGGCCGGGCTTTTTTACGCCGGCCTTACGCGCCTCTTTGGAAAAAGAAGTTTTCCAGGTCTCATATCCGGCTGCCGTATTGCCGCACTGTGCCGCCCCGGCAGCATAAGGCGAGACAAGCAAAACGCTCAGCAAAGCGATCAAGCGCGATTTCATTGTTCAGCCCTTACCAACCTCAGGTTCCATCTGTAGCAGGCTAGTGATCTTTTCAGCAAAAACCACATCTATTGCCGGCTTCATTGCGAAGATCAGGGCAATGTGGGCGATAGCAGATACATCGCCTGAGTGGCCTGACCGGGTTTTGCGCCGGGGAAAGCATCGCTAAAGTATTTTTGCATTGAGCCGTCGGCGAACAAATCAGACAGCAACGAATCGACCATAAGGCGGAAGTCGCTGTCACCCTTGGCCATGGCCAGACCATGCTTTTCCAGAGTCAGAAGCTGTTCGGGAAACAGGAAGTCCTCTGACATATTTTTGGAAAAGTAACTGTACATAAGGATCGATTGATCGGCGAAATACGCGTCGATCTTGCCGGTTTTCAAGGCTTCCAAACCGGCGTCATGATCGGCAAAACGTTCTGTGGTTGCTTCTACCCCTGCTGACTCTAGCGATGTCGCCAGCGCACGTTCCGTGGTTGTTTCTGATCGAACGCCGACCTTCTTTCCGGCCAGGTCCGACAACCCAGTTCCGGCGTCCTTGGGCAACAGGACGGCTGCCCCATCCACAAACGTAGGGACAGAGAAATCGACCAGTTCGCGGCGCCCCAACGTGATCGTGGATGCACCACATAGCAAGTCAATCTCGCCGCTGGCTACTTTCTCAAAACGGTTCTTGGTATCAACCGTCTGGAACACCACTTCCAAGTCGGCCATTTCAAGCTTGTTCGCAATTTTTTGGGCCAAACCGACGCAAATCAGCGGCGAATATCCGGCAGGCTGACCGTCAGGTTGTGCATAAGACAGCGGCGGCGCATCGACGCGGTAACCGATGTTCAACTGCTTAGTCTCTTTGATCCGCTCAAGGGTCTGTGCCCAGGCGGGCATAGCTGTAACGACGGCCGACAGAATGAGTGGGGCCAATATGCGCATGTCGGAATTCCTGTGAAAACTGGTTTATGTCACGCGGTATGATAGAGGCCGGAATTGGAACGTCCACCGCAAAAAGATTACGGGCGCCCGGTTAGGGGCGCCCGCTGATCAATTGATGTATTTGGCGGCCTTTAGCAGCTGTAGTACATGCCGAACTCAACCGGATGGGGGGTGTGTTCGTATTGCTGGATCTCTTCCATTTTCAGCTCGATATAGCCATCAATCTGATCTTTGGTGAACACATCGCCAGCCAGCAGATAGTCGTGATCGGCCAGCAGCTCTTCCATGGCTTCGCGCAGTGACGCACAGACCGTCGGGATTCCGGCGAGTTCTTCGGCGGGAAGATCGTATAGGTTCTTGTCCATGGCTTCGCCGGGGTCGATCTTGTTTTTGATTCCGTCTAGGCCCGCCATCAGCAGGGCAGCAAAACACAGATACGGGTTGGCGGCCGGATCGGGGAACCGGGCCTCGACACGTTTGGCCTTGGGGCTTTCGGTCCATGGAATGCGCACACACCCCGACCGGTTACGGGCAGAATAGGCGCGCAGAACCGGGGCCTCGAACCCAGGGATCAGGCGCTTGTAGCTGTTTGTCGCCGGATTGGTGAACGCGTTCAGTGATTTTGCGTGCTTCAGGATACCGCCAATGTAATACAGCGCCTCCTGACTGAGATCGGCGTATTTATCGCCGGCAAACAGCGGTTTGCCGTCTTTCCAGATCGACATGTTCACGTGCATGCCCGAGCCGTTGTCGCCATAGATAGGTTTGGGCATGAATGTTGCGGTTTTGCCGTAGGCGTGGGCCACGTTGTGGATCACGTATTTGTATTTTTGCAACTCGTCGGCCTGTTCGGTCAGACTGCCAAAAATCAGACCCAGTTCATGCTGGCACGACGCGACCTCGTGGTGGTGTTTGTCGACCTTCATGCCAAGACGTTTCATTGTCGACAGCATTTCCGAGCGAAGATCGTGTGCTTCGTCTGTCGGATTGACCGGGAAATAGCCGCCCTTGAGGCCAGGGCGATGGCCCATGTTGCCCATCTCATATTCGGTGTCGGTGTTCCAAGATGCATCTGTTGCATCAACTTCATAAGATACCTTATTGATTGTGTTGGAAAACCTTACGTCGTCAAACAGGAAAAACTCGGCTTCCGGACCCATATAAGCAACATCACCAATACCCGACGATTTCAAATAAGATTCGGCTTTTTGAGCCGTGCCGCGAGGATCACGTGCATAAGCTTCGCCAGTGTCAGGCTCTACAACCGAACAATGAACGCAAAGCGTTTTTTCGGCGTAAAACGGATCAATATAAGCACTGTCTTGATCGAGCATCAGCTTCATGTCCGACGCTTCAATGGATTTCCAGCCTGCGATCGACGATCCGTCGAACATGAAGCCTTCTTCCAGAAAATCTTCGTCAACAAGGTCGGCGACAACTGTCACGTGCTGCAGTTTGCCACGTGGGTCAGTGAACCGAACGTCGACATAATCAACGTCTTCGTCCTTTATCATCTTGAGAACAGAATTCTTACTCATGCGTTTGGGCCCTCTTCTTGGAAGTATCAGTTGTTACAGTGCGTCAGACCCGGATTCACCGGTCCGTATGCGGATGGTCTGTTCGACTGGGGTTACAAAGATTTTGCCATCCCCAATTTTATCGGTTTTTGCCGCCGAAATGATGCTCTCGATGGCCGCATCTACCTGATCATCGTCAAGCACAACTTCGATTTTCACCTTGGGTAGGAAATCGACGACATATTCGGCACCGCGGTACAATTCGGTGTGGCCTTTTTGGCGGCCAAAACCTTTGACTTCGATGACCGAAAGCCCCTGCACGCCGACGTCCTGCAGTGCTTCTTTGACTTCGTCCAGCTTGAACGGTTTGATGATTGCTTCAATCTTTTTCATAGGGACCTCCTCGCGATTGCGTTGCGGGCGTGAGACCACTTCTGTTTTGGGGTCACAATCGGTTAGACTGAGATGAGCCCGTTGTGGGCACCCGAAAAACGGGGTGAGGTTATAAATTGTGCGGCTTGCACAAAAAACAGGCAGAAGTGAATCGATAGGGCAGAGTTCATGACAGAGTTACTCACAGCCGCCCAGATGCGGGCCATTGAACAGGCGGAGATCAAAGGGGGAGTCGTCACCGGGCTCGAGCTGATGGAGCGCGCCGGGCGAGGTGTGCTTGAGGCGGTTTTTGAGGAATGGCCAGAGCTTGCCAAGACGTCGCACAGTGCCGTGGTGCTGTGTGGGCCGGGCAACAATGGCGGCGATGGATTCGTGGTGGCGCGTCTGCTGAAAGGCTGGGGCTGGGAGGTAGAAGTGTTTTTGTATGGGGATCCTCAAAAACTACCGCCCGATGCAAAAACAAACTACAAACGCTGGGCCGAGATCGGGGAAGTCCGTCCATTTGGGCAAGAAGACCAACTCACAACAGAGACCAAACCCGACCTGATCGTGGACGCCGTATTTGGAACCGGACTGGCACGAAAGGTCGAGGGCAGTGTTTCAACTATTCTGGGCGCGTTGGAGACTTTTGCTGCGTCAAATAATGCAAAAACTGTTGCTGTTGATCTGCCCTCTGGTGTCTGTTCCGACAGTGGAAAGTCTTTGGGACCATTCACAACCGTCGATTTGACGGTGAGTTTCCATGCCGAAAAGGTCGGGCACCGGCTTGGTCGCGCTGATGAGCATTCTGGAAAAATCGTCGTCAAAGACATCGGACTGAATGGAGATAGCCAGTTTTCCCTGTCATCCCGGTATGTTTACAGTGTTGAGGCGCATGAGCACAGTTTGAATTCAAAACGGCGACCCGGCCACAAGTATACCCACGGTCACGCCCTGATCCTGTCTGGCGGTCCGGGCAAAACCGGTGCCGCCCGTCTTGCTGCGCGTGGCGCATTGCGGATCGGCGCAGGTCTGGTGACGTTGGGTGTGCCGCCTTCTGCTCAGATGGAAGTGGCGAGCCACGTCACCGCGATCATGCTCAGGCGGATCCATGATGCAGAGGCTTTGACCGAGGTTCTGGCCGATCAGCGGTTCAACGCTTTGTGTTTGGGGCCAGGATTGGGGTTGGATGAACCCGCGCGTGCTTTGGTCCGCGCTGTGCTAGCGGCCAATCGCGCTACGGTTCTGGACGCAGACGCTTTGTCAATCCTGCAGATCGATGAAGCCGATGGCGTGTTTGGCGACCTGCACGCGAACTGCGTGCTGACGCCACACGCCGGCGAGTTTGCTCGAGTGTTTCCGGATATTGCCGAAAAGCTGAACGCTGTTCCCACCAAAGGCCCGGCTTATTCAAAGGTTGATGCAACACGGGATGCGGCAAAACGGGCAGGGTGTGTAGTTTTGTTCAAAGGGCCTGATACCGTGATCGCGTCGCCGGACGGGCGATGTTCAATCCATTCTGCCCATTATGAGCGTGCCGCGCCCTGGCTGGCGACGGCGGGGTCGGGTGACGTGCTCGCAGGGTTCATTGTGGGGCTGTTGGCCCGGGGGCTTGCGCCGATGCGCGCAGCGGAAGTGGCGGCATATCTGCATGTGGAGTGTGCGCTGCACTTCGGGCCCGGCCTGATCTCAGAGGACATTCCAGAACAACTGCCAAATGTCTTCTCCCAGATGGGAGGTTAAGTCGTCCCGGGCTTAGGCGTCGGTGGTTTCCATTGCGTCAGGCTGAACTGGGTCTGCCGTAAAGACCGGCAGGGTGCTGTAGACTTCCAGACCATCGGCGTAGATCACGTGCGGGGCGTCAAATTCGATCTGAAAAAGCGTCATTTCGACCTCGCCGAGATCGCTGACATATTCGCCATCAATCAGGCGCGATACGGGGACCATTGCCTGTTTTCCTCCAAACAAGGCCTGCGCGCGCCAATCGCGGATCAGGATTTGCTGGTCTGCGGGCAAGACCACGTCGCGGTCCGGCCGAGTGTGCCCCAGCGATCCTGCTGTTAATGCGACGGCGCGACAGGTCACTTTTGCGGACCGCACAGATTTCACGATTGATGTGCCGGTATCGCGGGTGATCACCCGGTCACCTGCGGTCAGATATTGGATCGGCAGCTCACCATCGGTTGTGAGAATAATTGCATCTGGCGCAAAACCTTGCACGACAGCGCCTTTGCGACTTCCTTGGCGTATTTGCAATGTATCGCCAGTGCGTTTGACCATGCTCGGTTCCATGAGTGTCCCTCACTATTAACAACTAACCTGCGCCAGTTTACTCACCACAATATGTCAAGAATGGGCGTGACTTGCGCCCATTTTGAGTTGATTTTGCATGAAGAGGTGCCGGCCGCGCCGTATTTGGCGTCAGTCATTAGCCAAACTTGGGGCCAATTTGCTTTGAACTCCAGCGCCTCTTTGATGTGTTATCATCGCAGTCGCGATTTTCGCTCGCGTCCCGTCGAATCCTTTGATATGCACCGCGGCAATGCGGGTGTGGCGGAACTGGTAGACGCACCAGATTTAGGTTCTGGCGCTTAGGCGTGGGGGTTCGAGTCCCTTCACCCGCACCAAAAAACCAATAATTAGTGACTTAATACAGTAACTTGGGTGGTTTCTGATTTGTTCAATCCACTCCTGTGACCATCTCATTGGGGTTGCTCGGGGCGTCATGGCAAAAAAGGGTTTTGCGATCGACCGCATTTGTGAACGTCCGGTGTCCCCCGCCTAAGGGCGAACATCCTGTCAGTCATCTTGAGGATTACAAAGGTTGGGTTTATGCAGACGGCTATGACGTATTTGGCGAGAATACCCAAAAAGGGGGATTCCGCCATGTATGCGAAGCCTGAACCGATATACGCAAGATGCGGCTTATGAGAAAAAGTATATGGGAGAACTTGCCATGAAAAATGCTGAGCGGCGAGGATCTATGTGATCGTCCAGGATGGAACAGGTAACTA
>CBDTVL010000209.1:0-6970 GCA_965363755.1 uncultured Sulfitobacter sp.
TAAAAATGGAAAGCTTTTTTGAGAAAATTGCAATAAGGTTTGAAGCTGTTAGTTTGCTCTCACCAAAACGAGGAGTTGGTAAGATGTCAGATCAAAATCCGCTATTCATTCCGGGACCGACAAACATTCCGGACCGGCTGCGCTTGGCGATGCACGTGCAAACCCAGGACCACCGTTCACCCGATTTTGTAAAGACATTTTCGCCCGTATTGGAAAAGACCAAGGTGGTTTTTGGTACCTTAGACGGACACATCATCACGTTCCCGTCCAGCGGGACAGGCGGGTGGGAAGCCGCAATCACCAACACACTCTCCAAGGGTGATACGGTTTTGATCGCGCGTTATGGCATGTTCTCCCATCGTTGGATCGACATGTGTCAGCGTCACGGTCTGAACGTTCAAATCATCGAATGTCCATGGGGTAGCGGCGCGCCCGCCGACAAATTTGAGGCGGCCCTGAAAGCCGACATTGACCAAGAAATCAAAGCTGTTCTGGTAACGCATAATGAAACGGCGACAGGGGTTGTGTCCGATATCGCGGCTGTGCGCCAGG
This sequence comes from uncultured Sulfitobacter sp., assembly GCA_965363755.1. Lineage (GTDB taxonomy): Bacteria > Pseudomonadota > Alphaproteobacteria > Rhodobacterales > Rhodobacteraceae > JL08. The sequence continues at coordinate 553 of CBDTVL010000209.1, forward strand.
CCATGAACAAAGCAGCTCACCCGGCGATGTTGTTCGTGGATTGCGTAAGCTCGCTGGCCTCGATGCCGTTTGCGATGGATGACTGGGGAGTGGATATCGCCATTTCCGGATCCCAGAAAGGCTTTATGCTGGCCACGGGCATGGCGATCCTCGCCGTCTCGCCCAAAGCACTGGCCGCGCTGGAAACCGCCGATCTGCCACGCACGTTCTTTGATTTCCGCGACATGATGAAGGCAAATGCATCAGGTGGTTTTCCGTATACTCCTCCGCTGCAACTGATTTATGGCATGGGTGAAAGCCTGAACATGCTGTTCGAAGAGGGGCTTGATAATGTTTATGCCCGGCATCACCGGCTTGCGGAAGGTGTGCGCCGTGCGGTTGCAGCCTGGGGTCTGAAACTGGTTGCCCAGTCGCCTGAACTTTATTCTGATACGGTCAGCGCCATTTTTGTGCCGGAAGGGTTTGACAGCAATAAGCTGACAGAACACGCGTTCAGCGCCTATGGTGTTTCTTTTGGCGTCGGTCTGGGCGAGATGAATGGAAAAGCCTTCCGCATTGGCCACTTAGGTATGCTAACAGATGTGATGGTGTTGTCTGGTTTGGCGACGTTGGAAATGGCGATGGCAGATCTGGACTATCCAATCACCCTTGGCTCTGGTGTAAGTGCTGCGCAAGACTATTTTAGACACTCGCGCAGTAACGCGCTCAAATCGGCGGCTTGAGACATGCTTGATACTCCCAACCTGACCATCGATGACGTAAAACAGGCGCATGAGCGCATACGCCCCTATATCCACCGGACCCCGGTGCTGACATCGACCTACTTGAACGAACTGACCGGCGCACGGCTGTATTTCAAATGTGAGAACTTCCAAAAGGCAGGCGCATTCAAGGTGCGCGGAGCATGTAATGCAGTCTTTGGGCTATCCGATGAAGATGCCAAAAACGGCGTCTGCACACATTCATCAGGCAATCATGCGTTGTCGTTGTCTTATGCTGCTGGCCAGCGTGGCATCCCGTGCAATGTAGTCATGCCGCGCACAGCACCTGATGCCAAGAAAGCAGCGGTACGTGGATATGGTGGCAAGATCACTGAATGCGAGCCTTCCACATCAAGCCGGGAAGAAGTGTTTGCCAAGGTTCAGGCCGAAACAGGCGGGGAGTTTGTGCACCCCTATAATGATCTACGGGTGATTACCGGGCAGGCGACATGTTCACTGGAGCTTATGCAGGAAGTTGATGATCTGGACGCGGTTGTCGCCCCAATCGGTGGTGGCGGGATGATTTCGGGCACCTGCCTGACACTTTCCAACATTGCGCCGAACGTCGAGATTTATGCCGCAGAACCAGAACAGGCAGACGATGCCTATCGCAGTTTCAAGGCGGGCCATATCATTGCAGATGATGCGCCGGTCACGGTAGCCGACGGCCTGAAGGTCCCCCTGAAGGAAAACACCTGGCATTATGTGTCAAACTTTGTCACCGACATATTAACTGCCAGCGAAGACGAGATCATTGAGGCGATGAAGCTGACATGGGAGCGTATGAAGATAGTGATGGAACCCAGCTGCGCTGTGCCGCTGGCCGTTATACTGAAAAACCCCGAGGTCTTTGCCGGCAAAAAGGTTGGCGTGATCATCACCGGCGGCAACGTCGATCTGGATAAACTGCCCTGGATCAAGGGCTGAGGAGGAAGAGATATGAACAAGCAAGTGAACTTTGCGGACTTTGAAGTCGGCTATGATATCCCGGCTGCGATCGGCATGGACGAGGCAGACATTCAGACGCCTTGTCTGGTCCTTGATCTGGACGCGCTGGACCGCAACATCAAGAAAATGGGGGATTTTGCCAAATCCCACGGCATGCGCCACCGGGTTCATGGCAAAATGCACAAATCGGTTGATGTCGCATTGCTGCAAGAGCGGCTAGGTGGATCCTGTGGCGTTTGCTGTCAAAAGGTTTCTGAGGCTGAGGTCTTTGCCCGTGGTGGGATCAAAGACGTACTGGTATCCAATCAGGTTCGCCAGCCAGAAAAGATCGACCGTCTTGCGCGCCTGCCAAAACTGGGCGCACGCACGATCTGTTGCGTTGATGACATCGAAAACGTGGCGGATCTGTCGGCAGCGGCTGTCAAACATGGCACCGAAATTGAATGCCTCGTGGAAATCGACGTAGGCGCGGGCCGTTGTGGTGTGCAATTCGGTCAGCCTGTTGTTGATCTGGCGTTGGCGATCGATGGGGCCGAAGGCCTGAAATTCTCGGGTATTCAGGCCTATCAAGGCGCGATGCAGCATATGGACTCGTATGATGATCGTCAGGGCAAAACCCAGATCGCGATTGATCAGGTACGCGAAAGTGTCGACCTGCTAAAAGCGGCAGGACTGGAGTGCGACATCGTTGGTGGCGGTGGCACGGGGTCTTACTACTTTGAAAGCGCCTCGGGTGTTTTTAATGAACTGCAATGTGGCTCTTACGCCTTTATGGACGCCGACTACGGCCGTATCCTCGACAAAGAAGGCAAGCGGATTGATGAAAATGAGTGGGAAAACGCTCTTTTCATCCTGACGTCAGTCATGTCCCACGCCAAAGCGGATAAAGCGATCGTCGACGCAGGTCTGAAAGCCCAGTCGGTGGACAGCGGGCTTCCAACGATCTTTGGCCGCACAGATGTCGAATACGTCAAATGCTCTGACGAACATGGCGTGGTGGCAGACCCGAGCGGTGTGTTGAAAGTAAATGACAAGCTCAAGCTGGTGCCGGGCCATTGCGATCCGACCTGCAACGTGCACGACTGGTATGTCGGCGTGCGCAACGGCAAGGTCGAAACATTGTGGCCGGTGTCCGCTCGCGGTAAAGCTTACTGAAACTCTGCCAAGGCCGCGCCTTTGCGAAGGGCGCGGCCTGACTCCTTCTTATTCCCCGGAGAGATTCCATGAATACCCCCACCAGTGACGGTCTGCTGATCGTATCCGAAGAGGTTTGCGCCAAAGTGATTGGCCGCGATGATGCGTTTTCAGCCGTTCAGGACGTGTTTGGTGCAATGGCGCGTGGAGATGCGTTTAACTTCCCGGTGATCCGCGAGGCAATTGGCTATGCTGATGCGCTGTACGGTTTCAAATCTGGCTTTGACAAGGCCGGTATGGCACTGGGCGTCAAATCGGGTGGCTACTGGCCCGGCAATGCGGCCAAAGGTCTGACCAATCATCAGTCCACCATCTTTCTTTTTGACCCGGACACTGGTCAGCTTAAGGCGCTGGTCGGCGGCAACTACCTAACGGCTGTGCGCACGGCAGCTTCCTCGTCAGTGTCAATTGCGCATCTGGCGCGCAAAGACTCCAAAGTGCTTGGAATGGTCGGTGCGGGGCATCAATCGACGTTCCAGTTGCGTGCCGCGGCGGAACAACGGGACTTCGAAAAAGTTGTTGCGTGGAATTTTCACCCAGAGATGCTTCCTAATCTTGAAAAGGTCGCTGTCGAATTGGGGCTGGAGTTTGAATCGGTCAGCCGCGAAGAACTGGGCGCACAAGCAGATGTTATCATTACGATCACATCGGCTTTTGAGGCGTTGATGAAAAAGGACTGGATCAAGCCGGGTACTCATATCGCCTGCATGGGAACAGATACTGTTGGAAAACAAGAGGTTGACGCAGATCTGGTAGCCTCTGCAACAGTCTTCACTGATGAGATTGCGCAGTCAATTTCTCTGGGCGAAGCGCAACATGCCGTCGCGGCTGGCCTGATGAAAGACAGCGACATCACGCCAATCGGCGCTGTCATCAACGGAGATCACAAAGGTCGCAGCAGCGAGGATGAAATCACATTGTTTGATGGCACCGGCGTTGGCCTTCAGGATCTGGCTGTGGCGTCTGTTGCGGCAAAGCTGGCCCGGGAACAGGGTTTGGCGACCGAGGTTGCGCTGTAAGTCTCAAGCGCCCGCCAACGCGCGGGCGTCTCTGGCCAGAATTTCGATCACATCCCGCGTCTGGTCTGTGCTTTTGGGGTTAGACGCATTGCCGTCCAGTGCCCGGCGCAAGACACCCTGCAGGATCGCAAGCAGACGGAAATACGAAAATACAACATAAAACTGCCAGTTATCAGGCCGCCTGATTCCGCGACGTTCGCAATATTGTGCGACGTAGTCTTCTTCTGACGGCAGACCGTTTGCCGCACGATCGACGCCACCAAGTCCACGAAAATGCCCGACATGCGGCAAACGCCAATGCATGCATTGGTAGGCAAGATCGGCCAGCGGATGACCCAAGGTGCTCAGTTCCCAATCCAGCAAAGCAACGACATTGGTGCTGTGCATCGCAAACATCATGTTATCAATGCGATAGTCGCCATGCACAATTGACGATGCGCCATCATCAGCTACCAAATGGTCGTTCAGCCACCCAATCAGCCAGTCTGCATCCGCCAAGTCTTCGGTCTCAGACGCCTTGTATTGCGCCGACCATCGCGCCAGTTGCCGCTCAAAGTAATTGCCTGGTTTACCAAAATCGCCCAGTCCAACGGCAACTGGATCAACCGAATGCAGGGCTGCCAGAACAGCATTCATCTGATCGTATATGGCCGCACGCTCGGGCTTGGCCATTTCGGGCAAAGCCGGATCCCAAAATATCCGCCCGTTGACCATTTCCATGATAAAGAACATCGTGCCCAGAGGCGTGTCGTCGCCCGAAAGATGCAGCATCTTCGGCACCGGGACGTCGGTGCCTGCCAAGGCTTGCATCACCCGGAACTCCCGATCGACCTGATGTGCAGACTTCATCAGTTTTCCGGTCGGCTTGGCGCGCAAGACATACTGCTTGCCGCCTGATGTTAGTCTGTACGTCGGGTTTGATTGCCCATCCGAGAATTTCTCTATTTGATCCAACCGGTCAAACTTTTCGACATGAGCGGCCAGATATGTCTCAAGTTCGGTATGATCAAAAACATGCATGCATTGCGTTCCGTCGGTGCCGTGGGCAAACTGGTTTTCAGTCATCCACTATTTGATCCAAACGTAAAGACATCACGCGCGTCAAACCTGAAAGGCCTGATATGGATATGAATTTTACCATGCGCCCCGAAATGCGCACACTCCTGGGCCGGGTAACCGAGATGATCCGCGACGAGGTGATGCCGCTTGAGGCGGACTATCATGCAGAGATTGGTAAAGGAGATCGCTGGACCTACACGGATCGTCAGGCAGACATCCTTGACGGGCTAAAAGCCAAAGCCAAGGCTGCGGGATTGTGGAACTTCTGGCTGACGGACAGCGAAAAAGGCATTGGACTGACCACGGTCGAATATGCATATTTTGCCGAGGAAATGGGAAAAACGCCACTGGGTGCTGAGGTTTTCAACTGTTCGGCACCAGACACCGGCAATATGGAAGTTTTTGAACGCTACGGCACCCCAGCCCTGAAGCAGCATTGGCTGGCGCCGTTGCTTGATGGAAAAATCCGGTCTGCCTACCTGATGACCGAACCGGATGTTGCCAGTTCGGACGCCACCAATATCCGGATGTCTTGTGCGCGCGATGGCGCCCACTACGTTCTGAACGGTGAAAAATGGTGGGCATCCGGGGCAGGGGATCCCCGCTGCAAAGTCTACATTGTCATGGTGAAAACCGCTGGCGAAGAAATGCCCAAACATCAGCGACAGTCGATGATTGTGGTCGCCGCGGACACTGCGGGAATCGAAAAGCTGCGGCCGATGGAAGTTTATGGTCACGATGACGCGCCGCATGGCCACATGCATTTGCGGTTTACAAATGCCCGCGTACCGGCGGAAAATCTATTGCTGGGTGAAGGACGGGGGTTTGAAATTGCTCAGGGCCGACTGGGCCCGGGTCGCATTCACCATTGCATGCGAGCCATTGGACATGCCGAGGCTGCGTTGGAACAGATGTGCAAACGGTCGTTGCAACGCGAAGCATTTGGTAAGCCGCTGGCCCAACTGGGGGCCAACTACGACATCATCGCCGAATGCCGCATGGAGATTGAGATGGCCCGGTTGCTCTGCCTCAAAGCCGCTTGGTATATGGATCAGGGCGACAAACGCGCTGCAGCGCCGTGGATATCCCAGATCAAGGTGATCGCACCTCGTGTGGCACTGAAAGTAATCGACGAAGCGGTGCAGATGCAGGGCGCGCAGGGTATATCGCAGGATACTCCATTGGCGCAGGCGTGGACGCATGTGCGCACATTGCGTCTGGCTGATGGACCTGACGCAGTGCACCGACGTCAGGTCGCCCGAGCTGAGTTAAGGCGATATACTCAGGAAAAGGTCTGATGCGATGCCGGAGCCCGCAACAGCAATAATGCTGGATACCGCATGAGAGAATGGTTGAAATGCGGCGATATTGTTGAACGTCTAATAATGTCGCAGGAATTGAACATTCTTCACTCTGTCGGACGCTGTGCTCACCTAG
>CBDTVL010000210.1:0-6958 GCA_965363755.1 uncultured Sulfitobacter sp.
TTGCCAAAATCGCCTGCCCCAGATCATCCGGCGATCCTATTCCTGCACGGTTACGGAAGCAGTGGCGCAGGGGCATTGCGCAACCGAGGTTTGGTGGATGCAGTATTGCGGCGCGGCTATGCGGTTATTGCACCGGACGGCTTACCACGGCCAGGGCGAAGCCGGAACGGATGGTCGTTTCACCCGCAGGGACTCAAGCAACGCGACGAAGTGGGCTTTCTTCAGGCGGTCAGGGATGATGCGGCGCAACGTTACGGGCTTAACCCCGATAATATGTTGTTGTCAGGCTTCTCCATTGGCGGGTCGATGACGTCTTATGTCGCCTGTGAAGCGCCAGACATCTTCGCGGCCTACGCGCCTGTTGCGGGCGGCTTCTGGCGACCCCATCCGGCAAACTGCGCCGGGTCAGTCAAACTTCTGCACACCCATGGGTGGAAAGACACGACCGTACCGCTTGAAGGACGGGTGTTGCGCGGGACCGACATGAATGACCCCGAAGCTTTCATGCAGGGCGATATCTTTGATACAATGGAAATTTGGCGGGCGGCCAACGGATGCCTTCAATTGCGCGGCGACAGTTTCATTGTGACGGACCAGTTTTGGCGCAGAAGCTGGCAAAGATGTACAGACGGCACTGCGCTGGAGCTGGCGCTGTTTCCCGGTGGTCACGGCGTGCCCAAAGGCTGGGCTGAAATGGCGCTTGATTGGTTCGAAGGGCTTTGACCGGATATCACAGCGTTTTATTCCGCGGCAAATAGCGTCGTTTCTGCCACGGCGCTTAGAACGCCGTGCATCCGCGCTCTTTGGTGTTTTGCGCGGGCCACAATGTGAGGTTCGCGCAATGTATGCGGGCTGTCCATCCGCCAGCCTCCACGTGCATGCCGGGCCAGGTTGAGCGCGCTGATTGCGGACAAGGGCACCGACAACAGCAGGCTCATCACGATGGGTGCCAGCCAAACCGATATCAGGCCTGCCAGTACACCTGCAGCGAGTACTGCGCCCAACAGCGTTTCGAACCAGTGAAACGCCAGTAGTGTGCGCAGGGGATAGTGGCTGACGCCGCGTCTTTGCGGAACCCAGCCGTTGCCGCGACCGATTGCGGAACGCATGACCGCAAGCGTTTGTTGAACCATCAAGATGGGGGCGTAGGCAACAGACGTTGCAACCTCAAGCGCAAAAGCGGTCAGAAACGTTCGTGCTCCGCCAAATACGCGTTTGGATTTGGGCGATAATGCAATGATCAGAGCACCGGTGACTTTTGGGGTCAGTAACATCGAATACATGATCAGCAAAAACACCATAGCATTGGTCTGACTGATATGCGGCCAATCGGGAAAAAGCGGATGGGTCTCACTGAAGTAGACAATGACGTTGGAGTCTGCACCGTTGCCAAGCAGCGCCCAGACGATCAGCAGGATGAACCAGGCGGGTGACAAAAGATAGCTCACCGCGCCGTGAAACAAATGAAATCGAGATACCGGGTGAAAGCCTCGCGTGGCGAGCAGACGAAGGTGCTGCAAATTGCCGCGACACCACCGGCGGTCTCGCAATACATAATCAATCAGCGTCGGCGGCGTTTCTTCAAAGCTGCCGGTGACTCGGGGCAGGAACCTCACCCCCCAACCGGCGCGACGCATAAGCCCCGCCTCGACAAAATCATGTGACATGATCAGCTGTTTTTGGCCGCGCAGGCCGCGCAAATAGGGCAATCCCGCCGAGGCAGCAAAGGCACGCGTACGAATGATTGCGTTGTGGCCCCAGTAGTTGCCCTCGCGTTGGGCCCAAAGGGCCAGACCCTCGGCCAGCAACCAGCCATAGGCGATATTTGAGAACTGCTGGATGCGGGCGAACAGAGTCTCGGCCCCGATCAGTGTTGGAAAGGACTGAATCAGCCCAGCCGCCGGATCAGCAGCCAATTCGTCGGCCAACCGCTCAATCGCCTGCCCGCTCATCAGGCTGTCTGCGTCGAGCACCAACATTGCGTCGTAACGGGCGCCCCAACCGGTGATCCAGTCGACCAGATTGCCAACTTTCTTATCGGTGTTGATGGCGCGACGTCGGTAATACACGCTGAAACACGCGGGGGCCTGCGCCCGCAACGCAGCAAAGGCGGTTTCTTCCTGATCGGCGATAGCGTCATCCTGAGTGTCGCTCAGGATAAAGAGGTCGCAGGAGTGACGCGCCTTCTGGCGCGCCAGATCGTCCAACATGGCCGCAGCATTGCCAAAAACGTCCGCCGCAACCTCGTTGCAGATCGGAACAAGCAAGGCCAATTTGAGGGGCGCTGCCTGTTGGGGGGTCACTTCAGGTTCAGCCGGCGCGCGGAGCAGTCCTATCAGCCCTACAATCACGGTGCTGACTGACAGCGACACCCAGACAAACATGGCTCCGATTAGGAACAACAATCCATATTCAAGCCACGTCACGCCGGCCGTAGACAGCCAGCGATGAATGGCAAACAACAACGCTGCGGTGGCCATGAGGGCAGGAGCAAATACGCCGACGCGCCAAGCATTCGCTGGGCGTTCCAGTGCAAAAGTGGATCGCACACCTGAAGGTCGCCGCAAATCCTGCACCTGCATGTCCAGTGGTGCACCCGGCGGCATCATTACCGTTTTGCGGTCAAAAAGGGCTGTCATACCGTCCACCGGTAGAGCCAGACTTCGCTGAGCGCGGCGCCGTCCTTGCGAAGTTGCACGCGGAACTCGGCCAACTGGGCCTCTCCGGGCGTGAACGCAAATGCCAGGCGGGGGCCACCAGTCTCTGGGTTGCGTTGCAGTACACCATTTGTGACTTCGCCGGCGCTGACCCGGATCAGTTTGTCCACTTCGTCGAGGTTTTCGGGTACATCCGGCCCATCCTCAAAATCAATGGCGATGATAATGCTGCCTTTCAAATCGGCCCCAAACGCAGGGCGATCACCCATACGTGTGTTCAACACCCGCAGAGGCGCGTCCTGAAGATCGGGCTCAACGCCCCAATCCAACCGATAGTCAAATTTTGCCTCGCCGCCTTTTGGGATCGGCGTCGACGGACGCCAATACGCAACAATATTGTCGTAGATCTCAAGATCAGCAGGAATTTCGACCAGTGAAACAGAGCCGCGTCCCCAATCGCCACGTGGGGTGACCCATAGGCTGGGGCGGCGGTGGTAAAGCGCTTCAAGATCGGCGAAATCGCCAAAGCGGCGTTCCCGCTGCAGCAGACCAAATCCGCGCGGATTATTATCTGCAAATGCGCTGATCTGCAGTGTTCGCGGGTTTGCCAGTGGTCGCCAGATTGTCTCGCCACCACCATTGCGGAGCAGGAGCCCGTCGCTGTCATGCACAGCCGGCCTGAAGTCGGAAAACCGCTCGCGTATGGTTTCGTCAAACAAAAACATGGAGGTGAGCGGGCCGATACCCACATGGGTGAGGTCTGTACGTGCAAATATCTGAACCTGCACGTCCATTTCAAGAACCGCACCATGGCGAATATCAAACCGATAGACGCCGGTGCAGCTTGGTCCGTCCAGTAGGGCATACATCACAAAGTCGCCCATTTCTGGTGCAGGCCGTTCGATCCAGTATTCAGTGAAATCAGGAAACTCTTCGCCGGACGGATCACCGGTGTTCAGTGCGAGCCCACGCGCGGATAAGCCATAGTTTTGTCCGTTTCCAATTCCGCGAAAGTAGCTCGCGCCCTGAAAAACCGCATATTCCTGAAATATGCCGGGTTCGTTCAATTCAGCGCGCAGGCGTAATCCGGAAAAACCCAACGTGTCATCAATCGGCAGATCGGGGAATTGATCTGTGGTGTCAAATACCGCCATGTCAAAAAGCACCGGGCGCGCCGTGGCACCTTCAATGACCGCCAGTTTCACCGGTTGCGGAAAGTAGAGACCCGGCGGGAAGACATCCACACGAACTGGCGCATCGGTCCCCTCAAACAACCCATTGCGGCTATCAAACCAGATTGAGCGATATTGATCATAGCTCAGGTCAACCCAAGCCTGCGGAACCGTCGGGCGCGGTTTGTAATCGCGTGTCGCCATGGCCCGCGCCCGCGCAATCAAAGCGTCATGTGAAAAGGGCTGGGCATCACCCAGTTGTAACCCGGGCTCTGCCGTAAAAGCTGCAGTGGGAACGACGGCCAGTGCCGCAAGGGATTTCAGGACGTCGCGCCGCAGCATCACGTCGTTCCTTTGGGTGATCGCCAGGGCTGGGATTTGAACCAGCCTGCGGTGTAAGCAGTTGCCACTAACACGCAAGCCCCCATTAAGTTCACCAGAAGAACGACGCCGGTTTCGCGCCCCATCACATCCATGGCAAAGCCCATGAGACGCGCTGTGAACATGGAGACCACAAAAACAGCCAGCGATTGTTGCCCAACTTTAAGGATCACAGCAAGACAGCGTTCCCAGATGCGCCCCAATGCGCTGTTGCCTGCCAGCAACCGATCACCCTTGTCGCCAGCTGCGACCCAGCACAGATAGGCCAGTGCTAGGAAATGCACATAGCGCAGCAATCCAAAGCTCGATTTGTCGATCAGGATTTTGTTCGCAAGGCGCCAGTCTTTCGCCCATTCAAAGCCGAATTCGCGCACGCCGATATTGGACAAAGGGATATTGGAAAGCACCAGAAAGACCGCGATCAGGATCATGGTCGTGTTTACGGGGGGCTTGGGCAGCCAGCCCCGCATAAAGGCAAAGCCGGTAAAAAAGATCAATTGCCAGCCGAAAGGATTAAAAAACCAATTGCGTTCAGTCCAGGGTTCGGCGGGCAAGCCTAGGTAATAGGCCTCAAGTCCTAGCGCCTGCATAAGACCCTTTTGGGCGAACAGCCAAGTAGAGAGAACAAAAGCCCCAACGAGCCATTTGTTGACATTTGATAGGGCCATGATCACAGGCATGATCATCAACACCACCATATACATCGGCAGAATGTCGAAATAATTGGGCACATAGCGCAGCGTCATGAAAGACAGCAGAATGTCCGGGTTGGTCCATTTCTCGCTTTCAACGAAAATTGGCCATAGGTTAAGCTGGCCCCAATAATTGCGGGTTCCGATCCCTGAATCGGTCAGCGCGACCGTCAGCGCCAGCGTGGCAAAAAACAGCCCCACATGTGCCCAATAGACCTGCCACACGCGAAATCCGACCCGAGCGGTTCCTAGACGCCAGCCCATTGTATCAAATCCGCGTCCAAACGCGATGGCACTGGCCATGCCTGAACAGAACACAAAAATTTCCGTCGCATCTGAAAACCCCCAACGGGCCGGAATCCAGCTTGTAAGGAAATTGCCCGGCGTATGGGCTATCAGTATGATGAACATCGCGAGGCCGCGAAAGAAATCAAGCCGCAGGTCACGCGTGCGCGCCGCACCTGCCGCCGCCCTCGAGGCGCGGGCCGGGCTTGGTGTCGCCATGTCGCTTGGGTCGGCCAAAGTCATTGCCATTCTTGTCCGTTACCTGAACGTAAGCTATTGCGCCGGAATGCGGTTGGCGTCCAGTCTTGCAGCATCCAGTGCAGAGAAACGGCTCGCGGCAAATGAATCTTCAGCGCCGCCTCGACGCACCAGACGATGTGTCAGAATCGCCTCAGTCTGTTCAAATTGACCCGCCCGCAGTCCTGCATCGATCGTCATGCGTTCAAACACATCGCGCTGGGCATGGCTACCACCAATGGACTGCATATTTGGTCGAGCGGCTGCCAGATTGTGAAATGCTTCGCTATATCGCCCCTCGGCAAAAGCGCTCAACCCGGTGGCAGCGGCCACGCCCGGATTTGCGGCGATCTGATGCATTTCACCGGGCATTTTTGCATCATGGCAAAAACGGGTAAGCAAAGACTGGGTGTTCGTTTTGCGATTGTCGCCTGACAGGGCGAGCATGTAATGCAAATCCGCAAAAACCAGACATCCATCATCTGTCCGATGTTGCGCGAAGTCGGCCAATTCTGTCCAGCGGTCACCGACTGAAATACCCTCAAGTTCTAAGCGCATCAGCAGCGACGTAGCATTGGCGATATCGCGGTAATCATCGGTCTTGTCATGACGTATTTTCTGATCATAGAGATCCAGAACTCGCTCGGTTTCGCCGAGATCGAGATAGAGCAGGGCTTTGTGCCACCATACGTGATAGCGAAAGTTGTTGCAGTGCAGCCAAGCGCCTTCGTGGGCTTCGATCAGCTGTATGCCCCCGGCAGCCCGAGCGGTCATATCAAACACATGCGCAACAGCATGCAGGCCCCATGCATCATCTGGTGCGTGAACTAACCCTTTTAATCCCTGCCGTTCCGCAGCAACATATTCCCCTGCCTCCTCCAATGCAAAAGCATGGCAGCCAAGGGCATAACCCCGGCAAGGATGATCCTCTCCGTGTGCGGGCAGGACCGCCATTACCGATTGCAACATGCCGGGGCCATCTCCCAGTATGAACCGGATCGCATGGCTGACTTTCATCGACAGTGTATCGGCTGGATTCTGCGCCAGAATCTTTTCCATTTCGGCGATGGCGCCGCTTGGTCGACCAGCTAACCAAACCTCAAGCGCGGAAATCCAACTGCGCTCGCGTGGCGTGCGTCCGGTAAGAGGAGCGGCGTTTCGGGCGGCCCTTAGTGCCTTGCGAGCGGTGTCGACTAGTTCTTTGCGCCCCATCATCATCGAAAACAAACCACGTGCGGCGTGACCCATGGCGAAGTCGGGTTCGCGGTCTAGCACAGCGCCAAGATGGGCTGGCGTGTCGGTCCCATGCGCCAGAAAGGCCAGAACCATCGCGTTCCAGTTTTCCAGCGCCTCCGCTGTATTCAGTGACACGTCACTATTGCAGATGTCCGTGGCCATTTGGGCCTCCTGACCATTAATTTCTAACGAGTAGATACTGCGTTTTCAGCATATGAACAGCGATGCGACCTGCGTCACACGTAAGCGTGATGTGATTGCGGTGCATCGTGAATTGGAGTGATGATTTTGGCGAAAA
>CBDTVL010000211.1:0-6952 GCA_965363755.1 uncultured Sulfitobacter sp.
GCCCCCGGCGATCCAATGGCACAGGTGCCCCTGACAGTTCCCCCGGAAGTCAAACAAAAGATGCGCGAAGCGCTTGGGATGGGTCAACCTATCTACATCCAATATATCAAATGGATGGTGCAGTTTTTTTGGATCGAGCCGCAGGTCTTTGTCGACTATCTGTTCAATACAGATTTTGCCGAAGGTAAACAGCGGGTCATCAGCTGGCAGACCCGCAGCCCGGTCATGGACATTGTGGTTCAGCGCATGCCCCAGACGCTCTGGGTTGTTGGAATGTCTTATGTCGTGGGCATCTTGATCGCCCTGCCGATTGGCATCTACTCGGCCTACAAACAATATTCGGTCTTTGATCAGGCCGGTACTTTTGTCTCGATGATCGGTTTTTCGGTTCCGCCGTTTTTCTCGGGCGTTGTGGTCATCGTGGTCTTTTCGGTCCATCTGGGGTGGTTCCCTTCGATCTACGACACCACGCTTGTGGTCACGGATTGGAATAGCTTTGTGATTCAGCTAAAGCAGATGATCATGCCGGTCATGGTGCTTGCATTGCAAACCACGGCGCAGATCAGTCGCTATATGCGTTCGGCCATGCTCGACAATCTCAATCAGGATTATGTGCGCACGGCGCGCGCCAAAGGCCTCAGCGAGAGCGTGGTGGTGATGGTTCATGTGCTGCGCAATTCGCTGATCCCGGTTGTTACGGTGATCGCGTTGGGGATCCCTGCCATTTTTGGCGGCGCAATCATTACCGAAAACGTGTTCAAAGTGAACGGCATTGGGCAGCTTTTGCTGACCGCTTTGTTCGCCAACGATCTGCCGATGGTGATGACGCTGACGTTTATTTTTGCCATCCTGATTGTCGTCTTTAACCTGATCGCGGATGTGCTTTACGGCATTCTTGATCCGAGGATCCGCTATGACTGAGCCTGTATCCGCAACACCCATCGGCGCGCTGCAAGACGCGGAACCCGCCAAGGCACCGCGCAGCCAGTGGAAGGATGTCTGGGACCAGTTCAGACGCCACAAGGGTGCCGTGCTGGGGATGGGGTTTCTGATTTTCATCACACTGACAGTGTTGGTTGGCCCCCTCATCTGGACGCTTGATCCGCAAAAGCTGGACATTCGCAACAAAGACCTACGGCCGCTTTATACACTGTTGTGGGATGGTGATGCCAAAACGCAATGGGGCCATCCGTTTGGCACCGACAATCTAGGCCGCGACGGGCTTGCTAACATGATGGCGGGTGGTCAGGCGTCGATGGCTGTCGGGTGGAGCGCGATGTTGTTGTCTCTGATCATTGGCACCGCGATTGGCGTCGTTTCCGGGTATTTCCGCCGGCTTGATGGCCTGCTGATGCGCTTTACCGATCTGGTATTGTCGCTGCCAATCTTGCCGCTTTTGTTGGTGGCCGTGACCCTGTTTCGCCAACCACTACGTGCTGCTTTTGGTCCAGAAACCGGCATGTTTATTCTGATTGTTGGCGTCATCGGCGTGACGTCATGGATGCAAACAGCCCGCATTGTGCGTGGTGAAATTCTTGCCCTGAAAGAGCGCGAGTTCATTTTGGCCGCACGCTCTATCGGGACGTCATCGATAAAGATGATCACCCGCCATTTGCTGCCCAATATCGTGTCCCCTATCATGGTGTCGGCAACCTTGGGTTTGGCGACGGCAATTATCACCGAAAGCGCCTTGTCCTTTCTCGGCGTCGGCTTTCCTTCTGACTTTCCGACCTGGGGTAAAATGCTTTCGGATTCTGTTCCTCGAATGCAGGAATTCCCCGAACGTGTGATGCTCCCCGGTTTGGCAATTTCGCTGACGGTGCTCAGCGTCAACTATATCGGGGATGGCCTGCGTGACGCGCTCGATCCACGTATTCGCGGGCGCTAGTCTTCGGAAGTTTCTCGAATTATGTGATCATCAGCGGACCCTAAGAATTGGTTGTTTTTGGTGCGCCATTGATCTGGGTGAACACTATTCCATCCGTGCGCGAATACGGCGGATCAGGAACCAGACAATCGCGATCACTGGCAAAGTTGCATACGCCGTCAGTGCATTCTTGCTCAGACCCGCAGCATCCGCGAACGGGTAAAGAAGATAGCCAGCAAGTGACACCGCATAGTAGCTGATTGCCACCACCGACAATCCTTCGACGGTGCGCTGAAGACGCAATTGCATATCGGCACGGCTGTCCATGCTTTCCAGCAGCTTTTGATTCTGCGCACTGCGATCTACGTCCACTCTGGTGCGCAAGAGATTGCCTGCCCGGATCGACCGGTCGGCCATCGCTTCCAGCTGCCGCTCGGCAGAGTTGACGGTGCGCATGGCTGGCGCAAAGCGGCGCATCATGAATTCTCCAAAGGTCTGGCGCCCCAAGAAGCGGGCCTCGCGCAGCACTTCGATTCGCTGGTTCACGATAGTCTCGTAGGCCCCCGTCGCCCCAAAACGAAAAGACGATTGCGCTGCCAGCGTTTCCAGTTCAGCTGAAATCGACAGCAAGGCTGCGAGGGTTTGATCTGCCGGCGAATCTCCCCGGGTCATATCGCCCATCAGTTGGGTCAGGTTGGTATCCAGTACGCCAAGATGTGGCGAAAGGGTGCGGGCACGGGAAAACCCGAGCATCGACATAGATTTATAAGTCTCAATCTCACACAGGCGCTGTACCACACGGCCCACGCGCCGATCACTCACGTCGGGCGCGACAAAGACAGCAAAACGCTGGTGGCCCGCAGGATCTATCCGAAAATCTCCTGCCACCACTGCTTCGTCATCCACCACCCGTGCGACAGCGACGCTCTCGGGCACAAACCACTCAGACACAAGGCTGGAAACCCGGTCATCATCAGGTCGCAGGTCGACCCGGATCATGGCCGAAGTCACCCGTTGCCCCGGGGCATTCTCAAGCCAGTCTTCGGGAAACACTTCAAAGTCGACCGGATCAAATGGGCGCTCGCTTACGCCGTCAATTATGGCCGTATATGTCACAAATTCAGTGTGTTGTTCCCATTTGAGCGTATGTCGCCCGATGCCGCCTGAATAATGGGTTGCGCCGGGTTGTGGATGCGGGGCGCCATGCCGGTCAAGCAGCGCAACAAGATGCGCGAGGTCTTGCGTCCGGTCGCGGTGCGCGGCATCGGTTGACTGCTTAATCGCTAGAAAGGCCGCGGTGCACGGCGCTGCCATCGAGGGGAACGGGCGGGCGTGCAACTCGTTTGCGAGTTGGTAGCGCAACGGGTGATCTTGGATGGGCGGCATAGGGTACAGATCCGTGAAATTTCACGGCCTTCATACAGATGCAGGAGAGGATTGGAAAGAAATTTGTTATTTTTCAATATGTTATCGGAATACAATGGTATGCAATCCACCGATCAGCCTTGCATCGGTCTTTTATCAACGAAAAAGCCCTGCGCCAGACGCGCAGGGCTTTTATGCTTTTCAGATAAACCCGATAGGCGTCGGATCAGTCAATCAGGGGCAGCAACTTGTCGAGCGATTCTTTTGCATCGCCATAGAACATGCGTGTGTTTTCCTTGAAAAATAGCGGGTTCTCGATACCCGAATAACCAGTCCCCTGCCCGCGTTTGGACACGAAAACCTGCTTGGCCTTCCAGCATTCCAGTACCGGCATACCAGCAATGGGCGAGTTGGGATCGTCCTGTGCCGCTGGATTAACGATATCATTTGACCCAATCACGATCGCCACATCCGTGTTCGGGAAGTCATCGTTAATCTCATCCATCTCCAACACGATGTCATAAGGCACACGTGCTTCGGCCAGCAATACGTTCATGTGGCCCGGCAATCGTCCCGCAACAGGGTGAATGGCAAAACGTACGTTCTTGCCTTTGGCCCGCAACTTGCGTGTCAACTCGGACACCGATTGCTGGGCCTGCGCCACCGCCATCCCATAGCCTGGGATGATGACGACGCTATCAGCCTCGTTCAGCGCTGTCGCAACGCCATCAGCATCAATCGCCACCTGTTCGCCTTCCACGGCCATCTGCTCGCCCGCAGGACCCCCAAAGCCGCCAAGTATAACACTGACAAACGACCGGTTCATCGCTTTGCACATGATGTAGGACAGGATTGCGCCGGACGAACCCACCAGCGCGCCCACAACGATCAGTAGGTCGTTGCCAAGCGAGAAACCAATCGCCGCCGCAGCCCAGCCGGAGTAGGAATTCAGCATCGAGACAACCACCGGCATGTCGGCTCCACCAATGCCCATGATCAAATGATAACCGATAAAAAGCGCGGCAAGCGTCATCAGGAAAAGCGGAAGGAAACCTCCCGAGTTGAAGTACCAGATCAGGCAGAGCAGCGAAATCCCAGCGGCCCCGGCATTCAGCATATGACCACCCGGCAGCTTGTTCGCGACCGTATCGACCTTACCGGCCAACTTGCCATAGGCGATGATTGACCCGGTGAACGTCACCGCACCAATGAAGATGCCGAGGAATACCTCGACCCGCAGGATCGACACTTCTACAGACGTTTTGTGGGCCAGAAGCGCCGCAAAACCTTCAAGCGTTTCGCGCTCAGCTTGGTCCATGGCCAGAACGTTACCCAGCTCAAGATGTGCGTTATAGCCCACAAACACCGCCGCCAGTCCAACAAGGCTGTGCATTGCCGCCACAAGTTGCGGCATTTCGGTCATCTTCACCCGTTGGGCCACGATATACCCGATTGTCCCGCCGCCCGCGATCAGGATCAGCGACAATAGCCACAGCCCCGCCCCCGGCCCGATCAGCGTCGCCACCACGGCCAGCGCCATGCCGACAATGCCATACCAGACCGCGCGCTTGGCGCTTTCCTGACCGGACAACCCACCGAGGCTAAGGATAAAAAGGATCGCTGCGACTACATAAGCGGCTGTTGTAAAACCATAATCCATTAATTTATCCCCTTACGACTTCTGAAACATGGCGAGCATGCGCCGTGTCACCATAAAGCCGCCAAATATGTTGATCCCGGCCATAAAGACCGACAGCGCCGCCAGCAGAATGACAAGGAATGACCCTGATCCGATCTGCATCAGCGCGCCCAGAATGATGATCGACGAGATCGCGTTTGTGACCGCCATCAATGGCGTGTGCAGGCTGTGCGAAACATTCCAGATCACTTGGAAGCCCACAAAGACCGCCAACACGAAGACGATGAAGTGTTGCATAAAGCTGGCCGGGGCCACCAGACCTACTGCCAACAGCAGACCACCACCAACTGCCAATAGCGTGACTTGGTTTTTGGTCTGCGCCTTGAAAGCAGCCACTTCGGCCGCGCGTTTTTCTTCGTTTGTCAGAACTTTGGTCGGCTCTTTGGGCTTTGCCGCAATCGCCTGCACCTTTGGCGGCGGCGGCGGGAACGTGACCTTCTTGGCATGTGTCACTGTCGCACCACGGATCACATCGTCTTCCATGTCGTGATTGACGGCGCCGTCTTTTTCCGGCGTGAGGTCGGCCATCATATGACGAATATTGTTGGAATAAAGCGTTGAAGACTGCGCCGCCATCCGGCTGGGGAAATCCGTATAGCCGATGATGGTCACGCCGTTGTCGGTCACGACCTTTTCGTCCATCACTGTCAGCTCGCAGTTGCCACCGCGTTCCGCCGCAAGGTCGATAATGACAGAACCGGGTTTCATCGCCTCTACCATATCCTTGGTCCACAGGATCGGCGCGGCGCGGTTCGGGATCAGGGCTGTAGTGATCACGATATCGATATCAGGAGCGAGTTCGCGGAATTTCTCGAGCTGCTTGGCCTGAAACTCGGGGCTTGAAGGCGGGGCGTATCCACCGGTCGCCGCCCCATCGGGCAGTTCGCTTGCGTCAAATTCCAGAAAGACGAACTCAGCCCCCATTGATTCAATCTGTTCAGCCACTTCAGGGCGCACGTCAAACGCATAGGTAATGGCACCCAGCGATGTCGCCGTGCCAATCGCAGCCAATCCGGCTACACCGGCACCGACAACCAGAACCTTGGCCGGTGGCACTTTGCCAGCAGCGGTCACCTGCCCGGTAAAGAAGCGGCCAAAATTGTTCCCGGCTTCGATGACAGCGCGGTACCCAGCAATGTTGGCCATCGACGACAGCGCATCCATCTTCTGGGCACGCGAAATACGCGGCACCATGTCCATTGCAATGACCGTTGCGCCTTTTGACGCGGCCAGGTCCATCAGCTTTTCGTTTGAGCTGGGGTAAAAGAAAGAAATCAGCGTCTGGCCCGCAGTCAGACGTTTGGCCTCTGTGTCAGTTGGTGGCCGCACCTTGGCCACCACGTCTGAGGCTTTGAACAGCGCAGCAGCCCCTCTGACCACCTTGACCCCGGCCGCCTTGTAAACCGCATCAGAAAACCCTGCGGCCGCTCCCGCACCCGTTTCGATCAGGCATTCATGCCCCAGCTTTTGTAGTTGAAGGGCACTGTCGGGGGTCATGGCCACACGCGCCTCACCCTCAAACACTTCTTTTGGTGTTCCGATTTTCAACTCAAAATCCCCCGTCTGGTTCGCTTCTCAAAATGCAGCAGGCGTTTGATGCGCCAAGTCAAATCCCTACCCCGCGCAATAAAGTTGCGCAAGCAAAGGACGCCGATGAATTGCCAATTGAGACATTTACTCTAGACCCAGCGCCGAACTTTGGCCTCGTAACGCGCGAAATCGGTCCGGAAAGTCCGCCGCATCCTGTCTTCTTCCGGAATGATAAAGCGTTTTTCCAGAACCCACACAAAGATCGGCACCAATGCCAACGACGGCACAGCGTCCCAACGCAGAATCAAGCCCGCGAGGATCAGAACATCGCCTAGGTAAATCGGATTGCGCGTCTTGCTGAATATTCCGGATTGGATCAGCGTAGAGGCGGTTTCGTGCGGGACGATGGTAGTCTTGTGACGACGAAACTCGACCGCCGCGATTACCAGCAGAACCAGACCGCCTCCAACCAGCAGCCCTCCGGCAAAATC
>CBDTVL010000212.1:0-6815 GCA_965363755.1 uncultured Sulfitobacter sp.
GGAAACGCTACGAAACCGCCCTGCCCTGTTCAAGTCAGTTTCTTCTGACACTGCCGTCGATGATATTGGCAACACCCGAATGGGCAAGCGCCGACGGATGAGGTGGTCCCCAAAAGGGGCTCATCGTGTCGCCGTCACCAGAGCGGCTGTTCTCGACGGACGATTGACCGTCTCACATCGAACATTGGCCGCATGACCACCAGGTTTTGCCCACTCCCGATATGTCCCTGCCTGGGAAGCCGTGGTGCGGACAAGGACATAGTTGCCGGCACCAATTGTGACACACCCAGCCCATAAAAGGCCAAAAGCGGAAGTATGATGGCGCGTCATAGGGTCGTTGTTGCGTTGGTATCCACAAGAGTTGCACCATTTTCGACTTTATGATCCACCGTCGCGACCCGCGCTATCGGGGATGGGCGGGATTTGCGTGCTGTGTTCCAGCATTGCATTCATACCGGACGTGCCAAACACAAGCAGGGGGCATCGAGCGACTTCAAGAAGACGCGCAAGATTAGCCATATTGTGAATAGGGCCGTGCGTCAGATCCACCAGCACGGCCTGCGCGTTTGTGCGTGCCAGGGCCTTTAGTGCTTCGTCAAGGGTCCCAAACTGAAACGCATCTGAGGGTTGAATGGCAGTTGGCCTTTCGACGCCTCTATCGACCGAAAACACAATGCGATCAGCCGACAACTGCTTTGACAGGCGATTGGAAGCTTCCCCCACAGCGTCACTTGGTTGGCGGGCAGATTCTAGAACGACAATTTTTCCCGGTATCTTGTGGACCTGACGATATCCAATCACAAGAATGTCCCAACCCGTGGCAGCACGTAGTGCGGTGCCGACAAGCTCCCCCCTATCTTGTGCGAAGACCCAATCTGCCCCGGTCGGATCTGCGGTGCGTGCCAGAGACTTTTGAAACGCCCGTGCATCGGCTTTCAAGAGCGTGCGCATCTGTGAGAGACTGGGCGCCAAGGTTGTTGTGCCGCTTACCAGCACGATGCGTTGATTGGGGATTTGGCACGTCGCAAGTGTATCGACCTCTTCAACCAAAACACCCCCAAGGCCCGCTCGGAAAGCACTCGGCAATTGCTCGACAATACGCAGCGCCGCAGCGGCGTCAGCAAAGGAGCCTGCACCGACGAGAATGCGCAGGCCTGGGCGGGCGGTCTCCTCCATCAGTCCGCCTCCTCGTCAGGATCTTTGCGGTTTTTGGATCCATAACGGCTGCGTGTTTCGGCAAAGCTGCGCAATTGCGCCTCGACCAGGCCGTTAATGCTGGTTGGAGGGAACTCACCACTGCGTCCGCGTTGACCGGCGGAGGTCCCCGTCAGCACTTTGATCCCCTGATCAATCGTCTTAATTGGAATGACCCGGAAGGTGCCAGCCTTGGCAGCATCGACGACGTCACGACGCAGCATAAGGTGATCGGTATTCGACGCTGGAATGAGAACACCCTGTTCTCCGGTTAGCCCGCGCGCATTACAAACGTCAAAAAAGCCTTCAATCTTTTCGTTAACACCACCAATGGCCTGCACCTCTCCATTCTGGTTCACGGACCCGGTAACGGCGAGCGCCTGGCGGATCGGAACACCTGACAGGGCTGACAGTAGGGCATAAAGCTCAGCAGAGGACGCGCTGTCACCATCGATACCGCCATAGCTTTGTTCAAAGACCAGGCTTGCATGTAGCGACATCGGTACATCCAGCGCAAAGCGGGAGGCGAGATAGCTGCCCAGGATAAGCACACCCTTCGAATGCAGCGGGCCGCCAAGCTCGACCTCGCGTTCGATATCAATCAACTTGCCCGCACCCATACGCGCACGCGCCGTAATCCGTGATGGGCGGCCGAAATAGTGCGTGCCAATCCCGACAACCGCCAGGCCGTTTACCTGCCCGACCGAATGTCCACTTGTATCAATCAGAATAATTTTGCGTGTAATGGCTTCCTGCATGCGTTCCTTGATGCGGGACGCTCTGAGCTTTGCTTGTTGGACCGCTCGTTCGATGTCGCTGTCTGAAATCAAATCAACTTTCTGCTGCGCTGCGTAAAAATCGGCCTCTCGCATCACGTCTGTCAATGCGCCCAACTCAAGCGTGAGTTTCTTAGCATCGTCGGTAAGCCGCACGGCGTGATCAAGCAGGGCGGCGACGGCTGCCGCGGTCATCGGCCTGAGGTTTTCCTTGGTTGCATATCCGGCCACAATCCTTGCCAGAGCGCGCGTGTTTTTGGCGGTGCGGGGCAGGTCGTCCTCAAAATCAGCCTGTATCTTGAATAGCTGACCGAATTCGGGATCAAGGAGAAGCAGCAGCATGTGAAGCCGCCGGTCGCCGACCAAAACCACGCGGACGTCCAGCGGGATAGGATCGGGTTCAAGCGTGATCGTGGAGGTCAAGCTGAGCCGATCTGCGAGCGAAGTGATCGAAATTGATTGGTTTTGTAGACTGCGTTTGAGAGCATCCCAGGCATAAGGTTCAGACAGCAGGCGGTGGGCATCCAGCACCAGATATCCGCCATTGGCACGGTGCAACGCACCCGGTTTGATCAGGGTGAAATTGGTGGCCAGGGCGCCCATCTCTGAAATATGTTCAATCCGACCGGTCAGATTATTGAGCGATGGCAGGTCTTCTCTCACAATTGGTGCGGATCGCGGGCCTGCCTCGTGGGAAACCATGATATTCACGGCATATCGGTCAAAAATCGGGTCTTGGTGGTACTTGCGGATGACTTCTGGAAACGGGCCGTTATTGGACCCTTCCTTGGACAGCAGAAACAGATCGGCATTTGAAACCATATCTATGCGGACATGTTCCAGATAAGAGCCGATGTGCGCGTTATCCGCAAACTCAGTTTCGACCTCACGCACCCTGAGAGAGACGGCACGTTCGGCCATTGCCGCGTGCAACGCCTCTACCTTCCGCCTGTGTTCTTTTTCCAGTTGTGGTCCATTTTTCAGAACGCTCGCCAAGTGTTCTTGCAGCCCTTCGATCTTAGCGTCGATCTCAGACCGTTTCTCGGGCGACAGCGCTTCGTAGGCGTCTGGATTAATTGGCTTGCCATCAACAATCGCCGAAAGCATGAACCCCATCGGTGTTCTGAGCAGAGCCACATTTTCTGCCTGCGCCCGTTCGGCGAATTCGGCAATCGGTTCCTCGTGTTTCTGACCAAATTCTTCCTCGATCGCGCGCCGCTGGGTTTGGTATTCTTCTGAATCGAACAATGCAGGGATTTCTACTGCAAGATCATCGACCAAGAGCTGCATCGCTGTCTTTAGCGCCGCGGCAGTGCCGGGGGGCAGCTTCATGGCCTTGGGTTTATGCGGGACATCGAAATTGTTGACGTACAACCAGTCGCAAGGCATCGGGCGCGTTGCAGCTGCCTTTGTTAACAATTGAGCAACGGCCGTGTGGCGCCCCGTACCCTCGCGCCCCAAAACGTATAGATTGAAGTCCTTGTGGCCGATTTCAGCGGACAATTTGATCGCATCGATGGCACGTTTTTGACCTATAAGTCCCGGCGCAGGTCTCAAGGTTGCTGTTGTTTTAAAGCCAAGTGTCTTGGGGTCGCATTCCGCACGTAAGCGCACGGGTGGTAAGCCCCTTGGAAGGACTGATTTGTTGGTTGTTTTGCTCATTACATCAAATACCATAGGCGCTCAAAAGATCTGCATACTTGCGGCACCAAGGTGGGTCGAGCGTGGAGGCCAGTCCAGCTTGAACGTTTGTAACAACCCTGGCTCCGCCCTTGATCGCTTCATCCATCACGGTGGCGCTTGGAAAACGTGGCATGACCACTTGCGTATTGTGCTGCATAGGAAGGCTCCAATCCGTTTTGTGCGACCACACTACACAAACCGAGGCGAGTTTGATTGATACGTATCAATGCATCTTATGTTTTTGGTTTAGGAAATGGGCAGGAATGTAATGTTTCATATCTTGCACAAAACAAGCTTTTGCGGTTGAGGATCATACGCGTTTGACTGAGATCCGCCCAGCTCTTCAAATATGGTGCTACTGGTGGTTCTGCCGCATACTTCGTCTCGCGACGGAATGACTCGTGTCGTTGGACACAGTTATCCGGCGAGCGTCGCGAATTGCTGGAATGCGGATTGGCCAGACGCCTCGAATTGTCGCTTGTTCGACGCCGATGGGACGTTTGCTGAGTGAAGCGTGCCACCTAGTGGCTTTGCCTGTAATCAGCTCGGAACCAAGTCGGAAGTTAACGCGGATGACGTTTGGTTTGATGGGCATGTGCACGCCTTACCGTCGATACTGAGAGTCTGGATACACTAGCCAAAGCTGAAGACTGCAGCCGAACGCGGATAATTGAGCGACTAATTAGCGAAGCTGCGCTTAAGTTGGAAGAAGACGCGTAGAACTGAAATCAAACCGACAAAAAACGTCATGCAAAGCCACGCCGGTCAAAAATCAAAGGTAACTTCTTTATGTCAGGCAAAACCAAACTTGGCGATATCATTAGAGACTTCAAGCTAACCGAGGACTGCAATCTAGATGCACTCAGCGCCATGTCGAGTAAAACCGACCCGTATCGGCGCGATACCGATGCGGGTCATCGTGACGCGGCATGGGTGGCTAAAGTTCTCGAAAAGCACGTCTCTCAAGAGAGAATTCACAATCGCGGCCTGCATTATGTTCTGGTCACGGTCAGTCCGAAAAAACCTAATGGCAAGCCTTATAGAAACACCGATGCCGATTGGAAATGGCTGTCGGAAAACGCCATCGCGAATGCAAGGTGGTTAGGTGCGATCCCGTTCGACCGCATAACGGATGAACGGAACCACCCACCACTTATCCGGGTGCCGCAAGGTTATGATGTTGAGATTAAACCAATACCTCATATCAGTTTGCCTAGCCCAGAAGAGCTGGAACCACAGGTAGTCGTCACCAACTCAAGCCGGCACGCGGGCGGAGGCTACGAGTGGCGCGAGCAACCTTACACCTTGATTATATGCGGCGAGAAGACCAGCCTTGATCCGGTGATCGCACCGATTGCCAAAGAGTGTAACGCGGGTGTGTTCCTTCCAACTGGTGAAATGTCGGACTCAATGATCTGGCAAATGGCGCAAATGATAGAAGACTGTAAACGGCCTTCCGTAGTGTTTTACCTTTCCGATTTTGACCCGTCCGGCTTTTCAATGCCAAAGAACGTCGCTCGAAAGCTACAGGCGCTTGGTGATTTAGGGCATCTGACACACCCGGTTACGGTTCATGATGTAGCCCTTACATTCGAACAATGTGAAGAGCTGGGCCTGCCGTCATCGCCAATCAAAAAATCAGATAAGCGAGCGCCGAAATGGGTCGCGGCAACCGGGCGGCAACAGACTGAAATCGACGCGCTATCGACGCTCCAGCCAGAGGTTTTGAGCGAGATATTACGAGACGCCATCGCCCCGTATTGGGATGAAACTCTCGGTGCGCGCGTTCATCTTGCCGTCCAAGAATATGAGGATAAGCAAGCTGCAAGGCTTGCCGACAAAATTGGACAGGATCGGATAGAAAATATCCGCGATGTTGTTGCTGAGAAGCTGAGTGAGGCACAGACGGCAATTGATTACATGCTAAATGCATTTACCATTGATGAAGACGACTTCGACTTAGATGAACTGATTTTCCCTGAACCAAAACTTGAAGGTGAGCCGTCCAGACCGCCTTTGCTCGATCCAAATGACGACTGGTTAACGCAGACGGCAAAGCTGGTCGCGCGAAAAAAATATGATGTATGAACACGTCATCTCAACTCACGAAGGTGCATCCACTATCCCGTCCAGGCAAAAGATATTTTAGCATAAAAGCCTATTAACCAAGTCGACTCTTAGAGGGTGTCGCTGGGGCGTGTACGCCACATCTAGTACCCCAATGCGTGGAACAATCAGGAACATGCCAATCCCTGTCAGATAGCTCTGCTGTTTCCAAACGTTCCTCCCGAATTTTGGAGTAGCGACAAATGCAGAGCCACCTTTCGACGACCTTCGCTGCGATACTCGACATTGCCCCACAATGCGGACAAAATAGAATTTTGTGGGAGGAAAATATCTGGCACCCGAATGCGACATCTACACCAAGTTTGTCTTTCCACCCAAAAAACATCTACCAGCTTTGACATTTATCAAGGCTATAGTGCAATCTAAGTGAACAGGCTACTGGGTGCTGTCAGACTAATGCGAACCAGTCTCTGCAAGGACGTGAAGGTTCCTTTTATGCCGTACCGAGTTGACGCCACTCGGCGAGAGTAGCGGTGCGGTTGAGCTTGAAATTGGCACGTGGATAGAGATGTCTTTCCTTGTTGAAATGATTTTGAACTGAGGCGTGGACGGCGACGAACTTTTGCAAACTTCGCATGCGCCGGAATCGAAGCATCGCCCGTTCTCGTCGTCGGAGCGGCTGGTGAGAATTTTCGGCGCGATTGTTGAGCCAACGCCCCGTTTCCTGCCTATCGGCGTTCCCAATGATCTTCATTGCTGCGCCGTATGACCGGAGTTTGTCCGTCACGATGACTTTCGGATTGCCGCATCGTTTCATTGATTTCTTTAGGAATTTCAATGCTGCTTTGCGATCCCGGCGCTTGGTCACATAGCTTTCAAGCACCTCGCCCTCGTGATCCACGGCCCGCCACAGATAGTGCGTTTCTCCGTTGATCTTCACAAAAACCTCGTCCAAGTGCCATTGCCAATTCGAACAAGCGCGCAATTGTTGAATCCGTTTCTTTCGGATCTCCGCGGCGAACAATGGTCCAAACCTGTTCTGTCTGACGTCAGCGCTTATGGGTCCAAATAGCCGTATTTGATAAGAGAATGTTT
>CBDTVL010000213.1:0-6800 GCA_965363755.1 uncultured Sulfitobacter sp.
AACCCAAACGGATTCACATCGCGAAACAGTGCGGCCTCTTCGGCGGTCAGGCGCAGCCCTTCCGCATCCAGAATTGTCGCACCAAAACGGTTCACCGCGCCACAACCGGAATGCAATCAGCGCTTTCCGCAACCAGCGCAGAACAGAACCGACGTGCATCACTCAGATCCTCAAAGCCAACTGCGCGAAGACGGTAAAACACCCGTCCACCACTTGAGGCGCGCTGTACAACACGCTGTTTCCCATCAAGATATTCCGAGAATTGGCCATTTATTCGCGCCCATTCTTCAACTGCAATCGCCTCGCTTTCAAAGGCCCCCAGTTGTACCATGCGGGTGCCGGCCTGAAT
This sequence comes from uncultured Sulfitobacter sp., assembly GCA_965363755.1. Taxonomy (GTDB): domain Bacteria; phylum Pseudomonadota; class Alphaproteobacteria; order Rhodobacterales; family Rhodobacteraceae; genus JL08. The sequence continues at coordinate 350 of CBDTVL010000213.1, forward strand.
ACTGGCGGCGTCGAGACTATCGGTGACAGGTGCTTTGACCGCGGCCTGTATCACTGCTGCGCCGCCGTCTGGGCGATTGCGCGGTCGCAAAGATCGTTTCACGCCCGGTGCCTCCAGCAGCACGGAAACTGCGGCAATCGCGGCAGGCTCCACAATAACGTCGGGCTGAGCAATTGGCGCGGATACCGATGTCGCAACCGGGACGACCTGATCAGGATCAGCAGCAGACAGCGGCGTGACTCCATTGGTCAACTCAGCCACCAGCGCATCGATCGATGTTGATCGCAACGACGCCTGCACAACCTCCGGTTTGCTTTGGCTACTGTCGGTCTGAGCCGGCGCCGCTGGCGCCTGTTCGGGAACCTGACTTGCCGCGAGAGCTGGTATCGGCGTGTCTTCCTGTTTCAAATCGACGGGACGCGGTGCCAGAACTAGCCGTTCCGCAGGGGCCTCGGCCACCCCGTCGGCGGCAACGGAATTGACTGCCAAACCTTGATGTGCGGCCTGTTGCCCACCCGGATCTTTTGGTGCAATCCGCATCTCGCTCTCAGCGGCGCGGACCACTGGCACGCCGCTTACGTCGCGCACAAAAAGCTTGTAACCCCAGACGCCGACCCCTGCGATTAAGGCAAGTGAAATCACTGCGCCCATCACATTGGTCATTTGGCCCAAAGGCTTATCTGCTGATTTTAAACTATCCGATGCCACTGTTCTAAGATCTGCATCAAAGGCGCCCTGCGCGCCCGCCCAATCTGCCGCCATGTTTTGCCTCGCTGTCCAGACGATACGATGCCGCCGGGATCTTATGAACTGCTCTCAATACCCGGCACGACGCGATTTTTTATCGCATTTCCTGAACCGGATTGACGCCGAGAATACCAAGACCTGACGCAATTACAACGGAAACAGCCCGGGCAAGAGCTATTTTCGCCTGTGATGTATCTGAGTCACCCTCTTGCAGAAACCTGAGTGCGGGCACATCGTTGCCCCGGTTCCACAATCCGTGAAACTCACCGGCCAGTTCATAAAGGTAAAACGCCACTCTATGCGGTTCGTTTGTGCGAACGGCGACTTCGATCAGACGTGGCCATTCAGCCAGCTTCTTGGCCACGGCCAGCTCAGCCTCGTGAGTCAGCCCGCTCAGATCCGCCCGCGCCAGAACCGCGTCATCTACAGCAATTCCGGCCTCTGCCGCCTTGCGCAGCACGCTCATCACCCGTGCGTGGGCGTATTGTACATAAAACACCGGATTTTCGCGACTTTGCTCAAGTACTTTGTCAAAATCAAAATCCAGCGACGCATCGTTCTTGCGTGTCAGCATGACAAACCGTGTGACGTCAGGCCCGACCTGGTCGACCACATCGCGCAAAGTCACAAAGGTGCCCGCCCGTTTTGACATTTTGAACGGTTCGCCGTTTTTGAACAACCGAACCAGTTGCGTCAGTTTTATGTCCAGCGACACCTTACCGTCCGACAGCGCGGAGACCGCCGCTTTCATCCGCTTGACATAGCCGCCGTGGTCGGCCCCAAACACATCAATTAGGGCGTCGAAACCTCTGGAAACCTTATCATAATGATAGGCAATATCCGGTGCAAAATAGGTCCAGCCGCCATCCGACTTCTTGACAGGGCGATCAACATCATCGCCATGCGCGGTTGAGCGGAACAGGGTTTGTTCGCGCGGCTCCCAGTCTTCCGGCATCTTGCCCTTTGGCGGCTCCAGCACACCTTCATAAATCAGACCCTTGCCTTTCAGATCCTCGATCGCCGCTTCGATCCGCCCGGTACCGTACAGCGACTTTTCGCTATAAAATACGTCCATTTTGACGCCCAGAGCCGCAAGATCGGCCCGGATCAGCTGCATCATCGCTTCGGTGGAAAATTCGCGCACTTCGGCCAGCCAGATCTCCTCACCTTTGCCAACAAAAGCATCGCCAACCTTGTCCTTCAACGCCTGCCCCACCGGAACCAGATAGTCGCCCGGGTAAGTACCGTCCTCAAACGCCACATCCTGACCGTGTGCTTCGAGATATCTCAGATAGACCGAGCGGGCCAGAACATCGACCTGAGCCCCACCATCGTTGATGTAATACTCGCGTGTGACATCAAATCCGGCAAAATCCAGCAGCGACGCCAATGCATCACCAAACACCGCCCCACGTGTGTGTCCAACATGCAGCGGTCCGGTCGGGTTGGCACTGACATATTCAACGTTCACACGCTTGCCCTGCCCGGTCACCGAGCGGCCAAAATCAGTGCCCGCAGCAAACACGCTCTTGACCACACCTTGCCACACCTCTGGTGCAAGGCGCAGGTTCAAAAAACCCGGTCCGGCAACTTCGGCGCTTATCACGCGGCTATCCTCCGCCAGTTTTTGCGCCAGAACATCCGCAATATCACGCGGCTTCAGGCCGGCTGGCTTGGCCAGGACCATGGCAGCATTTGTCGCCATATCGCCATGTGCCGCATCTCTGGGCGGCTCTGCGGTGACATTGCTCATGTCAAGACCTGCAGACAGAACACCCTCCGCCACCATCGCCTCAAGGCTGGTAATCACTAGATGGCGGATATCTGAAAAGAGGTTCATTGCACATTTGGTCCTGTTTCGGGCGTGGCAGCGGTTTAACAGGCCTGTGGGCTGCGTCAACGCAGCAAAGATCGGATCACACTCAAACGAACAAAACGACTACGCCTCAGCTCCCGGCGCCGCACAAACGCCCGTGTTCTTGCAGCGCAAACCGATCCGTCATGCCTGCGATATAATCGGAAACAATGCGCGCAAGCTGCTGACGGTCATGTTGGGCCACTGCCACGTCATTGCGCCAGCGCCGGGGCAAAAGGTCTGGATCATCCAGAAACAGCGGAAACAGATCTTCGACCACCTGCGTTACCTCTGCCCGTTTCTCCATCACCGATGGCGCGCGGTACATGTTTGTGAACAAAAACGTCCTGATTTCCTGCAAATCTGCCCACAAGGCCGGAGAAAACTGAATGACGGGTCGCCCCAGATGGCGAATATCGGCTGCGGATTGCGCTCCGGAGGCGGCCAGCTGCACCTGCGACGTCTCGATGACATCAGCTACCATCACACCAAACACACGGCGCAGGGCTTCGTGACGCCGCCGATAACTGTCTGTCGCAGGGTAAAGCCGATCCACTTCCTCATAAGCTTCCCGAACAATCGGGAGCTGTGCGATCTGATCCTCGCAGAACAGGCCGGCGCGCAGGCCGTCATGCAAATCGTGATTGTTGTAAGCGATATCATCGGACAGCGCCGCCACCTGTGCCTCGGCACTTGCATGGGTGTGGAGTTCCAGATCATGTTGCGCATTATAATCTGCAAGGGCATGCGGCAGCACACCCGTGACAGGGCCGTTGTGTTTGGCGATACCTTCCAGAGACTCCCAAGTCAGGTTCAGCCCATCAAATTCCGCGTAGTGCCGCTCGAGTGAAGTGACAATCTTGATCGCTTGCGCATTGTGATCAAAACCACCAAAGGGCTGCATCAACGCATGTAACGCATCTTCTCCGGTGTGGCCAAAGGGCGTGTGACCCAGATCATGTGCCAAGGCCACAGCTTCGGTCAGCTCATCATTCAGCCCCAACGCCCCGGCAATGGTGCGCGCGACTTGCGCCACTTCGATCGAATGGGTCAGCCTTGTGCGGTAATAGTCGCCCTCATGTTCAACAAAGACCTGCGTCTTGTGCTTGAGGCGCCGAAACGCGGACGCGTGAATGATCCGGTCCCGATCCCGTTGGAAGCTGGATCGAAACGTACTTTCCTCCTCCGCCACGCGCCGTCCCTTGCTGCGTGTCGGATCAGAGGCAAAAGAAGCGTGCATGTTCGCGGGGTCCTTGTGGCCAGTCCTGAGGCTTTCTATATTGTACTCAGTACTCAGATGAAACCATTCCAAGGCTGACCCAATGCAATTGCCCCCAAAAGTTACTGACCGCGCGTTTGCACGTCTGGCCGAAATCGGCGCCGCCCAACAGGGTCGCGCCCTCCGGGTCGCGGTAGAAGGCGGCGGATGCTCCGGGTTTCAGTACGAAATCGATCTCGACACACCTGCCGCTGATGACCTTGTGCTTGAAGGACAGGGACAACAAGTGGTGGTCGATCATGTGTCGTTGCCTTTTCTGGAGAACGCAGTGATCGATTTCAGCGAAGAGCTGATAGGCGCGCGGTTTGTGGTCAACAACCCCAATGCGACAAGTTCCTGTGGGTGCGGTACATCTTTCTCAATGTGACGCTGTCGCGTCGTCTGCCCAGAAAAACTGTGCTGAGACAGTTAGCCTGGCGTGCAATGGCCAAAGGCAAATCGACGTAACCCGAGGTCCCTTGCGCGTCCGATAGTTCTTTCAGGCTTGAGCGGAGTGCAGTCGCCGCGGCGCAGGTGCAAACTGATCCCAGACCAGAAACAGCCCGGTAGCAATTACAATGCCGACGCCCAGATAGGTGCTGGTTGACGGCACTTCACCGAAGAACACGGTTCCCAGCAGGACCATCCAGACAAACTGCAAGTTCATCAAAGGCGTCACGGCAAAAGCCGCTAACATCCGCAGTGCCACCACCAGAATCCAGCGGGCCACAAATAAGATCCCAGCGTAAGCCACCACCCAGACCAAATCGCTCAGCGGCATCGGCTGCCAGACAAATGGCAGCGCCAGTCCCATGACGACAAAAATCGCCAGATTTGGATAAAACACCTGCGCCAGCGCATTTTTCTCATGGCGACCGATATAGCGCGCCATGATCATTGAAAATGTCCCCGTCAGGCTTGCCAGCAGCGCAAAGACATGGCCGACGGACATCTGTGAAAATCCTGCAGGAAACAGGCACAGCATACCGACAAATCCAGCCGCAAGCGCGCCCCATGCCAACGGGCGCACATATTCACCCAAAATAAGCCCCGACATGATTCCCGCCAGAATCGGCATCAATCCAATGAACAGGAACACCTCGGCAAACGGCAATTCGCGGAACGCATAGAAAAACGAAGCTGACGCCAGCACCGTTGCTCCGGCCCGCATTGCCATGGCACGCGGACACACCGTGCGCAGTCCGCGGCGTTGCGATTTATGGCGGTCAGCGATGACACTCAATGCCATGACAATCAAACCGGACAGGCAAAACAGTTGCGGGGCAGCATAACCGCCCGCAACAAATTTCGTAATTGCATCCGCGCTCGAGATCAACGCTGTATAGACAATAACCATCAAGGCCCCTGCCGTTGCAGTGCTGATGATAGGGTTTCGGGCCATCGTGGCAGCAGTCATGCTGGTACACCCCGCATTCCGGCCCGGGCAAAGCCTTCAAAAAAAGCCTCGAACTTGTCGGTTGAGCGCTCTGCTTCGCTTAGAATATCAAAACCGATTTCAGTCAGCGACCCTTCGACGATGCCGCGCATTTCGTTCCAGTTTGCGCTGCGCTGATCATCAAGGCGGAACATGCATTCCGACATCTCACGCAATGGCCCGGCGCTGGGCGTGGCCCGGTAAAACGCCATCCGATCGTATTCCGTCTTTTTGGTGAAGGAATCGCGGCCCGAAACCGCCATCGACCAGTTGCATACGAAATAGTCGTGATAATTATCCTGCGCGCTCACATGGGCGCCGGTTTCGACCGTGAACAGATGAGTTTCTCGCTGCAACCAATCCTCCCAGATTTGCGAAGGCGTGATACCGGCATAGCGCAAAGAGATACAAATCTCGGCGAGCAAATCGGCATTTTGATCAAGATATGCGAGCACCCCTGCAAACTCAAGGCTAGTAATTGCAGATTCACTCAACCCAGGGTCGCGCCGCCCGTATTCGCTGAGATAGAACACCGTGTGGGTCAATTCATAGGCGGCTTTTTTGTTTGGCATCGCGAAAGTGGCTGAGCGATCCATGAACCGGCGCATACGATCTTCCAGACCGGTGTCCTGCGGCAGCGGATCAACACCCCGCCGCATCATCAGACGCCGCGCCTCAAAACGCTGCAAATCAGACAGCTCTGCATCGGCCATACCCTCGCGGGCAACCCATTGCACCAAAGCTTCACCTTTGTTGCCCTCCATCCCAAGATCTTCAAGATCAAGACAGATGGACAGCAGGAACCGGTAATATTGCGGGAAAAATCCCATTCGCTTTTCGACCTGGGCATAGAACCCTTGATGCGCCTCTAATGCAGTTGCACCAAGTTTAGTACCGGTACATTCTAGAACATTCAGCAGTTCCGCGTTTTCTTTGAGCCAGAACACATCGTCGCCAAAGCGACGGTGCTGGGCGAAGGAACGCAACATAGCGGCGATGCGGTCCTCTTTGGATTGACGTTTGGACCGAGCGCTCAGATGCACAACATTTGACATGGGTATTATCCTTTACACAAACGGGCTTCTGAACGCCCCGGTTCCAACTTCGTCATCGAGTAAACTCCCGTCGCTTATGCGGCGGAGGTGAACATTGCGGT
>CBDTVL010000214.1:0-6708 GCA_965363755.1 uncultured Sulfitobacter sp.
TTGCCGCCTTTGGTGGACGGCTTGGCAAGCCCTGCGCCAAAGATCAGATCCTCTGTCACCCCTTTTGCAGTCAGATGGTCCCACAAGCCCTGCCACGCATCCGGCGCAAACCCGATGTCGAACTGGTCCTGAACATCCTGGCTCAGCCCGCGCCGGTCCAGATAGCTGCGCGCGTCAGATGCCACACCGGTTTTCAATTGCAAACGGTAGTATTGCACCGCCTGTTCCATCACCTGGGCCAATTGTGTGCGGCGGTCAGATTTTTCCTGCAGCTTAGGATCAAGCGCTGGCATCGTCATCCCGGCCTCACGCGCCAAAATCTCGACCGCTTCCATGAAGCCTACATTTTCAGTCTCTCGGATGAACGAAATTGAATCGCCTTTGGCGTGGCAGCCAAAACAGTAGTAGAATCCTTTGCGGTCATCGACGTGAAAGCTTGCCGATTTTTCTTGATGGAAAGGGCATGGCGCCCACATATCACCTTTGCCGGGATTGGATTTGCGCGCGTCCCACATGACTTTGCGCCCGACGACCTGAGACAGGCTGGCGCGATCACGTAATTCTTCGATAAATCCCTCGGGCAGGCTCATGCTGTCTCCTACCATACATTTGAACTGGAAGGCGACACGCCGTCAATTGTTCATGCAGGTTCCCAACCATTCCGAGCGCAGATCAATTTCGCGCAAGTCGCGTTTCTTGATGGCATAAATCTGCGCAGTAAACACCGGAATCGCATTGCTGTACTGCGCGGGCCACGATGGATTGGTTTTCTCAATCGCTGACTGGACTTTTCGCTCTGACACGCCATCCAATCGAGCCTGCCGAACCGCACCGGCGACGTCGGCCTGATACCCGCAATCCAGTTCTTTTTCGGTTTGTGCCGCACCGCTGGTCGCCGCCAGCGTCAACGATACAGCAAATGGAAGGATCATCAGGTATTTCATCGGTGTTCTCCGGAATCAGATACATTTCGCAGCAGACTAATCCCGAGCGGCCACACCTTCCATAGCCATCTTGAGATCGTGAACCAATGTTTGCGCCATCGATCGAAACACCAGAATTAGAAACGTATTTGTCCCGGTAGAGGTAATCGAGGCGGTCATGTGCATCAGATCCGTGCGCACTGTATGGCCGCGCTTGAAAGAGGCCGCGCGCAGATCAACCGGCACCAGACGGGCCAACACATCTGCCGCCCGTTCCCCGCGCAATTGAACTGCGGTCCATGCATCAGACTGATCTGTCATCGCGGCATATTCAGCCAGTTCTATATTCGGCGCCGGACCGATCAAAAGCACATGATTCAATCCAAACCAGATCACCCGCGCACCTTCTTTTCCGGTTGCCCGGTTAGGCCCGGGCAGCGCAGCGCCGTGGGCGACTTTCAATGCTTGTGAGAGCGCCTTTTCTTTGCCGTTGAATGGCGCCAGCGACGTCAGATGTCCGCACTCGACCTCACGCAGTTCAACAGAGCCGATTCTAAGTGGCAACAGGCCGCTGGCCGGTGTTTTTGCAATCAATTCAGCCACGGACATTCTCCCCTTCCGGATCGAAGAACACGGGATGGCAAACTTCGCAGATGGTTTCGATCCCACGCAGATGATCGACCATGCGTATCCTTTCACCATGCCGTTCAGGCCCGTTTTTCAGAAACCCAAGGCCCAGAAAGACTTGCAAAGTCGGCGAAAACCCTACCGAAGTGACATAGCCCTGAGCCTTCACCCGCACGGCGTCATCGGTTTCATTGAACAAATGCGCCCCGGCCGTCAGTTGCTTTACCGCGCCCACAGGTTTCAGGCCCACCACTTGCTCGCGACTGTCTTCGCACAAGCCTTCCCGCTCTGACATGGTCTTGCCGATGCAGTCTTTCTTAGCGGAAACCATACGCCCCATGCCGATGTCAAAGGCGGTGATACGACCATGTATCTCGGCGTGGGTGATAAAGCCCTTCTCGATGCGCATCACATTCAATGCTTCCATCCCGTAAGGGCATCCGCCCAGCGCCTCGGCCCGCGCCACAAGCAAGCGAAACAGGCTGTCGCCAAAGCGCGCAGGTACGGCAACTTCGTAGGCATGTTCGCCAGAGAACGAAATCCTGAACAGCCGTCCCGGAACGCCAGAAACGCCAACCGGGCCACAGGCCATGAACGGCCAACCCGCCGCGTCAATCTTGGCATCCAGTATGCCGTTCAGCAATTCGCGCGATTTTGGCCCGGCGACGGCAAACTGGGCCCATTGCTCGGTCACCGAAATGAACGTCACGTCCAAATCAGGGCGCAGACATTGATGCACAAAATCCAGATGCGTCATGACTGCACCGGCAGCGGCGGTTGTGGTGGTCATCACATAATGCTGCTCTCCCAACCGCGCTGTGGTGCCATCGTCCATCACATGGCCGTCTTCGCGCAGCATCAGCCCATACCGTGTCCGGCCGACTTTCAGCGACGAGAACATGTTGGTGTAGACAAAATCAAGAAATTCCGACGCATCCGGCCCTTGAATATCGATCTTGCCCAATGTCGACACATCACAGATACCAACGCTTTGGCGCACGGTATTGACCTCGCGGTCGCAACTCTGTCGCCATGTGGTTTCGCCCGGCGCCGGATAATAGCTTGGGCGATACCACAGACCCGCTTCGATCATCGGCGCTCCGCGCTCGACACTTGCAGCATGGGACGTGGTGTAGCGCCGCGGCGCAAATCCTGCCCCTTGTGCACCCGCGCCCAGCGCAGCAATCGCAACCGGAGAATACGGCGGGCGGAAGGTTGTGGTTCCGGTTTCAGGGATGCCCCGCCCGGTTGCATCCGCCAGAATCGCCAGCGCCGCCACATTCGAGTTCTTCCCCTGATCGGTCGCCATGCCTTGCGTCGTATAACGCTTCATATGCTCGACGGATTTGAAATTCTCGCTTACGGCCTGCTTGACATCCTTCACGCTGACATCATTCTGAAAGTCCAGCCACGCGCGTCCTTTGCCCGGCACCACCCACAAAGGCGTGACGGCATATGGCGTATCATCGGCGACCGGTGTGTCCATTCTGGCCGGTTTCAGCCCAAGATCGCTCAGCACGGCATTGGCTGCGGCAATCCCGCCCTGTACACAATCGGCGGTAGAGAAATCGCCATTACAGGCCCCTGCGGTAGACATCCCGGGCACGGATCCCGTTGTCGGCACAAAACTCGCAATCTCTTCACGCCATGTCGGACGCCCATTCATGTGGCAGGTCAGATGCACTGACGGGTTCCACCCCCCCGACATTGCAAGACAATCAGTGCCGATCTTTTCCTCACCTGTTGATGTGCGCACCGTAATACTCTCAAGCGCAGTACGCCCCGATGACCCACAGACCTGAGCGCCAGTATAGATCGGAAACTCACCGTTGACGTTCGCATCCCGACGACTATCAATCAAAGCCGCAACATGCACACCAGCCGCGACCAGATCATGTGCAGTGCGATGCGCATCGTCATTATTGCCGAAAACGGTCACGGCCTGCCCCGGGCTGACGCCCCAGCGGTTCAGATAGGCCCTGACGGCTCCGGCTGTCATGATGCCGGGTCGGTCATTGTTCTGAAACGCCACCGGGCGCTCTAACGCGCCAGCCGCAAGGATGGACCGTTTCGCGACAATCCGCCAAAAGGTTTCCAGTGGCGCACCGTGGCGCGGGTTGCCAACATGCTGGCTGACCTTTTCAAGCGCACCATAGGTGCCCTGATCATAAACCCCAGTCACCGTCGTGCGGTTCATCAGGCGAACGTTGTCCATTCCCGCCAGTTCAGCAACAACCTCGGCGGCCCAGACGTGCCCCGGCATGCCATCAATCGCATAGGTCTCTGCATTGAGACGCCCGCCCATTCTCGCATCTTCATCTGCCAGAATTACATCCGCGCCAGCACGCGCGGCTATCAGCGCTGCCATCAGCCCGGTTGGGCCGGCGCCAATCACCAAGACATCACAGAACGCATAAGCGCGCTCATATTTGTCCGGATTATGGGCGCCCGAAAGCCCGCCCAGACCTGCAGCGCGGCGAATAATCGGTTCGTAGACTTTCTCCCAGAATGCACGTGGCCACATGAACGTCTTGTAATAAAACCCAGCCCCCAGAAACGGCGCGGCCAGATCGTTCACACCCATCAGATCAAACCCCAAAGACGGCCAGTTGTTCTGGCTTCGCGCGACTAGACCATCATAGAGTTCCTGTACTGTTGCGCGCACATTGGGCTCTTGTCCGGCGCCTGCGCCAATGGTCATCAGAGCGTTTGGTTCTTCGCTACCGGCGGTCAGAATCCCACGCGGGCGGTGATACTTGAACGAACGGGCCACCAATGTGATGTCATTGGCCAATAAGGCTGACGCAAGGGTATCCCCGGCAAATCCCGAATAAGGCCTGCCATCGAAAGTGAAAGAAACCGGCTTTGTGCGGTCGATGAGACCTTTGCCATCAACCCTCATGCGTGGGTCCTCTTTGTTTTCGCAGCAAGCTCGGTCTTTAGAATGTCGTGGGTCAACGTGTTGCGAGTCACGACAATCCAGGCCGAACATCCACTTTGGTGATGCCACAAATCGCGGGTCACCCCGGCGGGGTTCGCGCGATCATGCACATAATCGTTCCAAGCCTCTGCGCTCGCCTCCGCTGCAGGCCGATCCAACGCGAGGGCCGCCCCCCGATAATAAAATTCGCGCAGATCGCGCTCGCCGCAAACGGGACACCTGATCCTCACTGGGCCAGCTCCGGCAAGTCAAAGCCTGCGGTACCTGCTTGCCAAAGATATGCTAATTCCAACATTTACAGCATACTCCTAATGCAAATTATGCTGAGAGCCGGTGCCCTCTTCGTCCATCAACCCTCGCCCGGTTCGAAACCGGTCCAGCCGAAACTTTGCCGCAGGTTCATGATGGTTCTCTGTTGCCATCAGGTGCGCAAAGCTGAAGCCCGATCCCGGCACCGCTTTGAACCCACCATAACACCAGCCACAGTTGATAAAGAGACCCTTGGTGTCGGTTTTATCAATGATCGGCGAGCCATCTGACGTCATGTCCATGATGCCGCCCCAAGAGCGCAAAACCTTCGCCTTTCCGATCATCGGCATCAAAGTCATCCCTGCCTCCATCACATGCTCTTTCATCGGCAGATTGCCACGCTGGGCGTAAGAGGCATAAAAATCCAGATCACCGCCAAAGACCAACCCGCCTTTGTCGGACTGCGAGATATAAAAGTGGCCCATCCCAAAGCTGACGACATGATCAATGCAGGGTTTTAGCCCCTCGGTGACAAAAGCCTGCAACACATGGCTCTCAATCGGCAATCGCATGCCCGCCATCGCGGCCACCTGCCCCGAACGGCCTGCCACCACGATGCCGACTTTCTTGGCTCTGATCGCCCCGCGTGAGGTTTGCACACCTTTCACAACACCATTTTCGATATCGATCCCGGTGACTTCGCAATTCTGCAGCAAATCCACGCCGCGCTGGTCCGCACCACGCGCATACCCCCAGGCCACGGCATCATGACGCGCAGTGCCGCCCCGCGGATGCAACAGGCCGCCATAGATCGGAAAACGGCTATTATCGAAATCCAGATAAGGCAGATATTTTCGCACCCCTTCGCGGTCAAGCAGAACTGCATCATCCCCCTGATTGATCATCGCATTGCCGCGCCGCACAAAAGCGTCGCGCTGCCCGTCCGAGTGGAACAGGTTAATCAATCCACGCTGAGAGTGCATGACATTATAATTGAGGTCCTGCTCAAGCCCTTCCCATAGCTTCAGAGAATGACTGTAGAACTCTGAATTGCCCTGCAGGAAATAATTGGCGCGCACGATCGTCGTGTTGCGTCCTACGTTGCCGCCGCCGATGTAACCCTTTTCAAGAACAGCAATATTTGTCATCCCGTGGTTCTTGGCGAGGTAATATGCGGTCGACAAACCATGCCCACCGCCACCAATAATCACCGCGTCATAGTCGGCTTTCGGCTCAGGATCACGCCAATGCGAGGTCCACCCTTTGTTACCGGTCAGCCCTTCTTTCAGGACCCGCAATCCGGAAAAACGCATATGACACTCCTTGCTGGATCGAGCACACGTTAAACGTATGTGTCCACACCTATCAATGAGGTATCAAAGCTGCGCGCAAAAATATCGACAAACGCCGGTCAATTAGCGACCAATGGACCGTTCGTTCAAAACGACACGCAAAAAGCCAAACCAGCACTTGGCGCAGTATCGTAGCGTTGCCTCTTCTCAGTTGTGCCCGTTGAATCGTCAAGCCGTAACGCGCCGTCAAACTCGGCTCCGGCAAACCCGGTGAACGACAAATACGGCTTTGGCTCATGGCCAATCGACAAAACGACTGGAGAGCTGCTGTCTTCGTCCACATTATCCGGCGCCGGGTCGACGCCGTCCAGCATGAAGCGAACCTTCTCAGACCGCACATTCAGCGAAAAGCTCCAAGCCTTTGTGTGATTGTAGGTCAGTGTCAGACCTGGGCCCTGCGTTGCCCCGCACCCGTCGAGGGATTCCACTGACGTGGCCAGATAGGGCTGGCGCATCATATTAGTAGGCTCTCTGGTCATGGTGAACGACTATGTCGCGAACCATCGGGCAGCGGTTTACACACAGCTTTCAGCGGTGCACCTTTCCCAGCCAACCGATAGACGCAAAAAAGCGCGCCCGTTGCACAGAACGGACGCGCCATCTGATTTATGGGTTC
>CBDTVL010000215.1:0-6689 GCA_965363755.1 uncultured Sulfitobacter sp.
AGATCATTGAACATCATGAACGGCAGATAGGCCGTTGCGTAAAACAGCGGAAAATTTGTCCCCAACGCGGGTGCGCGAAACGCATAAGAAAAGACAATAGACAGGGCGGCGATTGCACCAATCGGCTCGAGAATGGCCCAAATGTATCCGCCGGGAGACCGGCCATACGTCGTCGCCATTTCACGAAGAATAAGTGCACCAATACAGCGCGGAGTCCGCCATTTTTGCGGACCCTGTGAATGTTGGTTGAGAGAAAGACTGGGCATGGCGGTGATCAGTAATTAACCGGTGCTGCGGTATGGTCACGCTCAATGCCATGAACTTCGAGCAAAGAGTACACATCAATGTCGGTACAAGAACCAACCAGTGCGGTGCACATTTTCTCTCCTCCCCTGACCCTGGCGGCGCTTGCCAAAAGAAAACCTCGGCATATCAGTTTGGCCATGTCATTGGTCCTTTTAGTTATTTTGCCGGCAGCAGTTGTTGCGGGTTATATGTTTGCAGTTGCTAAGGATCAGTTCTCATCGACGATGGGTTTTACGGTTAGAACCGAAGATGTGTCTGTCAGCTCTGATATATTTGGCAGTCTGGCTGGCCTTTCGTCCATCGGCGCAACTGACACAGACATCCTCTATGAATTCATCCAAAGCGCGCAGCTTGTGCGCGCTATCGATATCGAGGTTGATCTGCGTGGTTATTATTCTGAGCATTACAGCAGTGACCCGGTATTTGCGTTTGATCCGTCAGGTACAATCGAAGACCTGACCGACTATTGGCAGCGAATGGTAAAGATTTTCTATGATTCCGGGACCGGATTGATTGAAATCCGCGTAAATGCGTTTGAGGCTGACGCCGCCAACGTCATTGCAAACGCAATTTTTGAACATAGCGCGAGCATGATCAACAAACTCAGCGCAATCGCACGTGAAGATGCGATCCGATACGCACAGGAAGACCTCGATTTTGCGATCGAACGGCTCAAATCGGCCCGCCAGAACCTGTCTCAGTTCCGGTCCCGCACGCAGATCATTGACCCTCAGGCTGATCTGCAGGGGCAAATGGGTGTGATTAACACATTGCAGCAAAATCTTGCGACAGCGCTGATCGAAATTGATCTGCTTCGAGAAACCTCGCGCACCACGGACCCCAGAATTGTACAGGCTGAATTACGTATTGCTGTCATTCGCAACCGCATAGAAAAAGAGCGTTCAAAATTTGGATCAGGCAATCTAAGTGTTGGCGATAATTATGTTGAAATCATCGGCGAGTTTGAGCGGCTCAACGTCGACGCCGAATTCGCCGAAAGAGCCTATGTTTCGGCTCTGGCGGCCTATGATTCTGCCAATGCTGAGGCCCTTCGCACCAGCCGGTATCTTGCGGCCTACCTTGAACCGAGGGTGGCCGAGCAGGCGCTTTACCCGCAACGGCTGACCGTGGTCTTCGTCACAGCCGCGTTTTTGCTGCTCGCCTGGTCCATCATGTGTCTGATTTACTATAGTATCCGGGATCGGGGTTGATCCGTGATCGAACTTCGAAACGTTTGTAAGTCCTATCGCGTCAATCAGAAAACCACGATTGTCGCAAATAACGTGACCTACACCTTTCCACCCAACCGGTCTATCGGTTTGCTGGGCCGCAATGGCGCAGGCAAGTCGACATTGCTCAAGATGATTGCCGGACTGATGAACCCGGACCGAGGTGAGATCATCAAAACCGGATCGGTGTCTTATCCTGTTGGATTTGCGGGCAGTTTTCATCCAGAGTTAACCGGATCTCAAAACGCCCGGTTTGTTGCGCGCATTTATGGTGTCGATACGGACGAACTCGCTACATTTGCTAAGGATTTCTCTGAGTTAGGCTACCATTTTGATCTCCCGTTCAGAACCTATTCCTCAGGCATGCGGTCGCGATTGGCATTTGGAGTTTCGATGGGCATTCCGTTTGACACGTATCTGGTAGACGAGGTGGCAAGTGTGGGCGATGGGGCGTTTCGACAAAAAAGCCAAAGGGTTTTCAAGTCGAGGATGGAACATGCCGGTGCTTTGGTTGTTTCCCATTCGATGGACATGTTGAAATCCATGTGTGACAGCGGTGCGGTTCTTGAAAACGGGCGACTCGCCTATTACGACAGGATCGAAAAAGCCATTGAGCATTATGGGTACATCATGCAAGGCCAGCGGCCGCCCTGGCTTCGAAAACACACCAATCAATAAGACAAAGCCGTATTTCGTGCCCTTGCACCGTCAAACCCTTGTTCCAATCCAAATCGGCGTGATCGCGGGATTAGAAAAACCTACGACACTTCATCACCAGTCCAGCAAATCATACACCGTACTGTCCCCGGCAATCCTGAGATCAATCTCATCTTGGCCATATCCATCAATCAAAGCCCAGATAATCTGACCCGAAGGTTTATATATTACAAAGGCTTCTGACACGTCGTTGAGGCCGGCGTTTGCTGTGAGGGCAAAATTAACCTGAAAATCTTCTGGTCCGGCTTTCTGGTTTGCAAAAACAAGTACATCTCCATCGGCATTTAGAAAGTCCTGTATCCAGTCCGACCCATGGTCCCGGATCCCCAAGTGGAAAAAGCTGTCCGCTCCACTGCCGCCGTTCAATCTGTCATGCCCAAAGCCGCCGTTCAGCACATCACTTCCGGCACCGCCAAATAACTGATCTCCAAGCGCCGACCCGGTCAAGATGTCATTCCCGTTCTGCCCTACGAGTTTGTCGGCCCCAAACCCTCCGGTTATGGTGTCGTTGCCGTCTCCACCGTAAACAAGATCGTTTCCATAGCCGCCATCGAGACTGTCGTTGCCGGCACCACCATTGATGACGTCGCGCAAGTCCGCGGCACTTGTGCCGCCGTAAATAAAGTCATCTCCGTCGCCACCAATCAGTTGATCAACCCCGTCACCGCCAAACATTGTGTCATTGCCAGCATTGCCGATGAGTACGTCGTCCCCAGCGCCGCCCGAAAGAGTGTCGTCCCCATTCTCTCCGATCAAACGATCATTGCCAGCCGTCCCATTCAAAACCAAACCTTCCGGCGGTGGCGGATCCTCATCATTGGTTTCTGGCACGCCGGGTGCGTTGCCAACAAAGTTGTGGTCGGCATCGATGAGTGAGCTGAGCGAAAAATTCGCCTGCTCCAGCGGGATGCCGCTGGCAGACGTGATCAACAGATCAGCATTTGCGTAAGAGATAAGCGCCCCGTCTGGGGTTGAGATGAAACTAAAATCTTCCGGCCGATAGGCCAAGACAAATTGCGGGAAAGAAATGCGATCGATGCCAACCTGAAAATCAGTAATTTCGCCCAGAGACCCTTCTGTCCCCAGTGGCACGTCAAATACAAAATGATCGGCACCGGCGTGGCCCGTCAGCAAAACCTCCATATGCGACGAAACGATGGTGTCATTACTGTTCTGCCCGCTTACCTGTGCGCCATTGCCAGTTGTCTCGACCAACTGCCCAAGATCCCCAATTTGGACCAGAAAACTGCGCAAGTCAGCGTCGTTTCGGGATGTCGCAAGGATTTGTATTACCCCCCCGACAACTGCCGCTTCGAGGCGGACACTGCCAGATAGATCGCCACTAAGTTCATTTGTCTGATGAACCACAGAAACAAGACGACCGCTGGGCAGGATTTCGAACATCGAAAACCCCCCGTCTTTGCCGCCAGCAAACACAAAGGCGCGCGCGCCCACCTGCAGAACAGATAACTGCGAAAGGCCATCGAACATGCTCACTTGGTCATCTGAAATCTGGTCCAACGCAATCAACTCACCGGAATCTGACACCTCCAACACCGTCAGAGAGTCATTGCCGCTCGATCCAACGATCGCGAATGATCTGCCGGCGACCTGCACTGTTTCGATCAAAGAAATGTCGGGCAACGCCAATCCCTGTTCTTCCCCGATCTGATTGGCGTATATCAATACTCCGGTGGTCGACACCGCATAGGTCAGCAATGCGTCATTGGCCGTGTCAGCCACGAGAAGGAGCGTAATGCCACCAACTTCCATCGGCATCAGCGTGCCAAATACTGTCTCGCTGTCGGGTTCTGCCGCCTGAGAATGAGTGCTGACAATATCGCCGCCCAGAATGACCGTGTTGACATAGATGGCATTTGCTGCGTCCGACACGCTAAAGATAAAGCCGCCATCGGTTGTCAAAACAGAGCTGCTGGCAAGCGGCACCTCATTTTGTGGCAATCCCAGATCAATCCATGCCGATTGGCCGACTTGCCCTGCGCTGTTGAGGACATACGTCAGCAACCTGCCGTTCTCGAGCCCGGTGAACGCCAGCCGTGGTCCTGCGGGAAAATCAAGGATTTCGACTCCGACGTCCACCCCCAACTTGCGTGAAATAGGAAGCAGGAACGATCCTGATATCTGCATCGCCCCGGCGGCGTTGACGACGGCGCGTGTAACCGTCAGGCCATCTTCTCCGACAAGGAACACAACCTGACCGCCATCCCCCTCAAAGGATGTCATCGCCAAGGCATTGCCGCCAATGACGGGCGCATGTATCGCGCCGCTACCGTTTTGAACAATGAGCACTGAGCACTCCACCACCTACGTGCCAATTTTGACATTAGACTTCTATTTACCGATGGCGGCATTGCGGCAACGGAGTGGTTTACGGTTTCAACTTAATTAAACAAAGAGGAATACCTTTGCTGCATTGTGCCAAGCAGATGCCATCACAGGACGCTGAAGTGACATTGAAGAGTACAGACTGTAAACCGTTGGGTAGCAGCATATCGCAAAAACCGAGCCAACCGCCTGACATCGCGGTTCTGGTGTGCACCTACAATGGCGGTGCCTACATCCAGGACCAGCTTGACAGCATCGTCGATCAATCGTTGAAACCCTCCGTTATTCTGATCAGTGACGATGGATCAACCGATGAAACTGTGAACGTGGTCTCCCGATTTCAGCGCACCTGCACCGGGGCACAAGTGAGCCTCAGTTGCGGCCCGCAGCAAGGGTATTCAGTCAACTTTTTCAACCTATTGGCCAAATGCCCCACCGACGTGGAATTTGTTGCATTGGCGGATCAGGATGACGTTTGGCTTAGGACCAAACTGGAGCGTGCTTGCAACGCGCTGGAACAACACGCCGATCGTCCAGCGCTTTATGGCAGTGCGACAATCGTTTGCGACGCAAATCTAAAAGCTGGTTACCTCAGTCGCACACCAAGTACCGAACTCGGTTTTGGTCACGCATTGGCGCAGAATTTTGCCGGCGGCAATACGATGGTGCTGAACACCGCTGCGCTAACGCTGGTTCAGCAGGCCATCCGGCGGGGCATTACCGTGCCTGTTTACGACTGGTTTTTGTACCAACTGATCTCCGGCGCCGGAGGAGTCATTCTTTTTGACCGCGAACCGGCTGTGCTTTATCGCCAGCACCATACAAACGCAATCGGCGCGGCGCGAGGTTTTAGACCGCGCCTGTGGCGCCTAATGCAAATGGCGCGTGGACGGTACCGCCATTGGAACGACGCCAACCTGACGGCATTGACACAAGTAAAAGATCTACTGTCATCTGCCCATCAAACCGACCTGCAACGGGTCTGCAAAGCCCGCTCTTGCCATCTGGTTCCGCGCCTCAGATTACTGTGGCGCAGCCGCATTAGGCGGTTTTCAATTGAGGGTTTTCTGGCGCTTTGGATTTCCATCACATTCAATCAGTTCTAGCGGCGCGGTGGGCAGGTGCACGTTGCGCGCAGACTACGCTCATCGCGCGATGAGCTTGGCCTTTATCAACCTTTTGAACGGAGGGTCCGGCATCATACCTCCGGAACTATCTTAGAAAGGAAGCCTGATGACGGACACTTCGCCGGCGCTGTCTTTGCCCTATATTCAGCCCTCCCAGGCGCAAAAGCACGTCACCCACAACGAAGCCCTGCGTATCCTGGATGCGGTGACACAGCTGAGTGTGCAAAGCAGCACGCTGACGCAGGCACCGGCTGTTCCGGTTTCCGGAGACCGCTATTTGGTGGGTTTTGGCGCCACTGGTGACTGGGCCGGGCAAGACCGAAAAATCGCAGTCCATGACGGCACTGGCTGGACTTTTTTCCAACCTGGTGATGGCTGGCGCGCAGATGTGATTCCAACCGGTGCGCAATTGCGCTTTAACGGTACCAGTTGGATCGATGCTCTTCCCGATCTCCAAAATATCCCGCACGTTGGCATTGTAGCGACCGCCGATGCGGTGAATCGTCTTTCTGTGTCATCGCCGGCCACCTTGTTGAACAATGCCGGGGCGGGCCACCAGTTGAAGATTAACAAAGCCACTGGCGCGGATACGGCCAGCCTATTGTTTCAGAACGGTTTTTCAGGCCGTGCTGAGATGGGATTGGCCGGTTCGGATGATTTTTCCATCAAAGTGAGTGCGGATGGTGCGACCTTTCACGACGCCCTGACCGTTGAGGCGGGCAGTGGAGCGTTGCGGACAGAATCAGGGCAAATTTATTTTGACGATGTTGCGCTGGCGGATGACGCTGTGCATTCCTTTGATATTCCGTGGTCCGACCCGTCCCGTATTCTGATGTGGCTGGCTGCGGATCTGACGGGTCACAGTTTCATGTTCTCCGTCACCGGCCCACTCACTGGCGCCAGCAACTTCACGCCAATGTTCGTTAATCCACCTGGTATGCTGAACTTCCTGACGGGCACTTTG
>CBDTVL010000216.1:0-6672 GCA_965363755.1 uncultured Sulfitobacter sp.
CTCTGGTTTCTGATAAAGCTCCAGCGGGGTGCCGACTTGCGCGATGCCTTTGTTGGCGAGCACCACAATCCGTGTGGCCAGCGTCATGGCCTCAACTTGATCATGGGTCACGTAGATCATCGTGGAGTTGGGCATGGATTCTTTGAGCTGCGCAATCTCGATCCGGGTGGCGACGCGCAGGGATGCATCAAGGTTGGAAAGTGGTTCATCAAATAAATAGACTTTTGGGTCGCGCACAATCGACCGGCCAATCGCAACGCGCTGACGCTGACCGCCAGACAAAGCCTTTGGCAGGCGATCCAGGTATTCATCCAATTGCAGAACTTTGGCGGCACGGTTGACGGCGGTATCAATCTCTTCCTTTGTCTTCTTGGCCAGCTTCAGGGCAAAGGCCATGTTGTCGCGCACCGTCATATGCGGATAGAGCGCGTAAGACTGAAACACCATTGCGATGCCGCGCTGGGCAGGCGGCACATCATTCATCCGGTCTCCGTCGATCAGCAATTCGCCCTCAGTGATTTTTTCAAGACCAGCGATCATACGCAATAGCGTGGACTTGCCACAGCCGGAAGGGCCGACAAATACAATCAGCTCTCCGGTTTCGATATCCAGATTGATATTCTTGAGTACCTCGACCGTGCCGCCATACGACTTGCCGATATCCGTCAGTTTCAGGTCAGCCACGTGTCATTCTCCTGTTCATGTCGTTCTCAGCGCAAAACAGGGCTGCCATGGGCCCAGATGCAGTTTTCCGTCCTGCGCAGGACCCGTCGAGCCCAGTTCAGCGCCGATGGCGTGCCATTTTCCGTCCGGCATCACCATCTCCGATGGGGTTTCACTCAGATTGAAAGCGCAAAATATCTCTTGAATGTCGGTTTTTCGCACGAAATGCAGGACGTCGCCCGATGCTGCTATCTGCGCATGCGCGCCTTTTACCAAAGGTTGATGTGTTCGTCGGAACGCGAGGGCACGGCGATAATGATGCAAAGGTGCAGCCGGGTCAGCTTCCTGCTGCGCAACTGACCTGTTCATATGATCATGAGTGATTGGCAACCATGGCTGTACCGTAGAAAAGCCGCCATTTTGATTGGACAACTCCCAGACCATTGGAGTACGGCACCCGTCCCTGCCCTTAAACTCGGGCCAGAATTCGATTCCGTAAGGGTCTTGCAGGTCTTCGAACGCAATGTCGGCTTCCGGCAGGCCCAATTCTTCGCCTTGGTACAGGCACAGAGATCCGCGCAAGGCGATCATCATCGTGGTGAACAGGCGATGCGCTGCAGGCGACAAGTTCCAGCGTGTGACGTGGCGCATGACATCGTGATTGGAAAAGGCCCAGCACGCCCAGCCATCCGGCGCGTACGCATCCAGCCGGTGCATCACATCTGCCACGCGCGCGGCGGTTAGCGGATTCTTGGCCAGAAACTCGAATGCGTAACACATGTGTATGCGCGTCTCACCGCTGGTGTATTCACCCAGCAGTTCTAACCCACGTTGCGCATCGCCAACCTCACCTACAGCCGCTGCTGCCGGATACGCGTCAAGCAAGGCACGGAACCGCTCCAGAAACAGGATATTCTCTGGCTGGTTCTTGGAATACAAATGCTCCTGATGATTGTAGGGGTTCACTGAAGGCGCGATGTCTGCGTTGCGTTGCGCTGGCGGAAGAGCCGGGTTATCGCGCAACTCTTTGTCGGCAAAATAAAAATTGATTGTGTCAAGTCGGAATCCATCAACACCGCGATCCAGCCAAAACCGCGTTGCATCAAGTACAGCGTCTTGAACTTCTGGATTGTGGAAATTTAAGTCCGGTTGCGAGCTCAGGAAATTGTGCAGATAATACTGTTCGCGCTGGGCGTTCCAGTGCCACGCGGGCCCGCCAAAAATCGACAGCCAGTTGTTTGGGGGCGTCCCATCCGGCTTTGGATCAGACCACACGTACCAGTCAGATTTACCGTTTTCACGCCCTTTGGCCGAAGTCTGGAACCATGGGTGCTGATCACTGGTGTGGCTCAGCACCAGATCGATCATCACCTTCAGTCCAAAGCAGTGTGCCGTCTCAATCAGCACGTCGAAATCGGCCAGCGAGCCAAACATCGGATCGACATCACAGTAATCACTGACGTCATATCCGAAATCTTTCATCGGAGACGTAAAAAACGGCGATATCCAGATCGCGTCCACCCCCAGCGAAGCGATGTGGGGCAACCGCTGCACAATGCCCAACAAGTCGCCGATCCCGTCGCCATTGCTGTCCTGATAGCTGCGCGGGTATATCTGATAGATCACTGCGCCGCGCCACCAGTCAGCGTCAATGGCTCCCGATTTCGCCGGCATGTCGATATGCTGCACTTTGGTCATGATCGAGCTTTCAAAATCTATTTGACGGACCCGGCCAGAAGGCCGCGCACGAGATAGCGTTGCATGGTGAAAAAGACGAGGAGCGGAACTGCGATAGAGATGAAGGCGGCCCCCGCAAGAATGCCCCAGTCCCCGCCACGCGACCCCAGAAGGTCGTCTGCGATTTTGACTGTCATCACCCAGGATTCAGAATTTGAGGGCAAAAACACTTTAGCGACAAGCAGGTCATTCCACGTCCACAGAAACTGGAAGATGGCAAAAGACGCCAAGGCCGGAAAACTCAGCGGCAGAACAATCTTGGTAAAAACCTGAAAATCCGTCGCTCCGTCGACCTTGGCGCTTTCAATAATATCGCGCGGCAGGCCGACCATGTAATTCCTCAGCAGGTAAATCGCCAGCGGCAAGCCAAATCCAGTGTGCGCCATCCAGATGCCCAAAAAGCTCTGACCGATGCCCACCTTATTGTGCAACTGCAACAGCGGCACCAGCGCCAGTTGCAGCGGGACCACCAGCAGCCCAACGACCATTGCAATCAACAATCCGCGACCGGCGAACTCCATCCACGCCAACGCATAAGCAGCAAACGCAGCGATCAGAATCGGAATGATCGTTGCCGGGATTGTCACGGTCAGCGTGTTGATGAAGGCAATATCCATATTGGATGACTTCATGATGGTCTTATAGTTATCCAGCGAGAAATCAGGCGGCGTGTCCGTCGAGTAATAGATACTCGGATCACGTTTGATCTCCTGCGGAGAGGTATAGACAAAATCGCCATTGGCTTGCAGCGTCAGCTTGCGGTCTTTGCTCAGGTCTGCTGTCTCTCCTGCGGCCGAGGCCGTCGGATTGTTCCGAGCCCCGCCAAAACGAATTACTTTGCTGTTATTGTTCTCGAAGATATTGCCTTCGATGATGTAGTTGTCGCCGTCTTGTCGGACGGTGCCCGCATCTGCCTTGGCCTGAAAGTTCTGCTCCACCGAGAACGGAGACAGCCACCATCCCGAGGCCGAAATCTGATCGCGGTCGCGAAACGACGAAACCAGCAAACCGACTGTGGGGACGAGCCAGAGAACCACCAGCAGGATAACCGAGATATTGACGGCCCATGTTAGGGAAGACTTTGTGCCTGCAATGTTGTCCATTGATCTCTCCTTCAGCGCATTTCTGCGCGGGCTTGGCGGATATTCCAGATCATGACCGGCAGAACGATAATCATGATGACGAAGGCCACCGCAGTGGCACGCCCGTCATCCCGGAACATGTACGACATCATGTAGCTGGGCAGGATTTCGGTGCCGAAATTTCCGCCTGTCATCGTGTAGACGATATCAAAAACCTTGAGCACAAGGATGGTGATCGTCGTCCAGACCACAACGATCGTGCCCATGATCTGCGGTACCTTGATTCTGAAAAACACCTGAAACGGATTGGCGCCGTCTATGATCGCGGCCTCGATTGTCTCTTCCGGAATGCCACGCAGGGCGGCAGACAGGATCACCATGGCAAAACCAGTCTGGATCCAGACCAGAATGAACATCAAGAAGAAGTTATTCCAGAACGCCAACTGCAACACATCGACGGGTTGCTCGGCGCCAAAGAGCTGGCGAACTGCGTTGATCAGGCCGATGTCGCCGTCATTGGCATAAACAAATTTCCAGATCAGCGAGGCACCGACGAAAGAGATCGCCATTGGCATAAAGATCAGCGATTTCGCGATGTTGCCCCACTTCATCCGATCTGTCAGCTGCGCGACAAGCAGACCAAAGAACGTGGCAGAGGCGGGCACCACCAGTACCCAAAGAAAGTTGTTAAATAGCGCCGTCTGAAACCCATCATCGGCAAACATGGCCTGATAATTACCCAAGCCAATGAATTCGTCGCCCGAGCGGTTAAAAAGCGACCGCCAAAAAGAACCCACTACCGGATAAAGCAGATAGAGACCCAAAGCAGCCAACGCCGGAAACAGAAACAACCACGGACGCACAAGATTGGCGCGGTTGATGTTTTTACCCGGGTTCTCGACCCGCGTCGGAAAGATGACTTTATCGAGGATCAGGTTTGACAGGTAGAAATACCCAACACAGCCACCGACTCCGATGAAAACTGTCAAAATTCCCTGCACCAACGGTGACATCAGGATCCCTCCCAAGATTTGAGCGTATGTTGATTTCCGGAGTCCGGCAGCTATTTCTGCGCCGAACTCCGATTGTCATTTGCGCAGGTTTACTGGATTGCGTCCCAGCGTTCCTGAATGGATTTGGCCACGGTTGCTGCGTCGGCTCCGGTGACATAATCCACCATACCAGTCCAGAAGGCACCCGCACCAATCTCGCCCGGCATCAGGTCTGATCCGTCAAACCGGAACGTTGTCGCGTTGAGCAGAATATCACCCTGAGCACGCAGACTATCGTCTGCATATGTGGCTGGGTTCACGCCTTTATGCGGGGTCAGGAACCCCCCCTGCACCATCCACAATTCATGCGAAATCGGCGCTTTCATGAACTCGATAAATGCATTGGTCGCCTCGGACGGGTTGGTGATCGCAAACAGCGCTCCTGCGCCTAGGACTGGCTTGCCAAGATCCTTTCCAGCATAGGCCGGGAAGTAGAAGAAATCGACATCTTCCCCCACAACAGTGCCGTCCGGGAAAAACGCCGGGATAAAAGAGGCCTGACGGTGCATGTAGCATTTGGGCGGGATTGAGAAGAGGCCAGCAGGGCTGTCGCGGAAGTCAGTGTTTGCAACCGCGACGGAACCACCATCAACATAAGCGTCGTTCAGGGCAAAATAGCCAAATTCTTCCATCGCTGCGATGATTTTTGGATCGTCAAACTTCATCTCGTTTGCAACCCATGCATCATAGTCGGCAGGGGATTGCGTCCGCAGCATCATTTCTTCGACCCAGTCTGTCGCAGGCCAGCCTGTTGCCGCTCCTGAACCCAAACCGATACACCACGGCGTTCCGCCATCTTCGACAACCTGATCCGTAAGCTCTTTAAGCTCTTCCATCGACTGGGGGATATCGTAACCAGACTCGTCAAAGGCCTCCGGAGAATACCAGACCAGCGATTTCACATCGACGCGGTAAAACATGCCGTAGAGTTGGGGATTGCCATCTGCGTCTCCATAGGTCCCCAGATCAACCCAAGACTGACCAGCGGCAAAGTTATCTCGAATCCACTCCCCTGACCCATCAGCCAACGGCGTTAGCAGACCTTGCCCTGCCAGATCGGCGGCAAGCCCAGGCTGAGGAAAAGCCGCGAGGTTTGGCGCCGAACCTGACCGTGTGGAAATCACTATATCCTGCTCAAAGCTGTCCGATCCGGAGTAATTCACCGTCGCGCCGGTCGCACTTTCAAAATACGAAAACACCTTGTCGACTTTTTCTTTCTCATTGCCAGTCCAAGCTCCGGTAATTTCGACGGTCTGACCGGCTAAATCATACTTATCTGCAAAGGCGGTATAACTGTCCCAGCTGAAATCCCCTTCGCCTACAGCAAATGGCTGATGCCCATCTGCATGCGCCATGGAAGCAGCAATGGCCAACAATCCCGCGCCAGCATAATAACGTCCGTTCATAGTGTCCTCCCGTTGTGGCGCCGGCCTGGGCGCCATCTTTTTCACTAGCCGCTTAGAGAGAATCATACTCAAAGCGCTTTGAGTGTTTCGAAAATGACGCAAGACCCATATTCTGTCAACTCAGACGTGCAAAAATCTCAATTTTTATTGATAATACTAGAAAACGGACCTCCACCAGTTTCAATTCACCTTTGACTGATCCGCGATGACCCCCTACAGTCTCCCAAAATACCAAAGCGCTTTGGATACGGACGGCCGCAATGAACCTAAGGCAATTATCTGAGAAACTGCAGCTGTCGCAGACCACGGTGAGCCGGGCTCTGAATGGCTATCCAGAGGTCAGAGACGCCACCCGCATTCGCGTATTGGAAGCAGCGAAACGCTACAATTATCAACCCAACGCCCGCGCTCAAAGCCTGGCGACAGGACGCGCAATGGCCATCGGCCATGTCATCACCTCTTCCCGGCACAACGAAATAGTCAGCATCATTTTTGCGGACTTCATTGGTGGTGCAGGAGAGATCTATGCCGAACATGGATATAATATGGTCTTGTCTATCGTACGCGACGAAGACGAAATGCAGACCTATCGCGATATGGCGCAAAAGGGTGTAGTCGACGGCATCATCGTCCACGGCCCCACCTGCAACGATCCGCGGATAGACCTGCTCAACGAACTCAAGATGCCGTTTGTCGTGCATGGGCGGTCGAGCGAAGTAGCGGCTGATTACA
>CBDTVL010000217.1:0-6614 GCA_965363755.1 uncultured Sulfitobacter sp.
CCAGCGCCTCGCTTCCCGTCGATGGGCTTTGCCGATGACTTTCGCTGCAACGCCAAAGGTAATGCATCTCGCCGTCAGTCTTCACGAAAACCTTGTCCAGATGCCATCGCCAGTTCGAGGGCACTAGCGGCTTTCCTCTGACATGGCGTGTACGCTATTCCCTTTGGGCTTCGCGCAGTTTCTCTGCCTCAACGGCCGCATAAATTTTGTCAGGGTCCACAAATGTTGGTGGCAGTTCCACGCCTCGATTCGCCATTTCTGGGCCTTCTGCGGCGATAGAATCTTGGTATGTCCGGACAACGACCTCCGTGCCCAAGGGCGTCCGTTCAGAAAGGTGGATCACGTCTTGGTTAAACAGCCGGATGCAGCCGGCTGTATTGGCGTTACCGATCGACCTGAGGTCGTTCGTGCCATGAATGCGGAACCGGGTATCGCGTCCTCCACGAAAAAGATACAGGGCTCGTGCGCCGAGCGGGCTGGCAACCCCGCCCGGGATTCCTTTGGCGAATGGGCCATAAATTTCAGGCTCAGAGCGGAGCATGTTTTTTGTCGGAGCCCAACCCGGCCAGTTCTCTTTGCGCTTGATCGTAGCTCGACCACGAAACCCGCGCCCCTCACGACCGACAGCGACCGGATAGCGGGTAGCTTGCCCTGGCTCATTGATAAAATAGAGAAATTTTGCGTAGGGATCGACAACGATCGTGCCAGGCGCTTCAAAACCGCCATACTGAACTTCGGTCCGTTGATTGGGCCCCTCAAGGTATTCAGAAGATACAGCTGGAATTGTAATTTCCCCGTCAATCACCGCTCCGTAGGGGCTTTGTGAGGACGAAGACGAAGTTTCGTTCTCAAAAGGCTGGGAACAGGCGGCAAGCGCGCTAAAACTAATGCCGAGAAGAATGGTTCTGGAAAGAGGTGTTTTCATAGCCCCTAGCCAGACCGCGACCATAGCCGTCCAAAGCGAAATTCCATTCATGAAAGCACTCCTTTAACCTCTTTGTTAATTTGGCACTCTGTCACGACAACCCATTCGGCTCCGTAGCGAAAGCGGCAGCCGGACGTAGAGCATCACGGCCAGACGGATGATCGTGTCTTGTCCAGAATTTCGCTTCCGGGTTATTGGAGATCACTGCCCGTCACGCCATTTATGGCGGGCAGAGGCATTGTACTTTTGAGTTAGCCAAGTATCGGTTCGAAAAAAGTGAGAGTAACGGCCGTTCAAAGCCAGTATCCAAATCCACTCGCATGAGTGTGTGTCTATTCAGTGATCCACGCTTTTGCGTCGTCAAGTTCAACAAGATTGAATACCATGACTTCGGTTGGCATTAGTATACCGAAAAATTTGGCGCCATTCCTGATCCATTCCTCATCCGTAACCAGCGCCAACTTGGAAAACGTGGTCATATGGGAAAGACCGAAGCGCAGATCATCCCACATTGCGCCCGGGGAATACCCGTCGAAGTAATCTCCCAGAACGCAGATCATCTTCAGTTTATCATGCTCTTTCTTGCGTTGAGCGACCAATGGAATGAGCGTATCAGTATAGTCCTGCGACGTGATCAGTCCCTTGATGTCGATCCCGACAACGTCGCGCGGCAGCCCTTCCATCTCAACAATCGAACCGGGATGGTCGTCCTCAACCTGCGCCCAGGCAATTGCGTCGTCGATGGCATCTTCATTGAAGCGTCGTACCTTTGCGCCCACAAAATGATCGACGACAGATTTTGCAAGCCACAGCAGTTTGCTATCGCTCACAATCGCAACTTTTTTGACCATCTGGTGATGGCCCTTGATGAAGTGAAGATGCTCTTTCAACGCATTGAAGTTTGCCCAGTACGGAACACTCTTCGTGTGCAAAACAAGATTTGGGACCTGATCCCTTTCATTGATATAACCGTTCACCTTGGTCGCGAGCTCGTCAATTTGGTCAGCACTGATGCTGCCCTCGGGCGTCACGATAAAAACGTTATCTCGCGTTCTTATATCTATTTGTAGCACACCAGTATCTCCTTGCTCAGCCAGATTTAGCATTCTCACTCTACATTAAGGCAACTATTTCGTTAGATTCACTACAAACAATTATCTGCCTCGGCTTCCCGCCCATATTGCGTCTCCGGCGCCGTTTATGCCTTGTCAGATCACGCCTACCAACAGATGACATCATCAATTTATTTCGTCCCAAGGTTAAGGCTGTCAAACCATTCACGAACCGATGCTTCGAAAGCAGAAACGTGATGACCATGGACTTCCAGGTCCTCTACTTCGCCATCGAGTTCTGATTTCAAGAAGTTGTAACGCGCTTCCAATTCGCCGCTTTTTAACTTGTGGCCATCGCTCCAAGCACTCTGGTCGTGAAGTTCCTTTTGGGCGTTGGCTATCTTCTTGCTCAGGGCTTCGAGGTGAGCATGCAGGTCATTTTTGGTCATCTGTCTCTCTCTTTCTGGTCCGTACTGGATATTCCTCGTGTCTGTCGTCAGAGTTACTCATCCGCTGCAACTATAGCTTTGATGCAAGTCAAGCTTTGGGCTCAGGCAGAAATACATCCGACTGGCGTTGATGCCCTCCTCGTTGCTTGGTGATACCTCACCATTCTGGCACAAAGCGATGCGCTGAGCGGGGGTTCCACACCATCAACGCCTCTTGAAGTAGCGAAAAGGGCTGCGCTTTGTCATGAACAGAAACTAGATCGCCGCCCCACCCGGCTCACGCTGGTTTCCTCTGACAGGACCCCTGGTGGGCCTCTTGCGCTATATTGCGGTAGTGACCATCGGCAACATCATCGGAGGCGGCGTTATGACGGCAAGGATCTATTGGTTTTTGTTTGGCGTTGCCAAATCCTAGGGTCTGGACCCACAAACTGCAAAGAATACCGACTACTGCTTGCTGCGGTTTGCAGACGTTGGCCGGATCGTGCGCAAGGTACGCTGTGCGGGGCTTTGCTGCCGTTCGAAATCTCCTGCGAGCGACAGCGTTGCATTATTCCGTTATCCGCCCGCCAAAATGCTCGTGGGATGCGTCGGCATCCGCTTTGGTCTTGTGAAAGGCCGAGGGAGGTTAGAGCTGCTCAACAGCGCACTGCGCAAGAAGATCATGGGTGATCCGAGGATCGCAAAGACCCGTGCCTTCTGTACCCATAGTAGCGCTGGCCGCCGCCACCCCCCACCGCAGGGCCAGATCAGGCAGGTCACCGCGCGATAGTGCCAGCGTCATCGCCCCGACAAAGGCATCCCCGGCCCCGATCTTGCTGCGCACCGTCACTTCTGGGGCACGGCAAATGAAGCGTTGGTTCTGCGTCACCATGATTGAGCCTTCGCCGCCTCGCCCGATCACGACGATGCTGGCGACGCCGCGTTCCACTAAACCTTCCGCAAAGGTCAGACTGTCTGCCACCGTGTCCGTCGCATGTTCCGCCGCCAGTGCCGCTTCGTTTTGATCTAGCCGAAGCATATGCACGGGATTCGCCGGCTTTGCGATAAGGCGTGCCAGCGGTGCCTTTGACGTGTCTACGACCAGCTTGTCGGTGCGCGGAGCAATCGCCGCCAGAATGCGCGCCGGGAACGCGTCTCCAAGCCCGGGGGCGACACTCCCGCTTAGGACAACATAGCCGTCCTGCGAAGCTCCGGAGGCAATCTCGACAATCAGTCGGTCCCCGTCCTGTGCCGTCAAGGTTTGGCCCGGAACGCTGAAGCGATACTGCATCCCGGTGCCCTCATCTGTCACGGCAAAGCTCTGGCGAGTTTCTCCGCTAATTGGCACAGGACGCGTAGGAACCGCTTCAGCGGCCAGCAGGCTAAGCAAGCGGTCCCCTGTTGTACCCCCAACGGCCACAAGTGCTGTCGCGCTGCCGCCCAGCTTACAGATCGCGCGGGCAACATTCACGCCGCCGCCGCCCGGATCGATCAGGGGTGGCCCGCAATAGAGCTTCGGTCCCGCGACGACGCGACCCACAGAGGTAGCGAGGTCTACTGCCGGGTTGAGCGTGATTGTCAGGATATCATACAGGGGGCTGGCCTTTCCATGTTGCCCTTTCATAGCTGCTTTTTGCTGGCCGGGGAATTGAGATAGGTCAATACCAGATCAGGAAGCAGACCAAACCTGCCTGTCGAAAGGCCATAGCAATGCATGCCGGCTTTCACATTTTCAACGACCGTTCTGACGCAGGCACGCAACTGGCCGCCGCCTTACCTGAGCTTGATCCGACTGAAACCATTGTCATTGCCCTGCCCCGTGGCGGTGTGGCCGTCGCCGCCGAGATCTGCGCAGCGCACAGATTGCCAATGGATCTGGGTCTGATCCGCAAGATCGGCGCCCCCGGACAGCCAGAATTGGCGCTCGGTGCAGTTGTGGATGGCCGTGTTGCATGGGTCGAGACTTAGCTGGAACTCGTCCTTACCCATGAATTTTCTCCCGTTATCGCCTCGAACTTAGTGCGGCCAAACAGTTCTGTCACAAAGTTTGAAACCGGCCGTTTTGGGCAACAATTATTGGCAAAACTGTAGTGTATTTTGTTTTGATTCTGCGCGTTTCGCTAAATGAATGCTCCCGTTTTGGAACCAAAATGAAACTTTGCGGCAGCAACCGTTTTTGGTGACCATGCTTCTCGCCACACTAGTTGCTGCCGCCGCGTGTTTTGAGACCAGTATGGCCCACAATCAGCGTGACAGGCTCGCTAAAGGACCACCGGTTCTGGCGGATCTTCAACCTATTGCTACGCCGCGACAACGTCGAGAAATCCGGCACAGAAACATCCAACCCAATGAGCTTTGCCACGCCACGCATCACCTTTTGTGTCTGGCGCAGCGGAAGCTTGTACTCCTCGCGAAGCAGGCGGACTTCTTTGCGAAGGCGGGCGTTTTCTTTTTCAACGTATTCATGGGGCCCAGACATCAGATCTTCGTGTCGATGCTGTTGAACCCACTTATTCAAGGTGGAAACGCCGACCCCCGGATCTGAGAAAAACTGCGGTCTCGTAAGCCGCTGGTCAGAGCCATGCGAACTGAAAAAGCGGCGGCACTCTTAAGTGTGTTTCTTTGCCATCTCTGTCTCTCCTTCATAGCAAACATTGCTCGAAAGAGGTCGGAACTAAACCGGGGCAAGACCAATAATCTCAGGCAGGAAACGGTGGCCCTTGAAGGCTCCAGAATGTTTAGGTTTGGTCATGAAGGCTGATACAATTTCATCTCATAACCCGCAAGTTGACGGTGCCTTTTTGCTGACGCTTGATTTGCATCATTCGATATTTCCTTCTCTCAACTATAATTAAGCCATTATTACAGACATGTTGGGATAGGCTAGGACCATCACGGACGAACCTCACGCGACCATCAAACAGATTGCGCAACCGGGCAAAGGCATTCTCGCAGCAGATGAAAGCCTGCCCACTATCGCCAAGCGTTTCGCACAGATTGAGGTCGAATCGACAGAGGAAAACCGTCGTGCATATCGCGCCCTGTTGTTTACGGCCCCCGCTATTGAGAGCTACATCAGCGGTGTGATCGCTTTCGAGGAGATACTTGGCCAAAAGGCGGACGATGGCGTGCCGTTGTCCGACGCGCTGGCGCAACGAGGCATTATCCTGGGGATTAAGGTGGACAAGGGCACTGGGCCGCTAGCACTTTCGCCCGGTGATCATATTACCTTTGGTTTGGACGGACTGGCCGAACGCTTGCAGAGGCTTAAAAGTCAAGGAGCGCGTTTCGCCAAGTGGCGCGAAGTATATCAGATTAGCGATCGCAATCCTTCGTCTGCGGGCATCAGCGCCAATGCCGAAATGCTAGCGCGATATGCGGCGGTTTGTCAGGTATATGGCATTGTACCCATTGTTGAGCCGGAGGTTCTGATCGATGGCGGTCACAGCATAGCCCGTTGTGCCGAAATCACCGAAGCAGTGCAAAAAGAGATCTTTCAAGCTTTGCATCGTCACCATGTAGAGCTGGAGCATATAATCCTGAAACCCAATACGGTAATGCAAGGTAAAAATCACATCGTTAAAGCAAGTGCCGACGAGATCGCCGAAGTGACCATTCGCGTTTTTCAGCGTACTGTACCCGCAGCAATCCCAAGCATCAATTTTCTTTCAGGCGGCATGAGACCCGAGGAGTCGACTGCCAACCTCAATGCTATAAACGCCAACTTCCCGAATCCGCCTTGGTTGCTGTCGTTTTCCTATGGCCGGGCACTGCAGCAGCCTGTGTTACAGGCTTGGCAAGGCAAAGATAGGAATATTGATGCAGCACAGCAGGAATTACTAAAAAGAGTTCGTTTGAATGCAACAGCGCAAGTTGGTGAGTATGATGCAGGTATGGAGGTGTAATACTGATTATCTAGCTTCTTAAGATATCGAAGGGCGTTGTCACGTTAACTCGACCATCTGTCAAACGACGGGCATTTGTCATTGAATGAGAAAGATTTCCTACGCACGCCACCGATTTCCGCCATCAATAATCCAACGGGGACCGTGTTGCAGGGATCAAGTTTGATGCGGATTGGTCCCATACCCATTCATTTCAGAAGACACGCCCATGCGCCGCACATCCGAGAGCTGTCATGCGGTTGAGCACTTTTGAGGCAATTTGCGCTTCAACGATTTGATTGTCGAAATCACGCGCTTGCAG
>CBDTVL010000218.1:0-6607 GCA_965363755.1 uncultured Sulfitobacter sp.
CCACGTCCGCCGTCACCACCACCGTCGCCGTCACCACCACCGCCATGGTCGTCGGCGTTGGAAAGAGGCGACTCCGAATCTGCTGCGGGTTGGCCGGACGCCGCCGCTGCAGTTGACGACGACGCGGGTGCTGCCGCGACAGCGGCTTTGTCTGCGGCTTCGTCTGCGGGGTCAGTTTGTGGCGCCGGTAGTTCGCAAGCCGATAGCGCCGTGGCAGTTGTGAGTAAGATGCCAAATCTGCAAAACGTCTTCATCTTCATAGTAGCCTCCCAATATCGTTTAGTATGTTCAATTTTTGGTCGATGGATTGATTTGAAATGAATTTTTTCAGTCTAGCAGGCTTTGATGCACAAATCGACTGTGAGGGATTCATAACGTGAATCCAGCCTGTTAGCTTCATGTTGCGGGTCACCTGATGATTCAGACGCATTGGCGCGCAAGATCACGCGTGGGGCTGAGTGTGACTGTGCTGCAGCGCAGCGCGCCCTAGGCCGCGCTATTAATTGCGCCGATTGCAGTATGGCGCCTCCGCCATTCCAATCTTTCGTCAGGTTTCGGCAACCGATGCGTCGAGTTAGTTTCACTTGGAGTGGCAGTATCAGATTTTTTAGTATTCGCGGCAAACAAAAAAACAATCTAAAGGTATTTCATACTGTAATCTTCGCGCTTTGGTTGTTGTAAAAGGCCTTGAAATGCACCAAAATGTTGCGATGAATTTAGAAGTTATTCTGTCATTCCTTCATAGCTTTGCCCTTTTCGGGATTTTTGGTATTGGCGTATACTTTATTCAAAGAAACCGACCCCTGTTTGGTGAAATTTTGTCAGACGCGCTTAACGGGTTGTTGCTTGGACTGGCAGCGTTCTTGGTGACTGTAACACCGATGGATGGCGCGACCTTAAGCGTAGACGCAGGTGCAGGCCCCGTCATACTCGCAGGCGTTGTGGCTGGTCCACTCGGGGGTATTCTTGCCGCAGGGCTTGGCGGAGTAGCTCGCAGCATCGTCGGCATTAGTTCTGCTGAGCAGTCTATAGTTATCTATACGATTTACGCGCTGATTGGTATTTCGGTCCACCATTTTGGTATCATTGATCCGCGTACTCTGTTTAAGCCAAGAGTCGTTTTAGTTTTGATTGCAGCCTCTTTTTGCGGTTCCGCCGCAATGTTTTTTCTAATCCAACCATATCCACGCGCGTTGATATGGTTACAGACAGAGCTGCCAATAATCTGGATTGTCAACGCACTTTCAATCTCATTTGCGATTCTGTTGTTGGGCGGGGCTAGATATGTCTCGGACAAGGTCACCGAAGTTGCAGAAATCAATCAGAGACTTGATCTGGCGAAGCTCGCCGGTCACTTTGGCGTATGGGACATTGACCTAGCGTCGGGCAGGTTGTTTTGGGACGATCGTTCGAAAGAACTGCATGGGATTGAAGATGGTTCATTCACAGGTACCTTCGAAGACTGGGCCCGCAATGTGCATCCGGACGATCTTGCCAAAACGACAGCTGCATTTGAAGAGGCGCTATCAGGTGGCCGGGTTTTTGGCGCAGAATATCGGGTTGTTCTTCCCGATGGGCAGGTAAAATCCATCAAAGGAGACGCAATTGTTTTGCGTGACCCACAAAATAAGCCGGTGCGTGTCGTTGGAACAAATCAGGATTTGACGGAGATTCGAAACGCACAGCATAGCTTGGTCGAAGCAGAATCCCACGCTGCGCAATCGCAGAAGTTCGAAACCATCGGCCAGCTAACCGGAGGTGTTGCACATGATTTCAATAATTTGCTTGCCGTAATCATGGGCAATCTTGAATTGTTGAGAGACGAGATACAGATCGATCCGTTGGATAAAGATGAAGCCCGCGTTTTGATCGATGCAAGTATTGAGGCAACTCAACGCGGCGCAGAGCTGACGCAAAATATGTTGGCGTATGCCAGAAAAGCCCGGCTTGATCCTGAAATTGTCAATCTTAATGAAATCGTCCGGGAAACCAAAAAATGGATGCGGCGGACGATTGAAAGCAGCATTGATATCGAGACGGTGTTTCAGGAGGGCCTGTGGTCCATTCGCGCCGACCGCAGCTCACTCCAAAGCGCTATTGTGAACTTGATCGTGAACGCACGGGACGCAATGGACGGCGCTGGGGAAGTTGTATTGAGAACCAGAAATATTCACGTCGACGAATTGTTTATTGCTGAACGGCAAGAGGAGGTTTTACCAGGTGATTACGTCCTGTTGACGGTCGATGACAACGGAATGGGGATTGAAGCAAACTCGCTGCAAAAGATCTTTGATCCTTTCTATACAACCAAGGCCGTTGGCAAAGGGACCGGTCTCGGTCTGTCCATGGTTCAGGGTTTTGTCAAACAATCCGGTGGAGCATTAAGAGTAACATCCCAAACAGGAAAGGGCACAAGTTTCGAGTTGTATTTCCCGGCACTTTCCGAACCCGCTGTCGCTACCAGCGAGAGTAGTTTTGACGTCCCATCGCCGTTGCCTTTGAGCGAGGACCGAGCGCGCATTCTCCTTGTCGAAGATAGAGAAGAGGTCATGTTGGTCCTTCAGAAAATACTCAGGGCGTCAGAGTTTGATGTTGTGACCGCCGAAAACGGCGATCGGGCCGCTGAAATCTTTCATGGTCAGGGCCCGTTTGACCTGGTCGTGACCGACATTGTTATGCCGGGTGTTCTACAAGGACCGGCTCTTGCGGATAAAATCCGTCTGACCCATCCAGACATGCGTTTCATATTTCTCTCTGGATATGCCAGCGAAGCGATAGGCGACGGAACAGGAATTCGCCCCGAAGACATCCGACTAATGAAGCCGGTTTTGAGGACTGATCTGCTTTCTGCAGTAGAGGAAGCGTTAATGAGCCGCAGCGAAAATGCCTGATAAACCAATCCAATCTGCTGCTTGGGTTTTGGGCGGCTGCCAATTGAGTAGGTGCCATGATACTGTTTCCAGCGTTCTGCAAATCGTCCGCCGCCTCAACGGTGGTTTCACTGCCTCCCGTTAACGGAGATGCGTGGTGAGGCCTGCCAGGTTTCAGCGTCATGCTGAGGGGTCTCAAACTGGAACAATTTGGTTACATCGCGCTCGAGTTTGCCAAGACGCCGTAATGAGTCTCAGATTGTGGGCATAAGATCCTTTCAATCGGTTGACCAAGCTCGCATCTCGTTGGTTTTCTCACGCAGCAACAATACATCAAATCCCGCGATCATTCGGTATCCGCGGGCAAAAAGAGCGTCGGCTTGCGGTTTAGCCAATGCCACAGCGCCCAACGGCAAACCCGCAGATTTTGCCGCCTTTTCGATCCGCGTCAGCGCGGCCTGAAAATCTGGATGCTCAAATTGCCCTGGGATTCCCAAGTCAGTGGACAGATCGAATGTAGCTGGGACAATCAAGTCGATACCCTCAACCTTACAAATGTCTTCGATGTTTGCGACCGCGTCTGTGGTTTCGATCAGAAGGCAGCAAATCAACTGATCCTCCATCTTGCTGCGATACTCGGCCAGATCAGTG
This sequence comes from uncultured Sulfitobacter sp., assembly GCA_965363755.1. Lineage (GTDB taxonomy): Bacteria > Pseudomonadota > Alphaproteobacteria > Rhodobacterales > Rhodobacteraceae > JL08. Next base: position 3,522 of record CBDTVL010000218.1, read on the forward strand.
CCCCAGCGCGATTGTGCAAGGAACGGACCAAAACCGCGAACACCTTTTGGCGGGTAATGCATGCAGGCGACCGCCTGTTCGGCGTCTGCAACTGTGCGGGCAAGCGGAAACACGATGCCTTCTGCACCAAGATCAAGCGCACGTTTGCATTGGGCGGCATCAATTTCGGCAATGCGTACCAGCGGCGCACAATCTGTACCGGCGGTTGCTGCAATCATGGCGTGGGCAGAGCCGTAGTCTATGGCCCCATGCTCGAGATCGATGATAACGGCATCTGCTCCGGACGCTGCAAAGGCCTGAGAAACTGCCGCGGATGGAATTGTGCAGAGCTGACAGATCAATCGATCAGAGGTTTGGGTCAGTTTGGTTTTGAGGCTTGGCATTGATGGTCCTTTGCAGTGGTCGTTGATGTTTCTGTTTAAGCCTAGCAGTAAGCGCGCCAGCCGGTAAATAAGGTGACCGATTGTATTGCCGCGACAGAGGATGTCGGGAAAGGGCAATCAGGGATCAACGGCTGGCGTCAAGTTGACCCACAGCGAAACAGATCAGAGGATCACTCTTATGCGGACCCACGCTCAGGCTGTTGTGATTGGAGGCGGCGTCATCGGCTGCTCGATCCTGTATCATCTGACCAAGCTGGGATGGCGTGACGTGGTTCTGCTGGAGCGCTCAGAATTGACCTCGGGGTCGACGTGGCATGCAGCGGCCAACATTCACGGCCTGCATGACAGCACTAACATCAGCCGCATTCAGCACTACACAATGGGCCTTTATAAGGAGCTTGAGCAGGAAACCGGCCAAAGCTGTGGTGTATTCCAGCCCGGCAGTCTGTATCTGGCGCAGACTGAAGCACGCGAGCATCAGTTACGCCTGCAGGCGGCCAAGGCCAAGCTATACGGCATGAACTTCCACGAGGTCGACCGGGCGGAGGCAGAACGGCTGCATCCACTGGTCGATTATGATGGTATCCGCTGCATCATGTGGGAGCCGGACGGCGGCAATGTGGACCCGTCAGGTGTGACCAATGCCTACGCTTCCGGTGCGCGTCAGAACGGCGCCGAGATTATCCGGTTTTGCCCTGTAATCGGGACCGAACAGCAAAGCGATGGAAGCTGGATTGTGCGAACAGAAAAGGGCGACATTGCCACGCAATGGGTGATCAATGCGGCTGGCCTTTGGGGGCGCGAGGTTGCGGCGATGGCCGGAATAGAGCTGCCCTTGCAGCCAACCGAGCATCAGTATTTTGTCACCGAAACGATTGCCGAGATTGATGCAATGGATCGTCGTTTGCCGTCGGTGGCGGACCGTGATGGCGAATACTATCTGCGACAGGAGGGCAAGGGATTGCTGGTCGGCGCCTACGAACGTGACATGCGGTTCTGGGCCGAAGAGGGGACTCCACAAGGGTTTGGCCACGAGCTGTTTGCCGATGATCTGGAGCGTATCGAAGAGAACATGATGCGCGCGATTGACCGGGTGCCGGTGGTTGGCACTGCAGGCATCAAACGGGTGATCAATGGCCCGATGATCTGGTCGCCTGACTCAAATGTGTTGTTTGGACCAGTGCCCGAACTGACCAACTATTTCTGTTGCAATGGCATTATCCCGGGCTTCAGCCAATCCGGCGGCATGGGTCTAATGGCTGCCCAGTGGATCATTGAAGGTGAGACAAAATACGACATGTTTGCATGGGACATGGCGCGCTTTGGATCGTGGGCCGGAAAAGACTTTACCAAGGCGCGGGTAGGGAACCAATATGCACATCGCTTCAGCATTCATTTCCCGAATGAAGAACGGGATGCAGGCCGCCCGGTGCGCACGCGGCCGATATACGAGATGCAGAAGTCATTGGGCGCGGTGATGGGGCTGAACTATGGCTGGGAACATCCGCTTTGGTATGCAGATGCGCCCGGCGCGTCTGATACCAACGGGTTCACCCGGCAGAACTGGTGGGGGCCTGTGGGCGAGGAATGCAAGATGCTCCGAGATCGTGCAGGCATCATCGATATCTCGAATTTTGCCAAATACATCTGCAAAGGCCCAGCCGCATCGGAATGGTTGAACGCGGTGTTTGCCAATAACATGCCCAAGGCGATCGGACGGTCATGCCTCACGCCGCTGATTGGAAAACGCGGCGGGATTGCCGGTGATTTTACCGTCACTCGGTTGGCCGAGGATGAATTCTGGATCATCGGTTCCGGCATGGCCGAACGCTATCACGCGCGGTTTTTTAAAGAAGTGCCATTGCCGGACGGCACAAGTTTTGAGAGCAGAACGGTGGAAATGTGCGGGTTTAACGTGGCGGGGCCAGAGAGCCGTAACATGTTGCAACGTATGACAAACGCCTCGCTTTCAACCGAGGATTTTCCGTTCATGCGATCCAAAATGATCGATCTGGCCGGGGTGCAGGTTCTTGCACTGCGGGTGTCCTTCACCGGAGATCTCGGATGGGAGCTGCACTGTGCCACTGAAGATCAGGAACGGCTCTATTCAGCTTTGATTGAAGCCGGAAAAACCAGTGGTGCTGGCCCGGTCGGTGGGCGTGCATTGATGAGTTTGCGGGTCGAAAAGGGCTATGGCTCGTGGAGCCGGGAATACTCTCCGGAGTACTGGCCACAGGAGGTTGGCCTGGAGCGTCTCTGCAAGATGGACAAAGATTTTTTGAACAAAACTGCCGTCGCTGGAAGCCTGAAAATCGTGGCACGGGAACACCTGGTTCTGTTGGCTTTGGATGGGGCAGACACGGATGCATCAAATGCGGATGCGACAGGCGGAGAGCCGATCTTTAAGGATGGCATTGGCATCGGTCGGGTCTCATCGGGAACCTATGGGTACACGGTCGGCATGTCGCTGGCGCTTGGCTTTGTCAAAGACGCCCAACCGGGGGATCGGGTCGACGTCATGGTGTTGGGCAGGCCGCACAAAGCGACAATCCTGCACGAACCTCCGTTTGATCCGGACGGGGTGAAGTTGCGTGCCTGAGTCAGGTCCTCTGTGTCGTAACGGTCGATGAAACTCTCGAATGTGACGAAAGACAGCCGGTTAATTGCTGAGAAGGCTGGGGCGGAACCAGCTCTTTTGTAAGA
>CBDTVL010000219.1:0-6527 GCA_965363755.1 uncultured Sulfitobacter sp.
GATATGGGAAACGCACGACACTTAGAGAGAAACACGACCCAAAAAGCGTGGCACTGGATCGCTCTGGTTGTGCTTGGAATTGCAATAGGTTATCTGGTTTTTGGCGCGCCAAAGGGGTGGGAGAAGATGCAAGCTTCGATCAGCTATGACGCCGGAACGCTTTCGGGCGAAGACTGGCACGGAAACGTCCGACGCTCGTCACCTGGCCGCTAAGTCCGCGCTCTCTTTGCAGTAAAGAAATCACGCAACAGCGCCTCGGACTCCGGGGCGCTTATGCCGTCATAAACCTCAGGAACATGATGGCACTGAGGATGGGAAAACACCCGCGCGCCTTGGGCGACGCCACCTGATTTCGGGTCCGCAGCTCCATAATACAAACGAGTGATCCGCGCGGCACTGATTGCAGCGGCGCACATCGGACATGGTTCAAGCGTGACATAGAGATCGTGGCCGAGCAACCGGTCTGAGCCCAGCGCAGCGCAAGCCGTCCGGATAGCCAGAACCTCAGCATGGGCTGTTGGATCATTCAATTCACGGGTCCTATTGCCTGCCGCCGCCACCACAATTCCACACGCGTCGACAACCACAGCGCCAACGGGAACTTCACCGCGCACAGCTGCTGATCTTGCCTCGCTAAGGGCTTGGGCCATATGGGATTTGAACACCATGGCCCAGTCTGGCCCGCAATGGATGCTTTCGCAAGCAAGGCAGATGGGCTAAGCCCGCGCCTATGACAAAAACAACTTCTTCGCCGCCCGGTGACCGGATCGCCAAAGTATTGGCTCGCGCCGGTATCGCATCACGTCGTGACGCCGAGCGGATCATTGCAGCGGGGCGAGTCACGGTGAATGGTGACAAGATCACCAGCCCGGCGCTGAATGTGACGAGCGCTGATAAGATCACTGTTGATGGCAAACCGCTCAACCCGCCCGAACCTGCGCGGCTGTGGCTTTACCACAAACCGACAGGTCTGGTGACCACCAACCGCGACGAACAGGGGCGGCGCACGATTTATGATGATCTGCCCGAAGACCTTCCACGCGTGATGAGCGTCGGCCGGCTTGACATCAATTCCGAAGGCCTGCTGCTTTTGACCAATGACGGCGGTGTGAAACGGCAACTGGAATTGCCCAGCACTGGCTGGTTGCGCAAATACCGCGTGCGGGTCAAAGGCCGGCCCAAAGACGAGATGTTAGAGCCATTGCGCAAAGGGCTTGTAGTGGGTGGAGAGCGATTCCTGCCAATGATTGTGACCGTTGACCGACAGCAAGGTGCCAATGCTTGGCTTACGATTGGGCTGCGCGAAGGCAAAAACCGAGAGATCCGTCGCGCACTGGAAGATGTCGGGCTAAGTGTGAACCGATTGATCAGAATCTCTTACGGCCCATTCCAGCTGGCACAGCTCAAACCCGGTGAGGTTGAAGAAATCCGCCGCAAAGTCATGCGCGACCAACTGGGCATGGACGTGCAAGAGGCTGAGACCAGTACTGGCACGGCCCCTAAGAAAACCGTAAAACGTGTCCAAAGGCGACGCAACACCTAGAGTTTTCCCCCTTTTACCTTAGGTTGGTTGTCACATAAGCTATCAAGACAACAAGTAGAAACATGCTGGCAATTGCACTGGTAAGGACACACGAGACCGCCTATATTCCGGGCTGTTTCAGGGGGTAATAATGACGCCATCCGGCATTCAAAAAGTTGCCTATGCAGCACTGATCGTGCTGCTTTTTGGTGTGGCAACCGGCTGGCTTGGGGGGCTTTAAGGATGGCCAAGCGCTATGGCGGAAAATTCAGCCCGGACGAAGCGCAGGCAGAAGCCCAAACACCGCGCGGCAATTTTGAGCGCGCTCAGGTCGATCCGGCAGGTGCGCGTTCAAACATCCTGTTCATTCCGGCAGCCATACTTATCTTCACGTCGCTCACCGACGGCGCTATCGGACTGACGCTGGGTCTGGTCGCCGCCGCATTTCTGACATTGGCCGCATGGTTGCTGCGCGAGGGATTGCGCGCCGAGGCGGCGTATATGTCGCGCAAAGTCGCCCGCAGGCCCGGATTTCCGCGCAAGATGGCCGCCAGCCTGTTGACCGGTATCGGTGTGGCACTTGCGGCGTACAAATCCGACTCTGTGTCAGCGGCGGCTGATCCGAGCCTTATTGCACCAATCTTATATGGCATCGTCGCGATGATCCTGCACTCTGTCAGCTTTGGGTTTGACCCGATGAAAGACAAAGGCATGGAAGGCATAGACACTTTTCAGCAAGATCGGGTGGCGCGCGTCGTGGACGAGGCGGAAAAACACCTTGCGTCCATGACAGTTGCTATTGCCCGTGCCGGAGACCGTCAGTTGGAAGCGCGTGTAGAAACGTTCCAAAACACAGCGCGTGATCTGATCCGAACAGTCGAGGAAGATCCGCGTGACTTGACCGCCGCCCGCAAATATCTCGGCGTCTATTTGATGGGCGCGCGTGATGCGACAGTGAAATTCTCTGATGTCTACAGTCGAACCCGCGATGCACAGGCGCGCAGTGATTATGCCGCTTTACTGGATGATTTGGACCAAAATTTTGCCGCCCGCACCCGAAAGTCGCTGTTGGACGATCGCAGTGACCTGAACATTGAAATCGATGTGTTGCGGGATCGTTTGCAACGCGAAGGCGTCCGTGTCGACTGACGCGCCTGCCAATTAGTAAAGGAAAATACCAATGTCTGACACTGTCCGCCAAAAAGCAGAAAAGACGCTTGCCATGGTCGAAGAAGTCACTGCCGTCGTTCTGCCGGAACCTGCAGGCGACATCGTACCTCTGGCGCAAGCTGATGCGCCGGTGAGTGCTGAAATCCGCAAGCGCATGGACGAAATCGACATGAGCGATACCAACTCGATTGTCTCATTCGGGTCTGGCGCGCAGGCTGAGTTGCAGGAAATCTCGCAGGCAATGCTGGGTGGTGTGCGCAACAAAGATGTCGGGCCAGCAGGCGATAGCTTGCGCAATATCGTGACGACCATTCGTGGCTTTTCAGTCAGCGAACTGGATGTCCGCCGCAAACGCACGTGGTGGGAAAAACTATTGGGGCAAGCCGCGCCTTTTGCCAAATTCACTGCCAAATTCGAATCCATTCAGGGGCAGATTGATAAAATCACAGACGACCTTCTGGGTCATGAGCACACGCTGCTCAAGGACATAAAATCGCTGGATATTCTCTACGACAAAACGCTGCAGTTTTATGACGAACTTGCACTTTACATTGCTGCGGGCACCGAAAAGCTCGAAGAGCTGGACGGCACCGTCATCCCGCTGAAAGCGGCAGAAGTAGACAAGGCACCCGAGGCTGATCAGGTGATGGTGGCACAGGAATTGCGCGATCTGCGCGCCGCGCGGGATGATCTGGAGCGCAGGGTGCACGATCTGAAACTCACACGTCAGGTCACGATGCAGTCGCTGCCATCCATCCGGTTGGTACAGGAAAACGACAAGTCGCTGGTCACCAAAATCAATTCGACTCTGGTGAACACCGTACCGCTTTGGGAAACGCAACTGGCACAAGCCGTCACGATCCAGCGCAGCGCAGAGGCCGCCGGCGCGGTCCGCGATGCAAATGATCTGACCAACGAATTGCTGACGGCAAACGCCAAGAATCTGCGCGACAGCAATAAGATTATCCGCGAGGAAATGGAACGTGGCGTGTTCGATATCGAAGCTGTCAAACAGGCCAACGCCGATCTGATTGGCACCATCAATGAAAGCCTTGCAATCGCGGACGAAGGCAAAACCAAACGGGCCGCGGCTGAAGCGGAGTTGAAAAAGATGGAGGCCGAGCTGCGCGATACACTGGCATCTGCCAAAGCCCGCAAAGACGGAACAGGCGACAACGCCGGCACCGCAGTTCCGGGGTAAACCAAGAGATGGGGTCATCAGCCGTCTTTGAACGCTGGGTCCAGCTGTGGCGACGCGCCATTGTGGCGGTCGCGCTGACCGTCGTTGCGGCGTGCGATCTGGTGCCACCTGAGCAACCAAAGCCTGTCGCACCAACAGGGTCTGCGCCCCAACAGCTCACCGAACCCTCGGACAGCAGCATTGCACTAAGCCGCTATTATGCACGCGCTCAGAACGACATGCTGGTGCGGGGCTTGTTGCGTCAAGATGGCGGCGGCCCAGATACACCATTTACCGCCAACGATCTGGCCCGCAATTTTGAGCGAATCGCATTTTATGACGAATATGCCCGTGGGTCTGGATTAAGTCGCGGAGGCGGTGTCCAAGCTGGCCTGCGCCGCTGGGGAGGTCCGGTGCGCATGACTGCGCGGTTTGGCAACAGCGTCGGTGCCGATCAGCGTGCAAAAGACACTGCTGAGGTCCGCAGCTATGCTGCAAGGCTCGCCCGGATTACTGGTCACCCGATCAGCTATTCCGAGAGCAACCCGAATTTTCACGTCTTTTTTCTGAGTGAGGATGACCGGCCCGCCGCCATCCCGCGCATCCGCGCAATTGTTCCCGGGATGTCAGAGACCTCAATGGGTATTTTCCGCAACATCCCACGCTCAATCCATTGTCTTGTAGCGGCGTTTTCAGAAAATGGACATGAACAGAATTATACAACGGCAATTGCAGTGATACGCGCCGAACACCCGGCCCTGCTGCGGCGTTCTTGTGTGCACGAAGAATTGGCGCAGGGTCTGGGATTGGCCAATGATAGTCCGGCCGCCCGTCCGTCAATCTTTAACGATGATGATGAATTTGCGCTGCTCACCAGCCAAGATGAATTGTTACTGCAGATGCTCTATGATCCACGGCTAAAACAAAGCATGAGCTTGGAAGAAGCCTCGCCGATTGCGCATATTATCGCCCGCGAACTCGTGGATGGTGACCTTTGAGCGTCGCCCGCCAACAAACCTAGAACCAAGAGGACCAATGCTATGGGTATATTCGATTTTCTGACCGGAGAGTTCATCGACGTGATCCATTGGGTGGACGACACTCGTGACACAATGGTCTGGCGGTTCGAGCGCGAGGGGCATGAGATCAAATACGGTGCCAAATTAACAGTGCGTGAAGGTCAGGCAGCGGTGTTTGTGCACGAAGGACAACTGGCTGATGTATTCACACCTGGGCTTTATATGTTGGAAACCAACAACATGCCGGTGCTGACAACTCTGATGCACTGGGATCACGGCTTCAAGAGCCCGTTTAAATCCGAAATTTACTTCGTCAACACCACACGTTTCAATGATCTGAAATGGGGAACCAAAAACCCGATCATTGCACGCGACCCAGAATTCGGTCCGATCCGTCTGCGGGCGTTTGGGACTTACTCGGTGCGAGTCACTGATGCGGCCAAATTCTTACGCGAGATTGTCGGTACTGACGGTGAGTTCACAATGGACGAGATCAGTTTTCAGGTCCGAAACATCATCGTGCAGGAATTCTCGCGGGTGATCGCGTCTTCGGGCATTCCGGTGTTGGACATGGCCGCAAACACCGCTGATCTGGGAAAACTGATCGCCTCCGAAATAGCTCCCACACTTGCGGCCTACGGGCTTACGATTCCAGAACTTTACATCGAAAACATCTCGCTTCCTCCTGCAGTAGAAGAGGCATTGGACAAACGCACCTCAATGGGGCTGGCAGGCAATCTTGGCCGTTTCACTCAGTATTCTGCCGCCGAGGCAATGACTTCGGCGGCCAGCAACCCAAACGGCGGCGGCGGAATGGGGGCCGGATTGGGCATGGGAATGGGCATGGCGATGGCCGGGCAAATGGCCAATCCCGGCCCTTGGGGGGCGCAAACCCCAGTGGCTGCCCCACCACCGCCGCCGCCGCTTGAGCACGTGTGGCACATTGCCGAAGCGGGCCAGACAAGCGGCCCGTTTTCCAAGGCGGCCCTTGGACGTATGTCAAAAGACGGAACATTAACGCGAGACTCGCTGGTTTGGACTGCGGGTCAGGACGGTTGGATGCGGGCCGAGGATGTGCAAGAACTCGCGCAGCTTTTCACCATCCTTCCCCCGCCCGCGCCACAATTCTGACCCCGGCTTCAGTATGCTCCAAAAATGTTTGACGCAGGGTTTGCCAGATGCCTGATCAGTTGGAAGAACCCAGCCAGTCGACGGAGGCGCCACACCAGTTTCCCTGCGAAAACTGCGGAGCCGACTATCGCTATGCGCCTGGCACCGACACGCTGATGTGTGACCATTGCGGCGACACGGCCACCATCGCTGAAACCGGGTTTCGCAGCCCTGCCATCCGCGAGCTTGAATTTCGCGCGGCGCAGGACGACCAGTTGCCTGAAGCCGAGATCGAAGAAACCCGGGTTGTCTCGTGTCCAAATTGTGCGGCACAGGTCGAATTTGAAGAAGGAATACATGCAACCGAATGCCCATTTTGCGCAACACCAGTGGTCACGGGAACGGGAACCCACCGCCATATAAAACCGCGTGGCGTTCTGCCTTTTGGCTTTGACGAAAGTACCGCCCGAGGTGCCATGACCGACTGGTTGGGTCGATTGTGGTTCGCGCCAAACGGATTGCAGGA
>CBDTVL010000220.1:0-6496 GCA_965363755.1 uncultured Sulfitobacter sp.
CCTAGAACAATCTCCGGCTTAGTTTTCATTGCCGCGTGACCGGTTTTCCCCTTAGACTTGACACAATCAATAAGAAAGGGCCAAGGCCTTGCCAAACGAGGGGAAAAAATAATGAACAATGTCGTGCTACTTGCCATTGATGGCAGCGAGGGCTCAAGACGGGCTCTTGAACATGCAAGAAACCGGGCAATACTGGGAAATGCAACGGTGCTTGTGGTTTATGTGATCGAGTGGTCGCCTTATTCGTTCAACACACCGGAAGAGAATGCAGAGCGTCACGGCCGGCGCGAAAAAGAACTAGCGCGCGCCGAGACAAGCATTATCGCACCGGCGCTGGAATTTCTCGAGATAAGTGACGTTGTCTGCAGGAGCATTGTGCGCCATGGCCCACCCGCCGAGACTATTCTGCAAATTGCGAAAGAAGAAGACGTGGTCCAAATCGTGATCGGGCGACGAGGGGACTCGGGGATCAAGGCGCTGTTGTTTGGTAGCGTTGCCGGTAATCTTATTCAGACTGCACCGGTGCCAGTTTTGGTGGTTCCATAGGTATCCGAATTCAAAGCTCAGAAAAACACATATGACAGGGGGTGCCATCACGCGCTTCTTTTCAACTGTGTTCTTTCTCATACGCCTTGCGGTTCCGGCCTTTGTGGGCATTCCCGCTGCGATCGGGAATGTCTTTCCGGGCCTTCACTGGCGAGAGTGTTGCGGGCGGTACACTGGGCGCGCTGATCATTGGGTTTCGGCGGGCAGTTTTCTCAAATGAAGCCGGGCTTGTTTCCGCGCCACCCACACGATTCCTTTGCCAGAACTGCTCGCGGTTGAAACCAGCATGTTCCGGGTTGCGCCAGTGCCGTGATGTGCGCAATTCTGGCCTATGCCCACGCTGACCTTACAAACACAATTCGGATGCCTCGGCCTTGTTGAAGAGGACGACGCAATTGTTGCCGTCAAATGGAATGCCCACGACGAAGGACTGGCCACAGATCTGCTGCGTGAAGGGATTGCTCAACTCAGAGCTTATGACGAGGGCACACTCGAAAAGTTCGAATTGCCGCTACGGGTCAGCGGCTCAGATTTTCAGCGCGCCGTTTGTTATCAGATTTCTGCAATTCCGTTTGGGTATACCAAAACCTATGGCGAGATTGCCAAGGCACTGGGAAGGCCTGCTCAGGCCGTGGGCAGTGCCTGCGGCGGCAACCCGATCCCGATCATTATCCCATGCCATAGGGTGATGGGGGCAAAAGGCCTGACCGGGTTCTCGGGGGCAGGCGGCGTTGAAACCAAAGTTGCCCTGTTGCGTCATGAAGGGGCGGCTGGTCTGTTAATCTGACATCGGTTTTTGGGGAAAGAGGTTACTTTTCGGGGAGAATTTGCTGCACAATCCCGACGAAGGTCAGATAAACACTGGTCACGATTAACCCCCAATGCGCCCAGCTTTGCGGGTAGAAATCCACCCACGCAGCCCATCCGGCAAAAAAGGTCCACCCAAGCGCCATTGGCAGTGTAACGCTGCGCCAGCGTTCGGTGCGAACTGGGTGCACAAACTTAAGCGGCAGAAACATGGCGATTGCCAGGGCGGTGACAAGCGCAAGTGAGACCCAGAAATTGGGCTGCAGCGCAAAGATGACCAGCACCAGCATATTCCAGCATCCGGGAAATCCGGAAAAGGAGTTATCTTTGGTCTTCATACGGGTGTCAGCGAAATACATAGCACTGGCAAATGTGATGACGATGATCGCAAACCACCCGGTCCATCCATCCATCAGCCCCGATTTGAAAAGCGCAAAGGCCGGAATGAAAACATAAGTCAGGTAGTCGATGATAAGATCGAGCAACACCCCGTCAAACTCGGGTGCGTTGGCCTTCACGTCGAACTTTCGGGCCAACGGGCCGTCAATTCCGTCAACAAAAAACGCGACCACGAGCCACAGGAACATCAAGTCCCATTTCTCATCCACAGCAGCCAGCATTGCCAACATGGCAAAAACCGCTCCGGATGCGGTGAACAGATGAACGGCGAGGGCGCGGGTTTGGGCGGTCATAATGACGTCATGAACCAAGCAAGCCGTGGATGCAAAAGGAAAGGCCCGGCAAAGCCGGGCCTCAGCCAATCTAAATTTCAGACGTTGTCAGTTCGACACGCGGACTTCTTCCATCGGATAAGCCAGGAAATCCTGATCTTCCCAGCTTTCGTGGCAGTCGTGACAAAAGCTCTGTTTGAATTTCATCTGCTTTCCGTTGGGTTGTATGCCGCCGTAAAGCCAGTCGTCCGTCTCTGGCGCGCCACCTGCTTCGAGTTTTTTCATGATGAACAAAGGCCCAACGCGCGCCGCCTTTTTCTTGATACTTACAGTGATGCTTTCTTTGGCCAAGACCGAGCCAACTGGCATCACGACACCTTCTTCTTCAAATTTCAGGTAGTGCTCGGCTGCAACCGGATTAGCAAAGGTCTGAAGCAATCGATTGCTATGCGCGCCTTGAACCGCAGGCCGTGTCGAAGTCACGATCCAGTTGCGATAGTTTTTGCCAATCGGATCACCCTCTTTCGCATAACCCTCGGCCATCGCGTCTTTAAGGCAATCATAAAGCGCTACAATCGCAGCCTCATCCAGATCAAAGGCATCTTCAACTGTGACCGCCTTGCAGTCTTGCGCGTATCCCGCTGTCGCGAAGACGGAAAGTCCCGCGAACGTTGCGGCGAGTAGAGTGGTCTTTTTCAATTTTTGTCTCCCGAAACATAACTTTTGTGTCCGGTTCGAAGGTCGCATACAGGAGCTTACATGCAATGCACGAGTTTGCACGTTTTGGTGAGGCATCTTACAGATACGCAAGAGGCAGGGCCCAAAGAATTTGAATGCTGCGAGGGCCTGCTGCGCGGACGAAACGGACCTTGGCTGCAATAGGCGCGGCTGCCGCTAACGGCCCATAGCTGCCGTTCAAACACAACGCAACGAAGGTCCGCTAACGTCGAAATGTGCGCAATGCAGCATTGGTCACTGACCCCTGCCCAAGCCCAAGGCGCAGCAGACGGTGCGTGTGGGGCGCATGACCGTCAACGAAGGCGTACAGGCTGTTGTGGGTGAGGTCAGCCATGGGAGGGGCTGGCGATGAAAAGTAAGGTACCCCCCCCCATTGGACCTCACTCAAAGGTTCAGAGGCGCGCGCAGATGCAGCGCCACGGCCAAGTCTACAGGGCAGCGTTGCCAATACCCTTCTAAGCGGGGATGGAACGTTTGCCGCTTGCACGGCGCTGGAGTGCCAAGCGGGGAGGCACATCCATATTTCAAACACGTCAGGTGGTTGACCGAGTGTGTCGAACAGTGGAAAGAAACCCACGTAGACATCAGTTACGAGCTTTGGCACACTACCAGTTAGTTACATTTGCGCAATGGTACGGAATATAGTCGTCACCCCGCATACACCGTTCATACGGGGAAACCGCGAAGTAGCCGACGGTGGCCACAACTGCGACAACAAGTATTAAAGCGGCACCTGTAAAGAAGGGGTTTTTTATCAAACCAGTTTCAGCCACTTTAGTCACTCCAAATACTCAATACAGCTAGCACAAGTTTGTTAGGCCATGTCACCGCCACAGGATTAAAAATCAGGCGGTCACCCCTAAAAAGATAGCTCGCTAGCCACGGACAGAAAAAAGCCCACCGTTTGAGGGAGAACAACGGCGGGCGTAGTTGATACCCGCCGCGACCCGGGAGACAGCGGCGGGGTAGAGCGCCAATCAGGAAATCACCACTCTCCCATTCAGCCTATAAGTTAAGCGCAGTATCTGTAAGCGCTTACAGATAAAGGGCTGCCTGAAAATAAAAACCACCGCGAGCTTTAATCTCCCAGTGGGGGAGGAGGTAAGTCAGTGTTACTGCCTCAAATAAGGCAGGTCGCACATGTTGTCGTTGCTGCTTTGATCGCTCACTCTGGACATCTGCGGGATATCCAATGGCAGTTCTGTCCGCTTGTTGATTGCATGGACCGAACTTTAAGCGCAATGTTCCGATAATATTTAGGTCCATATTACATGAAATTTATCTGACCCGTGACATTCATTCAAGGCCGTAACTGGCGTACAGTGACTCCAGCCCACCTTCTGAGAAACACGTTTGCCATGTGTTTCGTTGCGGCTGTCGCAGCCGTATTCGCAATCTCGTTTGCTGCAATCATCTACACCGGAGAGTTGGCTCCGTTTTTTGGTCGAGGTATTGGACTGACCCTGATGGGGGGTACCGTACTTGCGCTGGTGGGTGCATTTACCCTGTCTTATCGTGGGTCAATTCTACAGCCCCAGGACTTGCCCGCGATATTGCTGGCCGGTGGGGTTGCCACGATGATCGCACAACGAGAGCTTTCGGGAGAAATCCTGTTTGCCACCGTCGCTTGTCTCATCTCGGTTGCTTCGCTGGCGACAGGGATAGTTGCCGTGCTTGTTAGCAAACTGCGGCTTGCAGTGCTGGCGCGCTACATCCCCTATCCTGTACTCGCCGGGTTTTTAGCGACCACTGGACTGTTGCTGCTATTGGGCGGAATGGGTGTCGCTGTGGGGGAAAGCCTGGATGCCACTAATTTGGCGCGGTTTCTTGAATACGACGCACTCCTCAAATGGGTTCCGGTTACAATCGCTGCTTTAGGGATTGTGGTCGCAACGCGGCTCTTTTCAGGGCACCTAATACTACCCTTGGCGCTGTTGGCGACGGCCCTGTTTTTCTATGCCGTTATTGCAGCCCTCGGATTGACTATGGATCAGGCGCGGGACGAAGGCTTTTTGCTGGGGCCGTTTCAGAGCGGCAGTTTCCTCACAGGTCTAGGCCCCCACATTGTCGGTTTGGCGGATTGGGCCGCCATCCTCTCACAGGTGCCTGTAATTGTAACAGTCGTTGTAGTCTCACTGCTGGGTACGACACTAAATGCATCTGGGCTGGAATTGGAACTTGGACGCGATCTGGATATCAACTCAGAAGCAGGTGGTGTGGGTATTGCAAACACACTGAGCGCTCTTTTCGGTGGTCTGCCTGGATATCATTTGCTGGGTGAGACTATTTTGGCGCATCGATTGGGACTAACCGGCCCTGTTGCAGGGTTCAGCAGTGCAGCCGGTTGTCTCATTGTCTTGTTTTTCGGCGGTGCTGTCTTGTCGGTTATGCCAACTGGCATCTTTGCTACTGTGATCGCATTTCTGGGTGTTGACCTGCTCTACTCTTGGCTTTGGGCAGAGCGGCGCAGTCTTAAGGTACGGGACTATGCGATTGTCGTCCTCATCCCGATTATTGCGATCACATTTAGCTTCCTGATGGCGATTGCAGCCGGGCTCCTGGTTGCTTTTTGTCTGTTTGTTATCACTTATTCCAAGCTCGATATCATTCGATCTCAAAACAGCATGGCTTTGCGCCGGTCTTGTGTGGAGCGCCCTGAAAAACAGTTGGAAGCATTGTTGTCCGCAGGCAAGCACGCCCAGATTATTGAGCTGTCAGGCTATCTGTTTTTTGCCTCTGCCAATGCTCTGAGAGAGCGCGTGCGCAGGCTGTTGAGCGCGAGTGAACATGAGATAGATTGGCTCATTATAGATTTCAAACATGTGAGCGGTGTCGATGTTTCGACCTGGCATATGTTGCAACGACTGCGCAAAGACTGTGAAATGATAAATGCCCGCCCTCTTTTTGCGGGCATTGATCACATAGCGAGCGGTGAAAAAGGGACTGTGGCCCGGTCTCTGACGGCAGATTCTTTTGATACGCTCGACCATGCGCTCGAGTATGTCGAGGATGCGTTGCTTGCTGTTTACTCAGTAGAAACCACCGAGCATGGAGCCGATTTTTTCTCAGAATTCGCGACTGGTTTTCCGCTTGGCATCTTCGGTGATGCCGTTGAAACAGTGACCGCTGATGCAGGTGATTTGGTAATCGAGTATGGTTCCAAAACGGATGATATCTATTTTTTGCAATCTGGGCGCATGGTGGTGTCGGTTGTGAAAAAAGATGGAACTGCCGCAATCGTTGCCAAAATCAGGGCAGGCGCCATAGTTGGCGAGATGGCCTATTATACCGGCGCTGAGCGTTCTGCCAACATTGTTGCGGATGGTGCGGTCACGCTCGTTCGAATCGACATGGGTCGGCTTACTGAACTGGAAAACGACCACCCTCTTGTTGCTGCAGAATTCCACAGGCTGATCGCAGGTTATATGGCGCGCCGTCTAAGCCGCACGACTACGTTGCTTCGCAACGTGGGTTTCTGAAGGCCAATCGGTTTGGCCTCCGCCCCAAAAACCGGACGTCTGTCAGCGCGCTTCGAGCAATGTCTCTAGGATCAGACAGTCGGGCACGTAGCCTTGCCGCCCACCAAAAGCAGGTCCGCATATCGTTCACGGAACTGACGCATTTGGCCACGCAGTGGCGAAGGATTGATAGGCAGAGGTGCGGAGTCGAGACTACTTAAATCCAATGTCGAAATAGTCCCGCTCAGCAGACCTTGGTGCAACCTGCAGCGAATG
>CBDTVL010000221.1:0-6421 GCA_965363755.1 uncultured Sulfitobacter sp.
CGCTGAGGAACAGTCTGGCTCAATGCACCTGCTCCTTGCGCACCGGTTTGGCAGGCGCGCGGTACACATCCGTGAGCTGTGCAATGCGCGCGTCCCCGACCCCATCATCAACTTTGTCAGTGCGATGTTTGTCGCGGCGGCGCTTCACAAAGGCTTCTTCCTGATAAAACTCTTGTGCAAAGTCGCGCACCCAGGCGATCAGCCCATCCGGCATTGCGACTTTCTCGACCAGATCGTCGCCATTGTCAGCATAGTCCTGCGCCTCATAAGGCGACGCTGTCACAAGCAAAACCTCATAGGGTTTGTCTGCCAAGTCTGTTTGGCGCAACACCACATAAACTGCGGGCACCTTGTCCGAAAGACCAGTGAGATACGCCTCGCACTCAGCGCCGTGCAATTCCAGAACGGGCGTTGAGATGTGGTAGTCCACGATCTCGCCTTCTTCGCGCAAAAGGCGCCAATCCGACTCCCCTGCTCCCGGGATAACTGAAACAACTGTCCAAGACCATTTTGCCCAGCGAGTCACCCCCGGCGCTTTACGCAGGACAACGCCAATTGGCATTGTCTTGTACTGGTCAGGATTATGGATCAAAGCTCCTCCCCAAAAGCTCTCGTGGTATTCAATGGCATGCTGGACCAACTTCGTCGCTGTGCATAGCATTTTCGGCAGTTTTTTGCGCTTCGTGAACAAACTGGACAAATTGGGGCAGTGGCGGATCACCTGCCAATCCATTTGGACGAATTGTCCCAAGCGCGCTCCAAGGACTCTGTAGTTGTGTCGCTCAAGGCGGGTCAGATTCGTCCAGATCGCGATCGATTTTAAAGCACATTTGACCCGTGCCCAGATTTATTAGCGGTTTACGACGCCGCTCATCCATGCCTACATTTGTGCGAAATCAGGCCGGATGGTCTGGTGTTTTCGCAACATGAAAGAGTTAATTTAAATGCCTAAGCATCTGATTATATGTGACTGTTTGGGTACTCAGTCCATAGATGGCGATGCAGTTTCGCAGGCAACCGGAATGACCTGTTCGAGACTGCATACCAGCCTTTGCACCTCGCAGATGGACAGCGCTGCCGCAGCAATTGCGGCGGGCGACGCTGTCATCGCTTGCCAACAAGAGCGGGCCCGGTTCGAGGAACTCGCCACCGAAATCGGTGCTGATATGCCGGGCTTTGTTGATCTGCGGGATCGCGCGGGATGGTCAGAGGATTCTGCCGCTAAACTACCCAAAATGGCCGCCCTCGCTGCCGAAGCAATCTTGACAATGCCCGACGCCAAAACACTCGATGTGGTCTCGGAAGGCACTTGTCTGATCATCGGAGCCGGTGAAGTCGCCGTGAACGCGGCGCGTGATTTGCAGAATAGCCTCAGCGTGACGGTCTTGCTGACCAAGCCCACCGAGCCTCCGACCGGGGCCGAATTTGATGTGATCCTTGGCGACCTGAGACATGCAAAAGGAGCCCTTGGCGGGTTTCAAATACAGCTTGATGCTGTTCAGGAAATTGAGCCCGGTGGGCGAGGCGCGCCGGCGTTCAGCGCGCCAAAAGATGGCGCGACTTCGTATTGCGACATCATTCTTGATCTCAGCGGCGACACGCCGCTGTTTCCCGCCCCCGAGAAACGCGAGGGATACCTGCGTGCAGACCCAAAACATGCACCATCTGTCGCCAAGGTGGTTTTGCAGGCTTCGCAACTGGTCGGAACCTTTGAACAGCCGCTATATGTCCGGCTAGAGCCATCGCTCTGCGCCCATTCCCGCGCAGAACAACCCGCATGTTCAAACTGTCTGAATGCCTGCCCGACCGGTGCGATCACTTCGGCGGGTGAGCATGTGAGCATTGATCCGATGATTTGCGCCGGCTGCGGGGCCTGTGCCGCACTATGTCCCTCTGGTGCGATCACCTATGACGCACCGCCGGTAGAAACTGTGTTTCGTCGCATTCAGACCCTGGCCTCTACCTATCGAAAACAGGCCGAAACCGCACCGCGCCTGCTGGTCCATGATGACAGCTATGGCCGCGAAATGATTTCTTTGGCAGCCCGGTACGGGCGCGGCCTGCCCGCAGATGTCATACCATTTGAAGTGACTGCACTGGCCGGCTTTGGACACGCAGAAATGCTCGCCGCTCTTGGCGCGGGATTCGCGGTTGTGGATTTGATCCTTGCTTCAACCTCGGACCGCAACACTTTGGAACAAGAGGCAGAACTGGCAAAGGCGATCTCAGGTCAACCCATACGTCTGCTTGATCTTGTCGATCCGGATGCGCTATCAGAGGCGCTGTTTGGCATCGAAATTCCAGACGCGGTTGCCACACCGATGCTGCCGATTGGGACCCGTCGGCAAGTCACCCGAACCGCAGCCAAGGCATTGGCGCCAGAAGCAACTCTCATATCCCTGCCCGACACCGCCCCCTATGGCGCGGTTCTTGTGGATACCGATGCCTGCACCTTGTGTCTTTCCTGCGTATCGCTCTGCCCATCCGGTGCACTGGGTGACAATCCCGATCTGCCGCAGTTGCGATTTCAAGAAGATGCCTGCCTGCAATGTGGATTGTGCAGCAATATCTGCCCTGAACAGGCCATCACCCTGCAACCGCAACTAAACCTCACGGACGCGGCTTTCACGCAGGTTGTGCTGCACGAAGAGGAACCTTTTGCCTGTGTTGAATGCGGAAATCTGTTTGGGGTAAAATCAACTGTTGAGAAAATCATCGAAAAACTGGCCGGAAAGCATGCGATGTTTGCCAACCCCAAGGCCGCTCGGATGATCCAGATGTGTGACAACTGCCGGATTCAGGCGCAATATCATTCAGACGACAACCCGTTTGCCGCAGGTGAAAAACCGAAGGTGCGCACCTCTGAGGATTATTTTTTAAAGCGCAAGGATCACTGACTTTGAAGCGGGGCGCCCAGATCAGCAGGGGTAATTGTCGCCACATAGGCGAGGATTGCGTCAATGTCGGCCGATGTGATCTTGAGCGGGAAAATTGGCGATGGGCGCGCCGGATCAAACGGGTCTGTGACGCCTTTGATCTGGGTAAACGCAGGATGCGGCTTGAGGACATAAAACGACTGGAACCGGCTGTTCCAATCGTCAAATGTCCGCAGCAGGGCAAAAGACGGAGTCGACCCGATTGCTTTCATCCGGTTGGTCTCATTGATCACGTGACAGCGCCCGCAATTGGCCATCGACAGCTTCTTACCCAGCACGGCGTCGCCGGTGATCTTTTTAACAATCACTTCTGGATCCTCAGCCGGGGGCAGCACAAACAATGCAACCCCATCGGGCTGAAATCCGATGATTGTTCGGGTGCCAACATCCGACCCCAGCCATGCCACAAACCGCTGAACCTCAGATGTGTCTTTAACAATCTGCAAGTGCCAAAGCGAATTTGGTCCCTGAAACACCGCCGCGCCATTCTCGTCAGCGTTCAACACCAGATCAGGCCAGTCGTTTTCGCCAACCCACTCGATCCGGATCGCGGTTTTGAGCGAAAAGCGCGGCAAAAAGTATCTCGGAAATCCAGTGGCCTCCAAAACCTCCGGCACCACAAGGCGGATGGTTCTCTCTTGTGCATCCCCCCGAATTGGCAGGATATACAGGATCAGACAAATGAACACCAGGATACGCAATGAAGTCTCCTTGCCAGACAGGCCAAACCTAGGGGCATTGCGGGGCAGCGGTCAACGAAATGAGCACAAAAGAAGGATAGGATCAAGATGAGCGAAGAGTTTAACATGTCGATGCGCAAGTTTCTCAAACAGGTCGGCGTCACCTCGCAACAGGCAATCGAAGAGGCCATGCGCGGCGCGGACGGTGCCGGAAAGACTTATGAGGCAAAAGTAGTTCTGACCGTTGATGGTCTTGAACTGGAGCATATCGTCACCGGCACCATCACGGGTCAGGACACCTAGCGTGAGTGTTTCCAGAGACGACGTACTTGCGGTCCTGAAGACCATTTCAGACCCACACTCCGGCCAGGATATCATGGCGGCTGGCCTGGTGCGGGCTTTATCGGTCGACGACGGCAATGTCCGCTTTGTATTCGAAGTCGTTCCGGCGCTGGCCCCAAAACTGGAAGCGGTCCGCGCGGCGGCAGAGACCGCCCTGAAGGCCCTGCCGGGCATCGGAACGGTATCCGCGATCATGACCGCGCACACCACAGCTGCGGCACCGCCCGATCTGAAACCAGCACGCGCGGCAGACCCAAAAGGCCCGCAGAAGATCCCCGGAATTGACCGCATCATTGCCATCGCATCCGGCAAAGGCGGCGTCGGAAAATCAACCGTGTCTGCCAATCTGGCATGTGCTCTGGCCGCGGAAGGGCGCCGTGTCGGCCTGCTTGATGCAGACGTCTACGGCCCGTCCCAGCCACGCATGTTGGGGGTCTCAGGGCGCCCCGCCTCGCCTGATGGCAAAACCATCCTGCCGATGCGCAATCACGGTGTGACAATGATGTCGATTGGTCTGATGACAAATGAAGATCAGGCGGTTGTCTGGCGCGGCCCGATGCTGATGGGCGCTTTGCAGCAGATGATGTCACAGGTCCAGTGGGGGGCGTTGGACGTCCTGCTTGTCGATCTGCCCCCCGGCACCGGAGATGTTCAGATGACGCTGGCGCAAAAGGCGGAACTGAACGGTGCAATCATCGTATCTACGCCACAGGACGTAGCCCTGATGGATGCGCGCAAAGGCATCGATATGTTCAATCAACTCGGCACGCCAATCCTCGGGATGATCGAGAATATGAGCACGCACATCTGCTCCAACTGCGGCCACGAGGAACACACATTTGGTCACGGCGGTGTCGCCAAAGAGGCTGCTAAACTGGGCGTGCCGCTGATGGCTGAAATCCCGCTCCACCTCGACATCAGACTTGCCGCAGATGGCGGCGCACCTGTCGTTGTGTCCAGTCCTGACAGCGCGCATGCACAGGTATTTCGCAAAGTAGCCCGGGCGCTGATTGCGGATGGCAACGCATGAATGAGCCGACCTTTCCGCCGCTGCTCAGCGGGCGCGCGGTTTCAGGTGATCCGTTTGACGCTGCCATTGCACAGGCCGCGTTGGGCTGTGACGCGGGGCTCATTGTCTACAGTCTTGGCGCCGACGCGTTGCGTGCCGCCATCGTCTTTGCCCCCGAAGTGCCACTAGAAGATGCAGTCGCAATGCTGCCGGCTTGCGGTATTGGGTTTCAGAATGCGTTGGGCGCCCTCGCCCCGCCCGAAGTTGCCGTGCATCTTGACTGGCAGGGCGGGATCAGGGTCAACGGCGCAACCTGCGGCCGTTTGCGTGTCAAGGCAGCCACTGGCGATCCGACGCAGATCCCAGACTGGCTGGTCATTGGGCTTGAACTCCCGCTTTGGCCCGCCTCAGACGATCCCGGCGTGACACCTGACGAAACCGCGCTTTATGCTGAAGGCTGCGCCGATGTAGACGCCGTGGCCCTGCTGGAAAGCTGGGCGCGTCACACTTTGGTATGGATCAACCGCTGGTCCGGCGAAGGCGTCGCACCGCTGCATGCGGAATGGCGCGGGTTGGCGCACGGAATCGGCGCGGACATTGCGCAAGGGGATCTGCACGGCACATTCATGGGCGTGGATGAACGGTTCGGCATGTTGTTGCGTGACGCGGAGACAACCCATCTGATTCCGCTGAGTTCTGTTTTGGAGGCTGACCAATGAGCGACACACCCGGTGCCTATCTCGCGCGTGCGATCCACTTTGATGAGAGTGACATGAACATCTTTCACACCCCCGCGCGCACCGGAGAATGGTGCATCTCGGGCGGCTTTGAATTCTCCAATTGGTCCGATGGCGATCTGACCGGCAAGGCGCGTCAGGCCTTTGCCAACGGCTGGCTGGGTCTGGAAACCTTCGGGCGCGTATCCGTGGTGGCCATCACCAAAATCGAACCGTCTGAGGTTGCTGTCTTGATTGATCTTCTGGCAGCTCATTTTGTCAGCCATTACGGCGCCCCCACAGTTGAGGCCTCGCGTGGCGTCGCTGAGACCGAACTGGCCCAGATGGCAGAACTCTGTGAGGGACAGCCCCCCAACACGTTGCTGACGGTCAGCCGCGAACTCACCGAGGCCGGGGTAAAAGAGGGCTACCGCATGATAGAGGCGCAAGATGCTGGTCTTGATCAGTTTGCGATCCACGGATCATTGGATGAAGAGCCGCATCACCACTAAGACGTATATGTCTCCTCCCTCTTAAACTTGCCAAAAGCGACTTGATTTACAAAAGGCGTTGGGGATCGTGACGCCTTCAAACTTTATCTTCGATTGAATTATCAGTTTTTGCAGCAAACACCTTTTGCGCCTTGGCGCCAGAAGTATGTGTTCCATACCCGCTAAGCGCTGCGACCAGCAGCAAAAGGCCCCAATTGACCGATGGCATAGCATTGCAACACCTCAC
>CBDTVL010000222.1:0-6357 GCA_965363755.1 uncultured Sulfitobacter sp.
GGTCATTGACGGGCGCGCATTTGCCGCCACGCCGCGAAGAGTGGTGCGCGAATAAACCAGTTTCGCCAGAGACGTCCGAACCATCAGGTCTTTACCCCCCCCAAACACGCCGCTACCAAGAACACCGGACTGCAGAGGACACGTCACAATGCTCTACCAATCGGCGCGAGACTGGCAACAGGCACCTAACAAGCGGGTGCTTGTCTTTGGCATGTCGGGCCTGGGGAAAACCCACCTGTCAAATACCCTGCGCGACGGCGGCGACTGGTTTCACTACTCTGTCGATTATCGCATCGGCACGCGCTACATGGGCGAATACATCGCTGACAACGCAAAGGCGCACGCGATGCAGGTCCCGTTTCTGCGCAACCTGCTGATGTCAGACTCAATCTATATTGGCTCCAATATTTCCTTCGACAATCTGACGCCTGTGGCCACGTATCTTGGCAAGCCCGGCGATCCCAATCGTGGCGGATCACCGATGGGTGACTATTCGCTGCGACAGGAACAATTTCGACAAGCCGAGATTTCGGCACTTCTGGACACAGAGCGTTTTATCACCCGCGCACAGCAGCTTTATGGGTATCCAAATTTCATCTGTGACAGCGGCGGGTCGATCTGCGAATGGGTTGATCCGCTGGATAAGAACGACCCACTCCTGACAGCGCTGTCTGATAAGACTTTGCTGGTTTGGATCAAAGGCTCGGAGCAGCACACGCAAGACCTGATCGAGCGGTTTGACAAAGCCCCAAAACCGATGGCCTATCAGCCCGAGTTTCTTGTCAAAGTCTGGTCTGATTATCTGTTAGAAAACCGGTGCGTAGAGGATGAAGTTGATCCCAATGCATTCATTCGGTGGACCTACGCCAAGGCGCTGGCGCACCGCCAGCCGCGCTATGAGGCAATGGCAGGCTGGGGTGTGACGATCACGGCTGATGAAATTGCCTCTGTCACATCTACAAGTGATTTCGATGATGTGATCGCTGCGGCCCTTGAGCGACGCGCCTAAACCGACTACCTCAAGCGACCAGCACATAGGACCTCACGAATATGCCCATCAAGATCCCCGCCGACCTGCCCGCCTTTGACGTGCTTACGCGCGAAGGCGTGATGGTGATGGACGAGGATCAGGCAGCACGACAGGACATTCGGCCCTTGCGGATCGGATTGCTCAACCTGATGCCAAAGAAGATCCAGACGGAAAACCAATTCGCCCGGCTGATCGGCGCCACACCTTTGCAGATCGAGCTGACGTTGATCCGTATGACGGAACATCAGGCCCGCAACACCACTGCAGATCACATGGAGAGCTTTTATCGGACCTTCGAAGATGTGCGCGATGAAAAGTTTGACGGGCTGATCATCACCGGTGCTCCGATCGAACATCTCGAGTTCAGCGATGTCACCTATTGGGACGAGTTGCGCAACGTGATGGACTGGACCCAGACCAATGTGCATTCCACATTTGGTGTCTGCTGGGGCGGCATGGCAATGATTAATCATTTCCACGGAGTCAAAAAACATTTGCTGGACGCAAAGGCGTTTGGCTGTTTCCGGCATCAGAACTTGGCGCCGGCATCACCATTTTTACGCGGTTTTTCAGATGATTGCGTGATCCCGGTGTCGCGCTGGACTGAAATGCGCCAGCCAGAAATTGACACGGCCAACGGTCTGATAACTCTGCTCGGCAGCGATGATGTCGGCCCCTGTCTGGTGCAGGATCCTGAACATCGGGCGCTATATATCTTCAACCACTTTGAATATGACAGCGACACCCTGAAACAGGAATATGATCGGGACATTGCAGAAGGCACAGCGATTAACATACCGCTGAACTATTACCTCGGTGACGATCCATCGCAATTGCCGCAGAACCGGTGGCGCAGCCATGCGCACTTGCTCTATGGCAACTGGATCAACGAAATATATCAGAGAACCAATTTCAATCTAAACGACATTGGCACTTAAGATGTGGGGCATAGTGGCGCTTGGCCTGGCGGGGTTTGCGGCGCTGGTGTTGTGGCGCGCCAGTGTGCATGAAGCACATGCAGAAGCGCATTTCCCCCCCGAAGGACGGATACTCAAAGTCGGCGATGCCGATGTGCATGTTGTCGAAATGGGTCAGGGCCCTGATCTGGTACTGATCCACGGGGCCAGTGGCAATACGCGCGACATGACATTTTCGCTGGCCGGCAAATTGGCGACAGACTATCGCGTGGTTGTCTTTGATCGCCCCGGTCTTGGCTATACGCCGCAGATGGATCCGGCGGGTGACAGCCTGCAGTCTCAGGCCACACTTTTGCAGGCCGCCGCCGCCCAGATCGGCGCAGAGCGCCCAATCGTCATGGGCCAAAGTTATGGCGGCGCAGTCGCGTTGGCCTGGGCCATTCATCACCCCCATAAAACTTCTTCTATTGTACTGGTTTCCGCCGCATCGAACCCCTGGACCACACCTCTGGACCCGCTTTATCGCGTCACCTCTAGTTGGTGGGGAAGTTTGATTGTTGTGCCCCTGATCACCGCATTTGTTCCTGACAGCTATGTCGAAGGCGTGATGGAAAGCATCTTCGCGCCGCAATCCGTACCCGAAGGATACCGCGACTACGTCGGCGCAAGTCTAACGCTGCGGCGCTCCTCTTTGCGCGCAAACGCCCTGCAACGTGCCAATCTGCTGGACGAGATCATGCAGCAGGTACCGCGATATGGGGAAATCTCGGTACCTACAGAGATCGTACATGGCACCGCCGACACTACCGTTGGCATCCACATTCATTCCACCCTTTTGGTCGACCAAATTCCCGGTGCGGTCCTGACCCCTCTTGAGGGGATCGGCCATACCCCGCATCACGTTTCTGAGGCCGACGTCATTGACGCCATTCACCGCGCCGCAACCCGCGCGCAATTGCGTTAATCGGATTAACATTCCATATTGGCCGAAACCACAAGCCAAGGACGGGCCCATGCAGCTTCCATATGATGGCGCCATCAGCGCCTATTACGAGACGGACGCCCCGAAGGCCGTGCGCGAGGCAATTTTGCAGTCCCAAAAAGGCCGGATCATCAGCGAGAGTTATCCGCATCAAAAACAGATGAGCCGAAAAAAATATGAGGCAGAGCTAAGGGCGCTGCACATCGAATTGTGCAAGATGCAAAATTGGGCAGGCGCGACTGGCGCCCGCGTGGTGCTTGTCTTTGAGGGACGTGATGCGGCAGGAAAAGGCGGCACAATCAAACGCTTCCGTGAAAATCTTAATCCTCGTGGGGCGCGGGCCGTAGCATTGTCCAAACCAACCAGCCGGGAAGCAACCGAGTGGTACTTTCAGCGCTACATCACCCAGTTGCCTGCCGCCGGTGAGATCGTGTTTTTTGACCGAAGCTGGTACAATCGGGGTGTGGTTGAAAAGGTGTTTGGTTTCTGCGACGACGCCGAGCGCGAGATATTTTTTCGCCAGGTTCTGCCATACGAACATATGCTGATTGACGACGGTATAAAGCTGTTCAAATTCTGGCTGAACGTCGGGCGGGCCGAACAGTTGAAACGATTCCTTGCGCGCGAGAGCGATCCACTCAAGCAATGGAAGCTCAGCTCCATTGATGTCGAGGGTCTTAGCAAATGGGACGACTATAGTCAGGCCATTTCTGAAACCCTGACCCGCAGCAACGCCCCGGTGACACCCTGGACAATCATCCGATCCGATGACAAACGCCGCGCCCGCCTCGCGGCGTTGCGCACGGTGCTGCACGGTCTGGACTATGCGGGCAAAGACGTCGAAGCCATTGGGGCCATTGATCCTCACATCTGTGGCGGACCGGACATATGGGATGCCTAAGCGCGGTTATCACCACGGCAATCTACGTCAGGCGCTGGTCGATGCAGCGCTGGAGTTGATTACCATAAAAGGCCCAACCGGGTTCACCTTGTCCGAGGCGGCCAAGCAGGCTGGCGTCACTCCTGCCGCAGTCTATCGTCACTTTGAGGGGCGCGAAGACTTGATCGCAGAGGCGGCACTGCAGGGCTACGCCATCTTTGGCGACCTCATGCAATATGCCTTTGACAAAGGTCAGCCGTCAGCATTGGCAGCGTTTGAGGCCACAGGTCGCGCCTATCTCGCATTTGCACGCAAATACCCCGGCCATTACATCGCAATGTTTGAAAGTGGCATCTCAGTGAACCGCACGCCAGAACTAGCGGCGGCGTCACAGCGCGCACGCGGCGTGCAGGAAAAGGCGGCTGCCGACCTGTCCGAGCACATCCCCCGCGATAAACGGCCGCCCGCTTCAATGTTCAGCGCGCATATCTGGGCGCTCAGCCACGGCGTTGTAGAGCTGTTTGCGCGCAACTCTCCCGGAACCCAAAGCCCGTTTTCTCCCGAGGATCTGCTGGAAAGCGGAATTGGTGTCTACCTGCGCGGACTGGGGCTGATCAAACCGGATGACTAAGATTCTGGTTTTTTCTCTGGTTCGGGCCCCACAAACTGACCAAAACAACAGGTGATGGTTCTGTTCCCCTTTCGGACTTTCATTACCCAGATCTCGCAGAAAAATTCTGGTTCAGTTGTTGGCAACATCTGAAATGAAGCCCCGCGACTTTGCACGATAATCTTATCAGCTGCCTCCAGTTCCGATAAAATATACGCATAACCGCACTCGACCCAAGGCCCAGGTACTACAGCGAAGATAATATGTCCGCCCGGGCGAACAATTCTTGCGAACTCCCGAAGGCTGGCAGAAGGCATTTGAGACGTCGTTCCGCACGTGATCACACAATCTACCGATCTATCCTCGATCTTTGTGGGCTGACTCAAATCACATTGATGAACTTCCTGGTACACCTGCTTTGAGCGCGCCACGTCCAACATCCGAGTCGAATAATCAACCGCAATCAGTCGCTGAAAACCCGCTTCCCTCAACGCCTGTCCGACTAGTCCTGTACCCGATCCGGCATCAAAAATCAGCGCATTCGGATCAAGAATCTGTCTGGCTACTTTCACTGCTTCCGTCGGCACGAGATAATCTTCGAATGATCCGACATCGCTGTCGTAGGTCTCAGCCCAAGGATCATACCGCCTAAGCATTTCTGTGTTGCTATCAGCTCTGATAACCCAATCTACGCGCCCCGCCTTGGTATCAGGAAGTTCACGTCTGTTCATTTGGCTTTTCCTCAAAGGATTGCGGGAGCGGTGAATTTCGGCACGAAAATCATCTTGGTCAGCCTAAGGGGTGCGGAGATGAGCCGAAAATGGCATTTATTCCGGCGCCCTACGTCCTGGAATTTCGATGTTAGATTTTCCCGCACAACAGACTTCGCCCGAAAAGAAAGTCATGGGTCCTGAGGTCAGCACAGCCAATAAGACGACCAAAGCATGCATGAGGGGCGTCAGAAAAATCATTCTCGGTTGTGGAAGATATAACCAATAAAGTTCAGCAATAGCTGAGCCGCAAGGACTTGTGTGCTCTCGCTCGGATCATAAGCCGGGGCAACCTCAACCAGATCAATACCGACAACATCGCCCTGTTTGCTGAGCCCCTGAAGTAGCTCGAGCACGTCATAATAGGCAAAGCCACCATGGCTTGGCGTTCCCGTTCCCGGCGCAATGGACGGGCAGAATGCATCAATGTCGATCGTCACATAAAAGCGCCCGCCTTTGGGAATACGCCCCAATACGGCCTCGGGACCCAGCGCGCGCACCTGGCGCACAGACAGAATATCAGATCCACGTGCGCGGGCGTCCTCGTAGCCTTCCCTGGCGGTGGATGAAACGTTGCGAATACCTAGCTGGGTCATGCCCGACACATAGTCTTTTTCTATTGCGCGGCGCATCGGGTTGCCGTGACCATGTGTAACCCCATGGCGTTCATCGACGAAATCAAGATGCGCATCAATCTGAATGACGTGAATTGGGCCGTTTTGGGCGCAATCTTCGGAAAACGCGTTCACACAAGGAATGTTGATGGAATGATCACCGCCGATCACCACCGGGATGGCCCCCGCCTTTAGAATCTTGCGCACACCATATTCGATATTGGCATGGCTTTCTTCGGTTTTGGTGTGGATAATGTCAGCGTCTCCGATGTCGACAATGCGCACGTCGGGGCCGAGATAAGTGGCGTCATCTTCATGATCATAAGCCCCGGCATGACCAAAGCTGAAAAGCGTAGACGCCTCGCGCACGGCCCGGGGGCCAAAGCGCGCACCGGGTCGCCATTGTGTGCCAAAATCAAATGGGGCGCCAAGAACGGCAACGTCGGCATCAATCTGGTCCCAGTCGCTGACATATTGTTTCTTGCCAAAAGTCGAGATCCCGACAAATGGCAGGTTCAACCGGCCGCCCTCATATCCATGATCTGCCATGTCTG
>CBDTVL010000223.1:0-6343 GCA_965363755.1 uncultured Sulfitobacter sp.
CTCAGTTTTACTTGACACTGTATCGACAAATCTGTCCCTTTTGGGAAGTATCTGACGTCAGCACTTATGGGTCCAATTAGTGGTATTTGATAAGAGAATGTTTCTGGCTCATCATTAACCACTGAGGAGTGGAAGATGAGACAAGCAACTGGAACCCGATAGAGCCCTAACGACAGACAGTACTACATGTGACGCCATCTGTTGCACAATTGACATGACTGAGGCCATATATCGACCAAGAATGCCGATAATATTAATAAAAACATAAGGATCTATCTTATAGTCAGGGTGTCAAAATGGATGAGCTGGCGAGATGATGGTCAAAAATTCTTTTGTGTCTATACTTGTGACCGCAATGCTGTTTGCATCGTGTACTGTAGGGCCTGACTATACTGAACCTCGCATAGAACTCCCAGAAAATTACGTCAACGGTAAATCGCAAGCGCTCGCTGAAGCGTCACGTACGATGTGGTGGAGGGCCTTTGCGGACCCGGTGTTGAATGAAATCGTCGATTTAGGTCTACGCCAAAACTTGGACGTTAGGGCTGCCGTCCAGCGGATCGAGACAGCCCGCGCACTTGCAAGCCGGACGGGAATCCCGGCTCAACTTGACGGTGGCGTTGCGCTTGATTCTCGTCGCATCGAGCGGCAAGATGGCTCAAGAACATCTTTATCCGGCGCGACGGTGGACGCCTTTTTTGTCTTCGACTTGTTTGGCGAATTCAGACGCGGCCGCGAGGGGGCACTGGCTAATCTTGAGGCTGTTCAATTTGACGCAGGCACCGTAAGGCTTGCCTACCTCGCCGAAGTGATCGACGCCTACAATCAAGCGCGCTTTTTTAGATCTGCAGCGGAGATCACCAGGCAATCGATTGCCTCTCGCCAGCAAACCCTAGACTTTATAGAACAACGGGCCTCGGCAGGTGAGGCGACGGCATTGGAGCTGGCCCAGGCTCGATCACTGCTTGCTACGGCCCAAGCCGGTGCGCCCATCCTTCAAGGGCGATATCAAGAAAATGTATTTCGGATTGCGGCGTTGATTGCGCAGCCTGCAAGTGTCGTGCTGACGCGCATGAAACCGGGGCGTGCTCAGCTCAGACCACGCGGCGCGACTCCAACCGGTGTACCTGCAGATATCCTTCGAAATCGGCCGGACGTTCGTAGCGCCGAACGTTCTTTTGCAGCCGCGACCGCCGCGATCGGGATTGCAGAGGCGCAACTGCTGCCTTCCCTTACGATTGACGGAACAATCACGTCTGGAGATCTGACAGGGTGGGGGTTCGGCCCGTCCTTGTTCCTTCCTATCCTGAATCGTCCGGTTCTTGAAGCCAACCGCAAAGCAGCCGTCTCAACCGCGAAGGAAGCCGAACTTTTCTGGCGCAGCTCGGTACTGAAGGCAGTTGAAGAAACACAATCGTCGCTTGTGCTAGTTCGACAATGGGCGCGTCAAACCTATGCCTTTCAAAGAGCGGCTGACGCTGCCATTGACGTGCAGAAACTCTCGCGCCAAAGCTATGAGATCGGCGGCACGACTCTTCTCGATGTTATTGATGCGGAGCGGTTTAGCTTTGAAAACCGGTTGGCAGTCGCTTCTTCGGTCAGGGAGTGGGCTGCTAGTTATGTTCAACTTCAGGTCTCGGCCGGTAAGGGATGGTTGGTCGGTGTCGAACGCGTCTACGTTGTGAAACGATCGACAAACTGATTATTGCTCCCGAAATGCCCGTGACATGCTGTCAACAATCGGTTTGGCGATATACTGGGCAAAGGTTCGTTCCGCTGTCTGGATCATAACTTCTGCCGGCATACCCGGTCTAGGAACGAAACCCCGAACGCGGGCTAATTCATCGGGTGTCAATGAAACACGGGCCACAAAGACTTCCCGAGCCACACCGGTCGAAGAATCTGAAATGGCATCTGCCGAAACATAATCAACGACTCCATCCAATACCGGTGTGGTGCGCGCATTAAGCCCTGACAGTCGAACGATCGCATGCTGACCCCGTTGCACACTGTCAATGTCAGTGCGAGGGATCAGAATTTCTACGATGAGCGGCGCATCTGACGGTAAAATCTCAGCAATTGGTTTTCCAGTTTCGATGACCCCACCGGACGTGAAGTAGTGAAGCCGTATTACTGTACCAGCGACTGGCGCGGTCACTTCGGAGCGGAACAGAACGTTCTGCGCTTTTCGGAACTTTTCTCTTACACTTTCGTATTCGGCCTGAATAATCTGCAGCTCATCCAATGCGATTTCCCGGTAAAGACTGCGCGCCTTTTGGATCTGCGTTTCATGTTTCAGGATAAGCTGCTCGTTCTCTTCTACCTCCGCTTGAAGCCGCCCGATCTGTCCCTGGGCCTCAATTTTCACTCGCAGCAGTGCGTTGACATCGGACTGGCGAATTAGACCATTTTCGAAAAGCTCGTTTTTTGTGACGTGTTCCTCGCTAAGAAGTTTAATGAGCTCAATGTGGGACGCATGCTGAATTCGGTAACCTTCAGCCCGTATGCGGAGCGCCTTCATGTTGCGCTCCAAAAGCGATAGATCGTTCTCAAGCGAAGCCCGCGCCGTGCGAAACGACATCTGTTGCCCATCTAGGATCGACGCGATTTCACTATCCATTTGGGCCAGGCTCAGTAGGTCGTCAGGAAACACAAGCCTGTCGAGCTCGCGGTATTCGGCGCCAAGCCTCGCTGCAGTCGCTTCGAGCCTCGATTTGCGGACCTGCAGCTCTCGCCGATTGGCCAATGCTGCTGTCTGGTCGAGCGTCAGGAGGACATCACCAGCTTGGATTTCGTCGCCCTCACGGACCAAAATTTCATTGATGATTCCGCCCTCAAGATGTTGCACAATCTTGTTGCGACCGGTCGCAACAAATCCGCCTTGCGCGATCACTGCAGCGGCAAGCGGAGCCCGGAACGCCCAAGTGCCGAAGCCACCAAATGCAACTACCAGAAGACATAGACCGAACGTGGCATGCCGGGAGATGGAACGTGGGACGTCTTCGTACCATTCTTGGACAGAGAGGTCCGTGGATTCATTATTCATCTCAGGTTTGCCCCCCGATGGGTTTTGGCGGAGTCTTGCGGGCCCGTTGATCTTGCTTGATACGCTGCAAGACATTGTCGCGGGTTCCAAAAAGAGTAATCGTGCCGTCCGTGAGTAGCATAATCTTGTCGACAACATCTAAGAGTGCAGGTTTTTGAGTGATGACGACCACCGAGATCCGGCTGCGACGGGCGTGTTCAACTGCCCGCGCCAGCGCCTTATCACCGGCGGTGTCCAGATTGGAGTTTGGTTCGTCTAGGACAACAAGCTTTGGATTGCCGAAAAAAGCTCGCGCTAGCGCGATGCGCTGTTTCTGACCGCCGGAAAGCGGTGAACCATCAGCTGCTACCATTGTCTCGTAGCCTTGCGGCAAGGTCGCAATCATCTGATGTACATCCGCTAGCGTTGCGGCTTCAAAAATCTGGTCGTCAGTCGCGTCGCGACGCATGCGCCCGATATTGTCCTTAATCGTCCCAGGAAAAAGCTGAACGTCTTGGGGTAGGTAACCGATATTTTCGCCGAGCTGGCGCGGCTCCCAGTTTCGAAGGTCCATGAGGTCCAGGCGAACATTCCCTGATGTTGGTAAAATTGATCCAACCAGCATTTTTCCCAACGTTGTTTTGCCCGCACCAGAGTTTCCTATAATGGCCAGACTTTCGCCTGGGTTTAGCTGGAAACTCAGGCCGTTCAGGACAACCTGCTTGGTTCCGGGTGGCACAAAAAGTAACCGCTCTACGTCAAGACGTCCCTCAGGGCGCGGCAATCGAAGTTTTTCAAACTGGAGCTTAGAGTTCTGCAAAAGGGTCCGAATTCGCCCATAGGCGCCACGCGTCAGAATGAACCCATTCCACCCTTCGATCGAGCCTTCGATTGGCGCTAGTGCCCGACCTGCGATGATCGAAGCTGCAATCACCATTCCGCCCGTTATTTCACCCTGGATGGCGAGATAGGCCCCCCAACCCAGCATACCGATCTGGGTCAAAAGGCGTACGCCGCGAGAGAAGGCGGACGAGATAATATTGCGGTCCTGTGCGCGCACTTGTGAGGTGAGCGATGCGGCTGTGTCCTTACCCCATATCGCCACCGCTTCCGGGATCATTGCCAATGCATTGATGATCTGGCTATTTCGCGACATCGAGTCGAGATGCATGTTTGCTTTGGACTGGGCGAGGTTGGCCTCTGCAAAAGGCTTTGCAGTGGTCCGTTGATTGACGAGCGCGATTACCAACAGCACGAGCGATGTCGCAACTACAATCATTCCCAAATCCGGATGCACAAGGTAAATCGCAAAGATGAAAAGCGGCGCGAACGGCACGTCAAGAAATGAAAGTAGGGTGCCAGAAGTAATGAATCCGCGAAGCTGCTGGAGATCGCCTAGGGTCTGGTATTCCCGTCCCGATCCGTTCAGAGATGCGGCTGCAGCAGCACTGAGAATGGGTGAGCCAAGCTGAACCGCGACTTCGACAGCGGTTCGCATCAGAATGAAACGGCGCACCGCGTCAAATGCGGTCTGAAGGATCACTGCCCCAGTGATCACAATTGTAAGCATGACAAGCGTATCTGTCGAACGGCTGGTCAGGACCCGGTCTGATATCTGGAAGAGGTAAATTGGAATGGCGAGAATCAGAAGGTTGGTGGCGCAGGTCATAACCATCACATAACCAAGGTTATGACGAACCGCGGCCATGCCATTTTTCAGGCTTTGCGAAAAGTCTTGCGGTCCGACGCGCTTGTGGAATTCTGCCCCTCGACCGCCGCCGCCGCCGCCTCCTCCCGGGCCATTGTAGTTGCCCGGTGGCGACGCCTCGCTTGAGATCGGCTCATTGGCCTTGCCCTCAATGGTCTCGCCTAGGCGCGTGCTGTTTAGTTTGACGCGTTGCTGCGCGTCAGTGTCGATCCGGTCGACTGGCTGTAAAACCAAACGGGCTCTGGGGGGAGTGTCGGTAGTGGGGCCGGAATCTGCAGTATCTTTCATTTACTTACCTTGTTGTGAACTAGTTAAGCTGTCATCGTCTGCATCACATCAAACGTCGTTCCGCCGGTTTGGACATCTAGGTCCAAGCCAACACCCTCAAGCGGATCCAAGTTAGTACCCGGCATCATGTCGTCAGCCAGAAACGCTACTGCTTCGCTTGCTAGGGATGATATGCCAACGCCTAGAGGGTTTGCGTTGGTATCGATTAGTTCAGCCTGATAGAGGAGCGCGTCGCTGTAGTACTCACCCTCGGCCATAATGTCGGAGTCAAAGCCCGTCTCAAGGATCGAGGCAGTGTTCGTCAACAGGTTGGATCCGGTGGTGATGGTCACCAGCGAGTCATCGAGCGCAGACTCCATAGCATCCAAAGCCATATAAACTTGGTCCTGATCACCCAAATAGTTGATCTGGTCGACAATGTTCATCTGGGTCAAATTACCCTCGATATAGAGCACGCGGAGCGCCTCCATGCCTTGGAAATAATCGCTTTGCGCAAAAGTTTGCGCCAGATCGCTGGCGCCTTTGGCCAGGTCACCAAGCGCAACCTTGAATTCATTGAGCATTTCGACGTGGGTGTCCGCCCCGTCTTTAGTGATTTGCGCTTCGTTGCGAAGCAGGTTGTCATTTCCCGAGATTGCCGCCGCCCCTAGCCCCTCGCCCGAGAAGTAATCGCCATCCAAAAGGACGTTGGTCTGGTTGATCAGATTCAACGACAACATGGTTCCGCCAACAAAAATTAGATCATAACCAAAACCGAACTCGCCAGCCTCGGCCAAGTTGTAGGTTTGGTTCTCGCCTGTCACAATCGTGGTTGTCTTGGCCGTAAAGGTGAGCTCAAGTCGGTCGTGGTCCGTCGCAAAAGTGTGCTGTTGTATAAAATTGGCAACCGTAACGTCGCCTTCAAACCTTTCCAAATTCCAGGACGCAGGAAAGCCGAGCGGATCCCCGGATGTTTCATCCGCCACCTCGGACAGCTCTTCCTGATAGTTCACCACAATCGATGCGATATTATAAGCCTGTGACTCTAAGTTCGGGTCACCCCACTCACGACCTTGGAATTCGTCACGGTCGGATAAGATATTGATCTGAGAAATTGCATTGAGATTGATAACGTCGCCTTTTACCGCGATCACGCCTGCATCAATCCAGCTTGTATGAATATCCACTTGGTTGTGGGTCTCGTTGGCGCCGGCGACGACGTTGTGGGCCGAGGCGGCGACGCTCGCATTTGCGGAACCCTCTTTCTCGAAGAAGGCGGCGTCTTTTGCTTGACCGGCCAGTTGATCGTCTTCTTCGGTGTTCAATTCGTCTCGCTTTGCCCT
>CBDTVL010000224.1:0-6318 GCA_965363755.1 uncultured Sulfitobacter sp.
GTGTTCTTGCTGCCAATCTCCTGCGAGTTACAACTATTTTTTTGCCATCTGCTAAAAACTTGGACTTGCGAGAGAGAAAAAATCTACTGTCTGATGGCGTGGTGAAGAATTTGGGGTACGCAAACGACAGGAAAATTGGAGAGACACGATGACACTTGAAGTGATTGGCGCTGGCTGGGGGCGAACTGCAACCAATTCATTGAAAATTGCGTTAGAGCATTTGGGGTATGGCGTCTGTCATCATATGTGGGAAGTCGCGCATGATCAGGACCGGCTGGTGCCCCTGTGGGAAACCGCTTTGGACGGTTCACCAGATTGGCGGTCGCTGTTTGAGGGCAACCGTTCGGCAGTTGACTGGCCCACTGCGGGGTACTGGCGAGACCTTGCAGCATTTTATCCAGATGCAAAAATCATCCTGACTACGCGCAGTGCCGAAAGCTGGTATGCGAGTATCGAACAGACAATTTTGAAGGTGATCGAAGATCCCGAGGCGCTGCCAGACGCCGCGCAGGCTGTGTCGGGTATGGCCCGTCGCGCGGTGATGCGAAGCATTGGCGACGATTGGTCAAGTGACGCGCTGATCGCGCGATTTCGCGCTCACGAGGCTGATGTCATCGAACACCTGCCTGCAAACCGTCTGTTGGTTTTCTCACCTGCAGACGGATGGTCCCCTTTGTGCAGCTTTCTCGGCCAACCGGCGCCGGATATGCCGTTTCCGCGCAGCAACGCGCGAGACGAATTCTTCGCTAATGTGGACAGCATCACCTAGGGCATGGGTCGCTAGGCGCATTTGAGCGCTGTCCCGGACAGTAATTTTGGCAGAAATCAGTCTTGGCCCACATAGCTGACCTCGACCGACTGAAAAGTTTACGGGTTCGGAGGTTAGTAGCCATTGACCCGGACGGCGGCGCGGCACACATTCGCGCCATGAATGAAGTTTTTACTGGCAGTTTCACGCAGCAGGAATCGATCCCCGAAGACGGGATCGAGGCGGCAGTTGCAGTTATGCGCCACGGTCGTTTGCATCGCTATAATGTGGCCAAAGGCGAGGTAAGCGAAACGGCTTTGCTGGAGCAGGAGTTTGCGGCCCGGTTGGGCGCGAAATATGCGCTGGCGGTCGCCTCTGGCGGTTATGCGATGGCAACGGCGTTGCGGGCCTGTGGCGTCACGGCCGGGGACAAGGTGCTGTCAAATGCCTTTACTCTCGCCCCGGTACCAGGTGCGATTGCGTCGCTCGGCGCGGTGCCGATTTTTGTTGGTGTTACTGAGAGCCTGACCATTGATCTGGACGATCTGGAAGCCAAGGCAGATCAGTCTGATGTTTTACTGCTGAGCCATATGCGCGGGCACCTTTGTGATATGGATCGTCTGATGGCAATCTGTCATGCTGCGGGCATCACGGTGATTGAAGATTGCGCACATGCGATGGGCGCATCGTTTAATGGCATCCCGTCTGGACGCCATGGAGCGATCGGGTGTTATTCCTGCCAGACCTACAAACATGTCAATTCCGGCGAGGGCGGCTTTCTGGTCACCGACGACCCGTTACTTGCAGCAAAGGCAGTGATGATGTCTGGCTCTTACATGCTTTATGAACGGCATCTGGCGGCGCCCGATCCAGAGGTGTTTGAAAAGATCAAGTATGACACCCCAAACATCTCGGGACGGATGGACAACTTGCGCGCGGCCATCCTGCGGCCGCAGTTGCGAAAACTGGATGCCCAATGTGCAGCTTGGAACGCACGTTATGAAGTGATCGAAACCGGGTTGCGCGGCACACCCGGTCTGAATGTGATAACGCGGCACAGTGCTGCACGGCCGGTCGGGTCCTCGATCCAGTTTCTGTTGCTGGACTGGGCTGGCGACGCCATTGGCGAGGTGTTGGGACGTTGCATGTCGCGCGGCGTTGATCTGAAATGGTTCGGTGCAACTGAACCGATTGCTTTTACCTCGCGCTATGACAGTTGGCGCTACGCGCCCAGTGATCCAATGCCTGACAGTGACCGGATCCTGAGGGGAATCGTGGACATGCGGGTACCGCTCACGTTTTCACTGGACGATTGCGCGCTGATTGCGCGGATCATCCGGGCAGAAGTAGGAGCGGTATTTCAGGCGCAACAGTCCTAAAGACTCACCTGCTTTCAAACAGCGCACCCGAACTGGCGCTTCGACGTGGCCTTACTTCTCGCCAGCGCAGGAGTCACTTGACCGGGGCAGACGGGCGCTTTAGTATTTGAACAAGCGTTCAATAAATCGGAGAAATGTGGCACATGTTCAACGCAGTTCTGCAATTTGATCTGGGCGAAGATGTGAATGCCCTGCGTGAGATGGTGCATCGCTGGGCGCAGGAACGTGTCAAACCGATGGCCGCGCAGATTGACCGCGATAACGTTTTCCCGGCTGAGTTATGGCGCGAGATGGGCGAGTTGGGGTTGCTTGGTATCACCGTCGACGAAGAGTTCGGCGGCGCCGGTATGTCTTATCTGGCGCATGTCATTGCGGTCGAGGAGATTGCACGCGCCAGTGCGTCCGTGTCGTTGTCTTACGGCGCCCATTCCAACCTGTGCGTGAATCAGATCAAGCTAAATGGGACGCAGGCGCAAAAGCAAAAATACCTGCCCGGATTGATATCAGGCGCACATGTCGGTGCGTTGGCAATGTCAGAAGCGGGTGCAGGATCGGATGTGGTTTCGATGAAGCTGCGTGCCGAGAAGCGGAACGACCACTACCGACTCAGTGGTAATAAGTACTGGATCACCAATGGCCCGGATGCGGACACGCTGGTGGTCTATGCCAAGACCGACCCGGATGCCGGGGCAAAAGGCATCACAGCTTTTCTCATCGAGAAAGACATGACAGGTTTCAGCACCAGCCCGCATTTCGACAAGCTGGGGATGCGAGGATCAAACACTGCCGAGCTGATCTTTGATCAGGTGGAAGTGCCGTTTGAAAATGTGCTGGGCGAAGAAGGCCGCGGCGTTGCAGTTCTGATGTCAGGGCTGGATTATGAGAGAGTTGTCCTTGCCGGCATAGGGACAGGCATCATGGCCGCCTGTCTGGACGAGGTGATGCCTTATATCGCGACACGCAAGCAGTTTGGCAAGCCGATCGGCGAATTCCAACTGATGCAGGGCAAGATCGCGGATATGTACACTGCAATGAATTCCGCACGCGCATATGTTTACGAGGTCGCCAAGGCGTGTGATCTGGGAACGGTCACCCGGCAGGATGCCGCGGCCTGCTGTCTGTATGCCAGCGAAGAAAGTATGAAACAGGCGCATCAGGCTGTTCAGGCCCTTGGCGGCGCGGGTTTTCTGAATGATGCGCCCGTCGGGCGGCTGTTTCGGGACGCCAAACTGATGGAGATTGGCGCCGGCACGTCCGAAATCAGACGCATGTTGATTGGCCGGGAAATGATGGGCGCGATGATATGAAAACGCTCGCGGTTCTATCAGCGC
The DNA here is from genome assembly GCA_965363755.1 of uncultured Sulfitobacter sp. Lineage (GTDB taxonomy): Bacteria > Pseudomonadota > Alphaproteobacteria > Rhodobacterales > Rhodobacteraceae > JL08. The sequence goes on from CBDTVL010000224.1 coordinate 3,459, forward strand.
TATGGATGGCCCATTCTGCTCAGGCGCAAGAGTTGGTCTACTCTAACGATGCGACATGGAATTGTCTGGCAACAACCAGTGGCCGACTGGCCCGAACAGGGTGCATTGGCCTGTCGGCAAATGCCTGCATGCAAGCAACGTCAGTCGGTGAGACCACTGTTGGTATGGGGGGGTGTCTGGATCGCGAACTCAGTTTTTGGGATCAAGTGCTGAACAGCGCTTATGGCCGATACCAGGAGCGTGCCATGGCGCTGGACGCGGAGAACGCGACGATCAGCGATAGCCTGCCCAAGCTGTCAGCCCCGCTGCGCGAAATGCAACGGGCGTGGATTCCGTTTCGAGATGCCACATGTGACTATGAGCGCGCTCAGTGGGGCGGCGGCACAGGCGGCGGGCCAGCAACACTGTCCTGCCTTATGCGCATGACCGGGGAACAAGCGTTGGCGCTGGACGAATTGTGGTTGGGGGAGTGATACAAAATGGTATCGTCGAAGCATTGCTACATGATCGCCTTGCACGTTGGTTTTGATCGGAACGTAGTTTCACGGCGACATGAGGGCGAAACCCGGTCTACCGGGATCAACACGCAATGAATAAGATGCGCGACTGGACGGATGCCAAAACCAACCGGAAGATTCCGAACCGCCTAAACATGGCAGCGCAATGTCTGGCGCACCCCGCCGACAAACTGGCCATCATTGATCTGACCGGGCCAGCGCGGCAGGACATTAGTTTCGGTCATCTCGGAGCAATGGTCGATGCGCTGGCAGCACAGATGAAACCCCGCGTTCGTCCCGGTGATCGGGTTGGCGTTCTGCGCAGCCAGGACCCGTGGACCGCCGCCGCCCATCTCGCAATCTGGAAAATCGGCGCGATTTCGGTCCCGTTGTTCAAATTATTCAAAACCGAGGCGCTGCGCACGCGGATCGTCGATGCGCGCCCCTGTCTGATCATTACCGATCTAAGCAGCGCTGATATGGTTTCGGGCCTTGGCGTGCCTGTTCTGGTCCCTGACCCGTTGATCTTGGGCACGGGGCCGGTTCCCTTTGCGATGACTGCAGCCCAAGATCCGGCTGTGTTGATCTATACCAGCGGAACGACCGGATCGCCCAAAGGCGCGTTGCATGCCCACCACGTTCTGTCGGGTCATTTGCCGGGTGTCGCGATTAGCCATGACGGGCTGGGACAGCAGGGCGATTGCCTTTGGACACCTGCCGACTGGGCGTGGATCGGTGGCCTGTTTGACGTGCTGATGCCGGGATTGGCACTGGGGGTTCCGGTGGTCGCGGCGCGGCTAGGTAAATTTAGTGCCGAGGGCTGTCTGGATATCATTACACGCGGGTCCGTCCGGAACGTGTTTTTTCCACCAACCGCGCTGCGGATGCTCAAGGCGGAGCAGGCCAGAATCTCAGGATTGCGCAGTGTGGCATCTGGTGGCGAGCCATTGGGCGCGGAAATGCTGGCCTGGGGACGAGAGGTTTTTGGTTTGGATATCAACGAGTTTTACGGTCAAACTGAATGCAACATGATTGTGTCGGGGTCTGGCGTGACGGTCCCTGCGAGGCCGGGCTGCATTGGCCGTCCGGTCCCCGGGCACGATCTGGCGGTGTTGGATGATGCCGGCAAACCGACCCAAAGCGAAGGTGATATTGCCGTGCGGCGCGGGTCGCCTTCGATGATGCTGGGATACTGGAAACGACCCGACGAAACCGCAGCAAAATATCGAAAAGATTGGATGCTGACAGGTGACAGAGGCGTTTGGGATGGGGAATATCTTCGGTTCGTCGGGCGCGAGGACGATGTAATCACCAGCGCTGGCTATCGTATTGGCCCGGCTGAGATCGAAGATTGTCTGCTGCGCCATGACGCCGTTGCAACGGTGGGTGTGGTAGGCAAACCGGATGCACTGCGCACTGAGATTGTGAAGGCTTATGTGGTTCTCAAGGACGGTGTCAAAGCCAGCGATGCTGTCGCGTCTTCATTGCAGACCCATGTCAAGGATCGCCTCGCAAGCTATTCATATCCAAGAGAAGTTGCATTTCTGGATGCGCTACCGATGACGGTGACAGGCAAGGTTATTCGCAAGGAACTCAAGGCGCGGGCCGCTCAGGAGCATGAGGGATAATATGAAACTGACAACACAGGCATTGCCATCCTCCGCAGGGTTTCAAGAAAACGTTGCACTGCATCTCAAGGCGTTGAAAGTCGTCAAAGACGCCGCAGCGCTGGCTGCAGCGGGAGGCGGTGAAAAATCCCGTGCGCGCCATGAATCTCGTGGCAAGATGCTGCCGCGCGAGCGGGTGGCAAATCTGCTGGACCCTAGCTCTCCCTTTCTCGAAATCGGCGCAACGGCGGCCCATGGTCTTTATGAGGGCGCTGCACCCTGTGCCGGAGTGATTGCAGGGGTTGGGCAGGTTCACGGGCAGGATGTGATGGTTGTGTGCAATGATGCGACGGTAAAAGGCGGGACATACTACCCGATGACCGTCAAAAAACACCTCAGGGCACAGGAGATCGCCGAAGAAAACCATCTTCCCTGCATTTATCTGGTCGATTCCGGTGGGGCAAACCTGCCCAATCAGGACGAGGTATTTCCTGATCGCGACCATTTTGGCCGGATCTTCTACAATCAGGCGCAGATGTCGGCCAAGGGGATTCCTCAGATTGCTGTGGTTATGGGCTCCTGCACGGCGGGGGGGGCCTATGTGCCGGCGATGTCAGATGTGACAATCATTGTGAAGGAACAGGGCACGATTTTTCTGGCCGGTCCACCCCTGGTCAAGGCCGCAACCGGGGAGGTGGTCACGGCCGAAGATCTGGGCGGCGGCGATGTGCATACGCGCTTGTCCGGTGTGGCTGA
>CBDTVL010000225.1:0-6235 GCA_965363755.1 uncultured Sulfitobacter sp.
CTGCACGACGTTTCATTGAGCGCACAAACGGCCGCCGTCACGTGCGTCATGGGTGGACCAACGGCGTTGGTAAGACCAGCCTGCTGAGGGCGATTTCAGGGGCGCATCCGCGCTCGGGCGGTACGGTCGCACTTGATGGAAAAAACCTCGGTGCGTCGCCGGCACATCAACTCGCGCGTTTGGGCATCGGTTACGTTCCGCAGGGACGGGATATCTTTCCGCTCATGACCGTCTCAGAGAACCTTAAGACGGGCTTTTCCTGTCTGCCGAAATCCGAACATTACGTGCCGGACGATATTTATGAACTGTTTCCCGTCCTGCAAGATATGGCACATCGCGGCGGCGGCGATCTATGCGGCGGACAACAGCAGCAACTGGCGATCGCGCGGGCGCTGATCACGCGGCCCAAACTGTTGCTGCTGGACGAGCCCGCCGAAGGGATTCAACCCAACATCATCCAACAAATTGGTAACGTTATCCGCCTTCTGCGTGAGCGCGGTAAGATGGCAATTATTCTGATCAAGCAGTACTTTGACTTTGCTTACGACATAGGCGATCAATTTGTCGTCCTCAAGCGCGGCGAGGTTGTCGAAAATTCCGCGAGCTTTGGTATTGAGCGGGAGCCCCTTCTAAAGCTTGTTTCGGTCTGACGCGCGGTGCGCCGCTGATCAGAGGAGAGGTCAAAAAGCACTGCCATCACACTTTGGTTTGCGGTCTGGTCGCGGACCTCTGGCACGCAATCGACAATCACAGGGATTCACGTCGCCCTGCATACCTCCCGATCAAGCCTCAGGACACGTCAATGTCAAAGTTGTGACCCTCTGCCAGCACGGAACTGTGATATCAGGGGCATACTCACAAAAGGATATTTGATATGCGTGTAGCCCTCGGCCTGATATTTGCTCTTTGGATGGGCGCCGCAGTTGCCCAATCTGTGACCCCTCGCGATGGGTGGGTAGTGATGCCCACCAGCAAACCTTATGCACAGCTGGTCACCGACGTTGTTGCTGCAGTCAAAGCCAACAAAATGGGGGTGGTCACACAGGCGGGACCAACGGGGGCGGCAAAGAAGCGCGGCATAGACATTCCCGGAAGCAGGATCATCGGGGTTTTCAACAATGTCTACGCCGTGCGCATCATCAACCTTAATATGGCCGCGATGATTGAAGCGCCGGTTCGCATGTACGTCACCGAAAACAAAGATGGTACGGCGACGCTGTCCTACAAGACTCCCACCATGGTCTTCACACCTTATCTTGCGGAATCAGATCCGGAACTGGGCGTCGCCGCCGGCGAACTTGACGCGATTTTTCAGACCATAGCAAACGCTGCCGCAAGCTGAACAAACTCACGGTGATGTCTTCGTGAGGTCTGCGCCTTACTGGACTTCAGGCAGCTTTGCCAATTCTTCACGGGCGCTCTCAAACTGAGGCAAACTAGCATCGCCTGCAAGTTTCAGAGTATTGGTCAGGGCCACCCGAGCTTCTTCAACCCGTTCAAGTGCAACATAGGTCATCGCCAGATGGTACTGAACAAACGGGTCGTCAGGCAGGCCCTTTGCTGCCGGTTCGAGGTAGGCCAGTGCATCGTCATAGTTGCCTCGGCGATATTCGATCCAGCCAAAGGTATCTTGAAACGGTGGAACGGGAGTTTCACGAAGGCGGCTTGCGATCGCAAAGGCCCGATCAAGACTTTCGGCATCCGTTCGGTGCGTTGTAATCATGCTGGCTAGGTTATTCGCAAAAATCAGATTGCCACTGTTGCGCGCATAGAGACCTTCATAAATCTCAATCGCACCCTCGAAGTCTTTGGCACGCTCCAGGCGCGAGGCTTTGATCAACAGAGCGGTCCAGGCGTCCGGGTCCTGCGCAAGTATTTCTTCAATCAGCGCGCCGGCTTCATCGTCTCGCCCACTTGCAACAAGTTGATTGTAGTATGTATTCAGAACCCGATCACTGCCCGGAAACTCGTCGAGTAACTTGCGGTATTCGGCTTCCGCCTTGTCATTTTCGTTGGAAAGGGTGTACATTCCGGCCCGCAAGAACCGTAAGTCGGGGTTTTCAGGCTCATCGGCCAGCCGTTTCTCCAGCACCTCGGTCGCGGCCTCCAACTGTCCATCGCGTGCTTGGGTCATAATTAGCGCTGACAGTGTTGCTATGTCACTATCACCTTCATCCACCAGGCCTTTGAGGAATGCGATGGTTTCCTCTGTGCGTTCCTGGCGCGACAACACCTCTGCTTCTATCCTGTTGGCGGCGGCATTTGACTCATCTGTGTCCATCGCCCGCAAGGACCATACGACCCGCGTGGCGCGATTCCAGTCTTGTTGGCGGATTCGTAAGGCAGCCAGATTGCGAAGCAGTTCGATATTCTCAGGGGCGCGTGATAGGGCCTCCTGCAAGACCGTAACGGCGGCTTCGACTCGCTCATCCCCAACCAAAAATGCCGCATATCGCAGTGACTCTGTCGGCGCGGAATCTGAAACCTCGACGGCAACGGCGTAGCGTTCACCAGCCAGTTCGCGCGCTCCGGCTCGTTCGTGAGCTTGTCCCAATAGCGTCATGATATCGGCATCTCGCGGCGCGCCCTCCAGTGCATTCCGCAAGGCGACGATGGCCTTACCCGGCTCATCTTCTTCAATCAACCAAGCGGCTTGCATCTTAAGGGCTTCAACCTGATTGGGGTCGTCGGTCAGAACCTCCTCGATACGGGCGCGCGCACCAACCGGATTACCTGTTCCTATCAGCATGCGGGCCAGAACAACTTTGGAATTGTTGGTTTCTTCGCTGGGCTCTGCATCCGCCATCAAGGTTTCAATATCCGCAATGGCCTCAGCTGTCTTACCCTCTTCATAATCCATCGATGCCAACAGCACGCGATAGATGATGGTGTCATCGCCCTCTTCAATCAGCCTATCCAACTCGGCACGTGCGGCTTCTTTGCTGCGAGCTAGGGCAAGGAATTGTACAACTACCATCTTGGCGCCGGGCTCAGCATCCGGTGCGTCTGTCAATTCGCGCAGGAATGTTTCGGCGCCATCCAAATCTCCGCTCTCCAGATAGAAAGCGATCAGCATGCGTTGTAAATCCTCGTTCTCTGGGAACTTTGCAACCATGAGCCGCAGCGTCTTTTCAGCTCCGGCCTGATCTTGGGATTGCGCCTGCAGTCTCAGCTTGGCCATCAGCATTTCAAAATCATCGGGCTCGAACTCCAGCCCTTCCTCAATGGCGGGCAAAGCGTTGTCGAAATCACCAACATTAGTGAGGTGTTCGATTACAATACGGCGCGCGATGGCGTTTGAGGGATCCTGCACCAGATATTTCGTGAGTGTCTCAGCTTGTTCAGCGGCCACATCGTCGTCGGAGCCCCTGCGGGCCTTGACGTAGTCAATGGCTGTAACAACCACAATCGCACGCTGGTTTTGAGCATCAAGCTGTTTCGCTGCAAGGGCGTGACGTTCCGCCGCTTCCAGATTCTGGTCAAGAATTGCAATCTCGGACAGTACGACGTGACCTTCCAGATTGTCCGGGTAGTACTCAACCAACTTTGAATATTGGCGATAGGCCGGCTTAGTATTGCCTTGCGCGATTTGCGAGCGGGCAAATTCGAGGCGCGCCTCTTTGTGGCGCGGATTCAACTTGAGGACATTGCGAAACTCGACAAACGCTCGGTCGACGTCTCCTTCTTCCAGCAGTGCAATACCGCTTTCAAAGTGCTTCTGTGCGCGTTGTTCCGAACTCTCGCAGGCCGCAAGTAGCAGCGTTGTAGACAGAAATACAGCAATCAATCCAAGAGAACGTAGCGACATGATATTGTGATCCAATATTGACTTCGAAGTTGTCTGGTCTGCTTCAGTGCGGATGCGCCTGACTAACTTAATACATTCCTTAGACAACGAAAAGGGCCACGTATTGCCGCAGCCCTTAGGTGCCCAACGAAAAACCGCCAATATTTAGTAGCCGGTTCCGCGCAAAACTACACCGACCGTTTTCGACAAAACATCCACATCGGTCGACAGTTTCAGCTCATTGAAGTAGCGCGTGTCAAAACTCGCCCTAGCCGCAAAGCTGCTTTCGTTACGGGCCGAGATCTGCCAGTACCCAGTAATACCCGGTCGCAGCGAATAATAGGCGTTACCGGGGTACAAGTCCTGCTGTTCAGTCATCATCGGGCGGGGGCCGACGAGACTCATGTCTCCGACAAACACATTCCAAAGTTGGGGCAATTCATCCATCGACGTTTTGCGCAGCTTCTTCCCAAAGCTAGTAATCCGTGGATCAAATTTCAGCTTTTGAGACTCAGTCCACTCCCGATGTGCAGCCGGATTCTCACTGATGTAATGCGCCAGGTGGCGGTCGGCATCCAGAACCATCGTCCGCAATTTCCACATTGAAAAGATGCGGCCGTCCCGACCAACCCGGTCTTGTCTGTAGAACGGCGAATGGCCATCCCGTGCAACGAGAAATGCCAGAACCATCACAACAGGCACCAATACAGGAGATGCAAGTAAAACAATTGCGAAGTCCAGAAAACGCTTGAAAAATCGACTGTAAAGGCTGATCCGCTGACCACCGTCAGCGTCGAAATCCAATTTGTTTGCTACACTGGCGACAAACGTCGCATTCTGTTTAAAATCTTTGTCTTGAATCGTCATATATACACCCAGTAACCATTACCACAAACACAGTCCATACAGCGCAAACTATCGCTGCTCCGCGTCGTCAAATCGACCTGCTCGTCTAACTTGTTATTAGACCGCCTTTGTAACAAGCGCGAAACAGACGATCTCTCTTATTAAGATTTTTTTAACACCTGCGGGCATTCGAATCCAGTAGAAACACAAAAATTAGCCGAAAATTTTGTCGGTTGATCACAATTTAGGCGACTTTGATCGCCAGTCCCCCACTTCAGAGGGTCTTTGTATTCTTTCCGGCACAAGTCGGACTGAGAAGTCCTCGAATCGGGCTGCGCGGCTTCCGTCCCGTTTAAGCAACGATTTGCCTCAATTCCACCATGTTAAGGTCGGATTCACAACAACTTAGTAACCTCTGCAGTGGGCTCTCGAACGATCGATTCGAAGCTGTTCCGCTGCTTTGACAGAACGATCAGGGGGGATGTGGTTGCGCAAGCGATACATTGCCGGCGACCAACGTAGTGTAGGTCAGGAAACAGGGGACTAATCATGAGAAAAGACCTGGATACCGCTCAACGTTTACGCGACCGGGTCCCTCGGTTCATGCCGGTTAGCCGGGCTGAACTGGATTGCTTAAACACAACCCGTTACAATCTGTCGCCAAAACGGCACATGACACTGTTGCGAAAACTGAGCGGGGTTCAGACACGCATTCCGTCGCAGATCGCAGACGCAAGCGACGGTAGTGCCGCCTGCGTCTTTCGTTCTGTTCGTGTTACAACTCCTGACTCTGCCCTGGCAGCCGCCGTCAATGCCGCGGGAGTGCGGCCAGAAAGTGTCAAGAATTGTCAAAAACTGCGCACTTCCAACACTAAATTTGCGCCAAATCCGATAGAACCTGAACATAATTCAGAGTACACCCCCGCCATGGACAGTTCGTTAGACATTTATACCGACCACTTTGGTCTCAAGCAGCGCCCGTTTTCGTTGGTACCTGATCCGAATTATCTCTACTGGTCATCATCACACCGCAGGGCCTATACGATGCTGGAATACGGCGTTCTGACCAGCGCCCCGATCACTCTGATCACAGGAGAAGTTGGAGCCGGTAAAACCACATTGCTTCAGCATCTGCTGAAAAACATTGGCGAAGGCGTAAAAATCGGCCTGATTTCCAACGCACATGGATCGCGTGGAGAACTGCTGCAGTGGGTCTTGATGTCGCTTGATCAGCCTGCGCCAGACGGCGCAAGTTATGTGTCGCTGTTTGATGCATTCCAGAAATATCTGATTATGGAATATGCACAGGGCAATCGAGTCATCCTGATCTTCGACGAAGCGCAAAACCTCAGTCGCGAGTCACTTGAAGAACTGCGTATGTTCACAAACATCAACGCAAACAGCGATGTGCTACTGCAGCTCGTGTTAGTCGGGCAACCTGAACTGCGCGATATGGTGCGGCGACCAGATCTACGCCAATTTGCACAAAGGGTTGCAGCCAGTTTTCATCTGGACGCCATGGACGCCCGGACAGTTAGTGCCTATATCGGCCACAGGCTCAGGTTGTCCGGGGCAGAACGTAACTTATTCAGTGAAGTGGCC
>CBDTVL010000226.1:0-6228 GCA_965363755.1 uncultured Sulfitobacter sp.
ATGCTATTGGAATGGGGCATGAATTTGACGCAGGGCAATTCTTTTTTAACAAAGGCTGAATTTATTGCGGAAAATTCACAACCCTCGGAAAATAAAGCATAAAAATTCAAGAAGAAAAGCGCGGCCTGCGCGAAGATAGTGTTTTGAAGGCACAATAAGGCAATATTGCCATGTTCTGAGGCCTGATTTGCTGGTTTGAGCGACTTCTTTCTGCAATATCAAAGGCGATAGTACCCAGAGGCAGGGCAAATCGCAGAAAAAATGCGGTATATGAAAATAATAATTCTGAGTCTGGCGTTGATCGGACCAAGTTCGGGTTGGCCAGAGGGCCCGGCTCCTTTCCCGGAGTTCAGTGCCAAGCGGATCAAACCCCCAACATCGGAGATTGGAAAGCGGATTACGGTTCAGATTGATCCTGCGACCCAGTTCCGAAAGTCGGCCCCAGTGGCAGAGCCCACTGAGGCGAGCCCCGACAAAGCAGCGCCGATTGGTCAGTATGTCTGGTTCTGGGACAAAATATCGCCTGATCTGGCGCAGTCAGGGCCAGGCCGACTGGAGCTTGCGCTGAATACCCTGTCAGGATCCAATAGCCCGGTTTCCACCCCTCGACTGCAACATATGCAGGATATCGCCCGCGTACAGGGAATCGAGATATTGAAGTCGACGATTGGAACCGAGGTTTCTCCTGCTTTGGTTCTTGCGGTCATTGCCGTTGAATCAGCCGGCAAGCCGGATGCGGTAAGCGGTGCAGGTGCGCAGGGCTTGATGCAGCTGATGCCGGCAACCGCTGCGCGTTTTGGGGTCATCGACAGTCTGGTGCCTGCGCAGAACATTCTGGGCGGGGTCAAGTATTTGAACTGGCTGATGGGCAAATTTGACTACGACCCTATTCTGGTACTGGCCGGGTACAATGCCGGTGAAGGATCAGTGCTCAATCATGATGGTGTGCCGCCTTACGCCGAGACCCGCGATTACGTTCCAAAAGTGCTGGCAGCGTTTCAGGTCGCACGTGGTTTGTGCAAGACGCCGCCGGAACTGATCACTGATGGCTGTGTCTTCGCTGCAATGAAATAATGACCGTGGAGGGCACATTTTCCCGCCACTAATCCCTGATTATACTAATCCAATCAGGCTGATCCTTATTTGAGCGGGCACAACAAAAAAATGCGCACATGCCTATAACAACCAAACGCACCCCTAAGATATGTTAACGTCAACGTTGGGTTCGCTACGAACTGGTGAGCCCAGCTACAAGGGCGCATCGCCCGCAGTGTCGAGGTTAGACAATCGTCGCTTCAGTTGCGCTTCGAAGTTCTTCCTCGGTCACGCCATCTGCGCACTCAACGATTTTCAATCCACCTTCTACCACGTCCAGAACGCCAAGATTGGTGATGATCCGATCAACCACAGCTTTTCCTGTTAACGGTAGTGTGCATTCCTTGAGAACTTTGCTGTCGCCGTGTTTGTTCGTATGATCCATCACCACCACCACGCGACCGACGCCTGCAACCAGATCCATAGCACCACCCATGCCTTTGACCAGCTTGCCGGGGATCATCCAATTGGCTAGGTCGCCATTCTCGGCCACTTCCATCGCACCCAGTATTGCCATTGCGATCTTGCCGCCTCGGATCATGCCAAAGGATTGGGCACTGTCGAAATAAGACGTGCGCGCCAGTTCGGTGATGGTTTGCTTGCCGGCGTTGATCAGATCGGCGTCTTCTTCGCCTTCAATTGGGAAGGGCCCCATGCCCAGCATGCCGTTCTCCGACTGAAGCGTCACTTCGAGTCCGTCAGGAATGTAGTTCGATACCAGCGTCGGAATGCCGATGCCAAGGTTCACGTACCAGCCATCTTGAAGCTCTTGTGCTGCGCGCGCAGCCATTTGGTTCCGATCCCACATAATATCGTCTCCTTAAGCCGCTGGGCGCGTGGTGCGCTGTTCAATACGTTTTTCATGCTGACCTTGCACAATGCGGTGGACGTAGATGCCAGGCAGGTGAATGCCGTCCGGGTCAAGACTGCCGCGTGGTACTATTTCTTCGACCTCGGCCACACAGACCTTGCCGCACATTGCGGCAGGAGGATTGAAATTTCGCGCGGTCTTGCGAAACACCAAATTGCCGGTGTCGTCGGCTTTCCAGGCTTTTACGATGGCCAGATCCGCGAAGATACCTTCTTCCATGATGTAGGTTTCACCCTTAAAGTCTTTGTGCTCTTTGCCATCGGCAATCACAGTGCCGACACCGGTTTTGGTGTAAAAACCCGGTATGCCACAGCCACCGGCGCGCATGCGTTCGGCCAGAGTGCCTTGGGGGTTAAACTCTAGCTCGAGTTCACCCGACAGGTATTGCCGCATAAATTCGGCGTTTTCACCGACGTAAGAGCTGATCATTTTTTTGACCTGGCGGGTCTGCAGCAAAATTCCGATGCCAAAATCATCTACACCGGCGTTGTTGGACGCAAAGATCAGATCTTTAGTGCCGGCTTTCTTGATTGCTTCCAGTAGCAATTCTGGGATTCCGCACAGGCCAAAACCGCCCGAAGCAATGAACATGCCGTCAAACAGCAGACCCTCAAGAGCCTCCGCCGGAGTGGAGAAAACTTTTTTCATCAACATCTATCCTTTGCTGTGGCCACAACACGTTGTTGCTGAGTTGTGCCGCGCAGGTCGGCGCGTGTCAACAAAGCACAAAAGAGCGTGGCAAAAGCCAGCTTCAGTCGACCCGCGCGTCTCGACAAAATCTATGCGGCGGGGCGTTTTGCTGCCGGTTTTTTCGCGGCTGTTTTTTTTGCGGGACTCTTCTTGACCGCGGTCTTTTTTGCAGGAGCTTTGCGTTTGTTGCCTTTACTTGTTGCCTTGGCATCCAGCAATTCGACAGCTGCGTCCATACTCAGATCCGCAGGCTCAATGTCTTTGGGTAAAGTCGCATTGATCTTTTCCCACTTCACGTAAGGCCCATATTTGCCTTCCATGATGTTGACCGGCCCGCCGCTTTGCGGGTGCTCGCCCAATTCGCGCAGTGGTTTGGCGGCCACTCCGCGCCCCCCCCGGCTGGCAACCTTTTCGGCCAGCAACTGAACGGCGCGATTCATGCCGACAGTGAATACTTCTTCTATGCCCTCCAGATTGGCATTGGTGCCGCCCCGTTCGCTCGTATTTTCAGCGTGTTTTAGGTACGGTCCATACCGTCCGATATTGGCCCAAATCATCACCCCGTCATCCGGGTGCGGGCCCACAGCACGGGGCAACGACAGCAGTTTTAGTGCCTGCGCCAGATCCACATCTGCCGGTGGCCAATCCTTGGGGATGGATTGGCGTGGCGGCTTTTTATTCTCGTCAGTCACCTCGCCGCGTTGAACGTAGGGTCCAAAACGGCCCTTGAAGGCGGAGATCTTATCTCCGGCGTCCTCACCCAATACCTTGCCTTCAGGTGGGATGCCGCCGGAATCCTCGGCACCGGGCGGTCCAAAGGCGCGAGTATAGCGGCATTCCGGGTAGTTGGAGCAGCCGATGAACGCGCCACCGGATCGCGCCGTGCGCATGCTCAACCGTCCCGCACCGCAATTCGGACACAGGCGCGGATCGCCACCCTCTTCTGTCATGGGGAACAGATGCGGCTCCAGAACCTCGTTGATCTTTTCAAGGACCTCTGTGATGCGCAGCTCTGAGGTTTCGGCAATTGCGGCGGAAAAATCGTTCCAGAATCGGTTCAGCACATCTTTGTAATTCGCGTCCCCCGCACTCACATTGTCCAGTTGGTCCTCAAGGTCCGCGGTAAAGCCATAGCCCACGTATTTGCGAAAGTAGTTTTCCAGAAAAGCCGTGACCAGACGGCCTTTGTCTTCGGGGATAAGACGATTCTTTTCTTTGCGAACGTATTCGCGATCTTGAATTGTGGTCACAACTGACGCGTAGGTTGACGGGCGGCCAATCCCAAGTTCTTCCATACGTTTGACCAATGTCGCCTCGGTATAACGAGGCGGCGGCTGAGTGAAGTGCTGCTCGGGTGAGATCGTGCGTTTGTCAGCTGTCTCACCTTGTATGACCTGCGGCAGACGCTTGTCGTCGTCATCCACGACTGCATCGTCGCGACCTTCTTCGTAGACCTTCAGAAATCCTTCAAAAAGCACTACCTGACCCGTTGCGCGCAGTTCGATCTGCCCATCGGCACTGGCCACGTCCACCGTTGTGCGTTCCATTCGCGCGACTTCCATCTGGCTGGCCAAGGTGCGTTTCCAGATCAGGTCATAAAGCTTGCGCTGATCCGGTTCGAGCACTTTGAGAGCGGTCGCATCCATCGACATATTGGTTGGGCGGATACATTCATGAGCTTCCTGCGCGTTTTTGGCTTTGTTCTTATACATGCGCGGGCTGGATGGCACATAGTCAGCACCGTAACGGTTTTTGATTTCGTCGCGGGCGGCTGAAACTGCCTCGGGTGCCATGTCGATGCCATCGGTCCGCATATAGGTAATGTGGCCTGCCTCGTACAAACGTTGCGCAGTGCTCATTGTCTGACGGGCACCCATGCCGAATTTGCGACTGGCCTCTTGCTGCAGCGTTGAGGTCATGAATGGCGCAGACGGATTGCGATTGGCTGGTTTGGCCTCAACCGATTTAACCGTCAGATCGCGGCTGGTGATCGCCTGAACCGCAAGTTCGGCCTGGGTGCCGTTTTCAATATCGAACTTATCAAGCTTCTTGCCAGCCAAAACCGTCAGGCGGGCTTGGTATTCCTGGCCTCGCGGCGTGCCCAGCATCGCTTTGACCGACCAGTATTCGCGGTTGCGGAATGCCTCGATCTCCATCTCACGTTCGACGATCAGGCGCAGGCAGACAGACTGAACACGTCCCGCTGACTTTGCACCGGGCAATTTGCGCCACAGAACCGGGGAGAGATTGAAGCCAACAAGATAATCCAGAGCGCGGCGCGCGAGGTAAGCTTCGACCAGCGGCATGTCAACTTGCCGGGGGTTTTTCATCGCCTCGGTCACGGCGGTCTTGGTGATGGCATTAAACACAACCCGGCTGACGGGCGTGTCTTTTTTGATCGATTTGCGTTTTGTCAGCGCTTCCTGCAAATGCCAACTGATCGCCTCACCCTCGCGGTCCGGGTCGGTTGCAAGGATCAGTTCGTTGTCATTTGCCAGCGCGTCGGCAATCGCTTTGACATGTTTCTTGCTGTCTGTTGCGATCTCCCATTTCATGTCGAAATCACGCTCGGTGTCGACCGATCCGTCTTTGGGCGGCAAGTCCCGTACGTGGCCGTATGAGGCGAGCACCGTATAATCGGAGCCAAGATATTTGTTGATTGTTTTGGCTTTCGCGGGAGATTCGACAACAACAACGGGCATCTATTGGGGAACCTTTTCTTTGAAATCCTGGGCGTCTATGGCCGCGCAAAATGTGGGGTGCAAGAGGGAATTGTCAATTGGCACGATAACGATCGTTGGTTTTTCTGGTCCGGCACAGGCGCTGGTGAGTGTCCAATGGCAGCGATTTTGACACAGTAGCTTGGACACAACTGTTGCGATAACGCGGCCACTGGGAACACAATTTGCGACGTTCACAGCCGGCCATCTGGCTGCCCCGAGCATCGCAATGTGTCGCGATCCAGTCGCGCAATATACGCCAGACGACTTCATCGTCACATGTCTATATGTCGTGCATCTTGGGTTCTTGCCTACAGGATGTTGCATTTGATCTTGTTTTGTTCTACCATTTTATGGACACAGATTGAAAGGAGGACGTCATGCCTGCTGCCAGATCAGACGCCGCATTGGTCACCGATGTTCATCGCACAAACGACTACCATGAACTGCCTGCCACTGAAAAACAGATCGGGTATGCGCGGGCGCTGGCACAGCGAAGTGGTGTTGTACTGCCGTGGGACGTGCAACAGGACCGCAAATCGCTTTCGGCGTGGATAGAAGAAAAACAAAATGCAACAGATCAGGGCCGCTTTTCCAGCTACGCGTCTTCCAAGCAAGTCGCATTTGCAGAGCGAATTGCCAGACACAAGCAGCGCCAGGTGCCACAGGAGTGTTTTCGTGATCGCACCATGATGTCCAAATGGATCGACAGTAATCGATAAGGCGAAGCAGACCTTCGCCATTCCTGGCTGCAACACAGGATGACCTCTGTGCCCATCCAATCCCTCACTTGGCAATAAGGCCATTGCAGTGGCGTCAAAATCTACAGGAACAAGAATGTATGGGCCCGGC
>CBDTVL010000227.1:0-6200 GCA_965363755.1 uncultured Sulfitobacter sp.
GCAGGTTGCGGTCATGTGTCCGGCCTTTGTGCGCGGTGCATATAACCGCTGGCCCTGATGAAGTCCGCGAGCCGGGTCCCACTTGTGAGCCCTGACAGCACCTCGGGGTGTCCCGGCAGCGGTCCCGTTTGATCATCATCATTCACTTCTGCCCTTGCATCTCTTTGCGGGGTTCTGTTGCATTAATTGCGGCTACACGGGATGCTTGCTTTGAACAGTGGGCGAGGTTTCCATGGCACGGCGCAGTCCATTCAAACATCATCGTTTTCCTCAGGAAGTCATTCTGTTAGCGATGCGGTGGTATTGGCGGTATCCACTTTCGTACCGGGATGTTCGGGACTTAATGGCTGAACGTGGGATCACTGTTGATGCCGCAACAATCTATCGCTGGGTGCAAAAGTTCGGACCCGAGATCCGAAAACGGGCTTATGGTCGCCATCGATCATGGCGTGGTCTGCAATGGCATGTGGATGAGACGTATGTTCGTGTCAACGGACGCTGGTGTTACCTATGGCGGGCTGTTGATCAGCGAGGCCAGCTGATCGATTTCCGTCTGACCGCACGCCGAAATGCCAACGCAGCAAGGGCTTTTATGCGGCAAGCCTGTGAAACCGTTCGTTGTTATTATCCGCTCGCCATCATCACAGACAAGGCGCACAGCTATGCCAAGGTGATCGCAGAAATGAATCAAGGCTGTGGTCTCCAAGACGCTATCAGACACATTGATCGTAACCATTTGAACAACCGGATCGAAGGTGATCATGGGGTGCTCAAACAACTCCTCGGGCCTAAGTGAGGTTTTCGAAGTCTAAGCGCTGCCAAAAACACATTGAAAGGAATTGAAACACTCAGAGCTATCAAGAAGGGGCATTTTGCAGACAATGAAACCGGCGTTCTAAATGAGATCGAGTTCGTGGCCAATTTGTTCGACGATGCAACGTAATCTCACATCCATCGTCGGTCATTTGCACGCACTCCACTAATGCAACAGAATCTTCCAGACACCTTGATCTGAAAACAGTCCGGTGCCGGATCAGGCGGGAAGAGATTACGCTCGAGATTGCGGCGAATGATCTCGGGTGAAGCGGTAAAATAGCGCAAGGCGCTGCGTTTTATCATGCCGCAAAGCTAGGTCTTCGCCCTGCCCGGCTCAAGCCGGTTTTGTCTGACAGTGCCCGTTGGTGCGCCACCCAAATTTGCGACATGTGAGTGATAAGGGACGGTTGGCACTACATTGCGCTCGACTATGCGCGTGAACATAGGCTAAAAATGTTCGTTATACTTAGTAATGAAATCAACAAGGAGGAGGACACAATGGAAAGAAGAAAGTTCTTAACTGCAGGTGCCGTGGGCATTGCTGCGACCACGCTGGCCGCGCCGGCCGTCGCACAAGACAAGCGTCAGTGGAAATTGGTTTCGGCCTGGCCGAAAAACCTGCCGGGACCAGGTGTCGCCGCACAGACATTGGCGGATCGCATTACCACACTTTCTGGTGGTCGAATTGAGGTCACGCTTTACGCGGCAGGTGAGATCGTTCCTGGTCGCGGCGTGTTTGATGCCGTTTCCGAAGGCACCGCAGAACTTTACCATGCAGTGCCCGCCTATTGGGGTTCCAAGTCGAAGGGCATATTGCTCTTTGGTTCCCAGCCTTTTGGATTAACGGCTGACGAACAGTTCGGCTGGATGTCTCATGGCGGTGGACAAGAACTGTACGACGAAATGTACGGCCGATTTGGCATCAAACCGTTTTTGTGCGGCAACTCTGGCCCACAGTGGGGCGGTTGGTTCCGCGATGAGATCACTTCAGTAGAAGATCTGAAGGGTTTGAAATTCCGTACAACTGGTCTCGCCTCTGAGATGGTGAACAAGTTGGGTATGGCGGCAGAATCCATGAGCGGACCTGCGATGTTCCAGGCGCTGCAAACAGGTGCCTTGGATGCGGGTGAATTCATCGGTCCATGGACCGATTCCGCGCTAGGGTACTATCAAGTAGCCAAGAACTATTATTGGCCCGGCGTTGGCGAGCCATCTTCTGCGGAAGAATGCGGCATAAACGCAGAAGCTTATGCAGAGCTTCCTGAAGATCTGCAGCAGGTTGTTAAGGCGGCCTGTGAAGGAATGTACAATCCTGTTTGGACAGAATACACGACCAAACACGCTCTGTCCTTGAAAGCACTGGTAGAAGAGCACGGTGTTACTGTCAAAAAGTTCCCTGATGAAGTGGTCGACGCCATGGGCGTAGCGGCAAAAGAGGTCATTGATGATCTGCTAGCCGATGAAGACGAATTGGTCGTCCGCATCGCTGAAAGTTTTGTCGCGTACCGCGATCTGGTCGGTGGCTACAAACCCTATTCGGACAACGGGCAGATGAACGCCAGAGCCAAAGCGTTGGGCTACTGAAGCCAAACTGGCGCGCGGTTAAACCGCGCACCAGACTCCAACTGTTTCAGGGGCAGGCAAGTGATTGGAATCGCAAATTTTTTCGACAGCATTAACCGTGCAACCGCGAGCGTGATCCGTTGGCTTGCGCTTTTGATGGTGCTGATGCAATTCGCTATTGTTGTTGCGCGTTATGTCTTTGGAGTGAACTCGATCGCCGCACAGGAAAGCGTGCTTTACATGCACGCCACCCTTTTCATGCTGGGGGCGGGGTATACGCTGCTCGTGGATAAACACGTACGTGTTGATGTGTTCTTTGCCAAAGTTAGTCCAGCCGCACAACGCCGAATTGACATCTTTGGACATATCTTCTTACTCCTGCCTTCGATGCTGGTGCTGCTTTACTGGTCTTGGCCTTCGGTGCGCAACTCCTGGAAAATCCTCGAAGGCCCAATCTCTGTTGGCGGCATTGAGGCCGTGTTTCTGCTTAAAACGCTTATCCCTGCATTCTGTATCCTCGTCATCCTGCAATCCCTGTCGCAGTTGGCACGGCTTCTTTTGGTGAGGGTACCATCTTGAGCGAATACCTTGATATCATTATGTTTGCAGCCCTGATGGTCGCTATCCTGTCCGGATTTCCAGTGTCTTTCAGCATTGCAGGTGTTGCGGTATTCTTTGCCTATTTTGGTTGGATGTTGGGGGTGATGGACATCTCATTGTTGGGTGCCCTTGGCCAGCGGGTCTTTGGATTGATTTCCAACCAAGTGCTTATCGCTATTCCGCTATTTGTGTTGATGGGGGCGGTCTTGGAAAAAAGCCGTATCGCCGAGGATTTGCTAGATACGATGGGCCGCACATTTGGGCAGCTCAGAGGCGGACTTGGGATATCGGTGGTGCTTGTCGGCGCGCTTCTTGCCGCTTCAACTGGAATCGTCGGGGCAACGGTTGTCGCCATGGGTATGATTGCGCTGCCGACCATGCTGCGCTCAGGTTATGATCCGCGTGTTGCTTCTGGCATCGTCTGCACGGCGGGCACATTGGGCCAAATCATCCCGCCATCAACCTTGTTAATCATTCTCGCAGACGTGATGTCGAACGCGTTTCAGCAAGCACAATATGAACAGGGAAAATTCTCTGTCGAAGCATTGTCTGTTGGCCAGTTTTTTGCTGCGGCAATCATTCCCGGACTGATGCTTGTTTCGCTCTATCTTCTTTATATAGTGATCCATGGATATTTGCGCCCACAGGACATGCCGCCTGCGCGCGCAGACATGGCCAAGCCCGATAGAGCAGAGATCATTACTACGATCATTCCACCGGTTCTTTTGATCTTCTCAGTCCTTGGGGCGATACTCGGGGGCATAGCGACCCCTACTGAAGCGGCATCTGTGGGGGCCGTCGGTGCCCTTCTGATGGCGGGCCGTCGCCTTCGCATCAACCCTAAACTTATCTTGCTAGGGGCTGGCGCATTGGTGGCGCTTGGGGTCTTTGCAGGGATATTCCCTGTGCGTTTACAACGCAACGACCTTACATCTTCTGAACTGGTGGTCGGTGCTATTTATGCGCTGCTCTGTGTTGTCGGTGCTGTCGCCATCGGTTTGGCGCTCAGGGCATCCTTAAAAGAGCGCATCATCCATGATGCCGTCGACTCCACTTTGACAATGACGGCGATGATCTTCGCGACAATCTTATCGGCGGGCTTCTTTTCGTTAGTGTTTATTGGATTGGGCGGGGAAGAGCGGGTTGCTCATCTGTTGGGGAATATGCCGGGCGGACCGACAGGTGCACTATTTTTCGCGATGGTCTTCATCTTTGTGCTTGGGTTCTTCCTCGATTTTGTAGAGATTTCAGTGATTGTGCTGCCGCTAGTAGCGCCCTCTTTGATCCTGATGGGGCATGATCCAATTTGGCTTGGCATACTTTTAGCAATTAACCTTCAGACGAGCTTCCTCACGCCACCATTCGGTTTTTCTCTTTTCTATCTGCGTGGTGCTGCCCCAAAGGAAGTGACCACCGGCCAAATCTATGCGGGCGTAATTCCTTTCATAGGGCTTCAGGCTGTGGGGGTGTTCCTAATCTGGATGGTACCAGGAATCGCAACTTGGCTGCCGTCCGTTATCTTTTGACCAGCAAGGCACTGAATTTATATGATCTGTCGCGAAACTGTAGGGTCGTATATGTTATCGCCATTCAGAAATTTCACCAACTGCCCAAAACAGAAATGTTCCCAAGAGAATCAACAGTAGCGCAGTTTGACAGGGCGTACGGTTCATACATCGGAGCTCTGCTTCAGGTTATGAGCCTGAAGGTGAGGCTATACGAGCAGCCGTCGTAACGGCGATGGTATCATCCCCGGCAACGCCTTTGTCGATTGGCGTTACTCTGCCGACGCTCCACCCTGATCGGATGATCACGCGAAAGCGAACGATAGAACCCGTTACCTTTTGACCAGTTGAGGAATTGACTGAAGCTGTCGACCTGATCGTTTTTAGCGCCCCGCGGGAAGGCTTGGAGTTCACGTTTGAACGCAGGCAACCATGGCGCGTCTCTAGGCAAAAACACTTTACCCTCCTCGATGGGAGCGCAGGCAGACTGGAACCTGATTTCCTTATCTTTCTCGGGCCTGATGTGGCGGAATCGACTTCGGTCCTCATTGAATAGTTCGTCCAAGAGAGGTTTTCCTGAGGCGGCATCTTCTATGAGCACCTTGTCTGGATCCCATCGATCGACGAGATGCAGCGTTTTCGCTTTGAGGGCGGGGTAGTCCAGTTGACCTCGCCAAACATCGACGAGGTACCAAATACTCTCTCTAAAACCCCACGTGGTACATACAGAAAATGCGGCAGAAGGGACAGCCGACATAGCCGTATCCCAGCTTTGGACTACCATCTCATACCAGCGCCGGTCCTGAACGCTATCGTACGTCCCGAACCATTCCCATCTTAGAGGCGATCCATCTGGCGCAATCGGGTTCTGCTGATACTGGCAGTTAAAGACGGCCGATCCCATCTCCCGTCGCATGCGATCCAGCGTCTCTTGGTCGAGCCTTTCCGGAACTAAAAGGTCTCCCAGTCTGCGGCGATGAAGCTTGCCTTGACCAATAGCGACGACCTCTTCTGCCTCCGCAATCGCGGGTAAGTTGAGATGTCGGTAGGTGCCTTTGTCGAGCAGATACCCAGGCGGGTCGAGTTCGTGCAAACGTTGGGCAATCATCATAACGCGACCTTCCGAGGGGTTGTCAAAGCGGGACAACAACGTCCCCTCAATGAACTCCTGCGCCCGGAATAGTTCCGCTTCTGAGTCGGCATCGCCAGCTTTCAGCAGATCATCAATGATGATGTAGTCAGCGCCATGTCCGGTCACTGAACTACCGATGGGAACCGCCTTACGACCGCCCCCTTTTGTTGTCCGAATCTCTTCCGACGTGTTGCCCTTCTTCGCCAACCGGGTCTGCGGGAATATCTCCTGATACCAGCGCGAAGAAATAACACGCCGGCAATCTTCGGAATGCTTCCGGGCGAGATCGAGACCATAGCTTGCTACGATGATCTTCGCCTCGGGGAAATGTCCCAGCAGGAAAGCGACATACGCCACCGCGACCGTCACCGACTTCAGGCACCGGGGCGGGATGTTGATGACCAACCGCTTGTTCTCGCCGGTCCTGATGTTGTCTAGTTCATCGCACATGGCGCGCACATGCCAAGCGGGTTCAAACTTGTTTGGGCCATGATGGAGCTTGTCAAACCCCCGCCACACAAACGGGAAGAAGTTGTCCCTACAGACATCACGCGATGCCTGCCGGATCATTACTGGGCTACATG
>CBDTVL010000228.1:0-6135 GCA_965363755.1 uncultured Sulfitobacter sp.
CAGGAAATTGCCCGCTCGCATTTTGTCGTGAAATGGCAATGCAATTACTTCAGGTATGGCGCTAATGTCATTGGGGGGGGTATTTACTCTGAATGTAATAAACTGCCGTCCATGGAATTACTAACAAAGCTATTCAGAGCCGCTCCGCCGCATGGCAAACGAAGAACGGAAATAGGTCGCAAGTGGAACCAGAAACATTTCTCGAGCCCATCTACATTGGCAGCTTCGGAGCCTTCACGTTTGGCATCATCGTGTACTTCATCGGAGCACGCATGACCGGCAGGTTTCCGATTTTACAAAAGTACAGCATTCCCGAGCCGGTCAGCGGGGGGTTGCTGGCAGCGCTGATCGCGCTTGCAATCGTTTTGATCACCGGGCGTGAAATCGACTACGATCTTTCAGCGCGCGATTTCCTTCTCGTCTATTTCTTCACGACCGTGGGTTTGAATGCCCGCATCTCAGATCTGCTCCGCGGCGGACCAATCCTTGCGGTTTTATTGGGGCTGACAATCGCCTTTATGCTTGTTCAGGAGCTGGTGGGTGTAGCCGGTGCCATGCTCTTTGGTCTGCCACCGCAGGCTGGTGTACTTCTGGGCACGGCATCGCTAATTGGTGGGCACGGCACGGCGATTGCCTGGGGGCCAGCCATCGAGGCAGAGTTCGGGATCACCGGCGCGGCCGAACTCGGGATCGCATCAGCGACCATCGGGTTAATCCTTGCAAGCATCCTCGGCGGGCCAATCGCGAAGTTCCTCATTGAAAGAAATGATTTGGTCGCAGAGACGCCGCTTGAGGGACATATCCCAACTGCTGCGGCGCCCGGCACTGACGGGAATCCTGACGTGGAGGACGATCACGAGATCTCCAAAATCTCGATCATGCGCAGCATTATGTGGATCCACGTGGCCATCGCGATTGGATATACAGCGTTTCAGGCGCTCGAGGCCGCCGGCATTAAACTGCCGCTCTTTGTTCCCTGCCTCTTGAGCGCGATTCTCCTGGCCAACGTGCTGCCAGCTTTCTTCCCATGGATGGAAAGGCGCGTGCGCAGTAAAGCAACCGATCTGATCTCGGAATTCAGCCTGTCGGTGTTTCTGTCAATGTCGCTAATGAGCATGGAACTCTGGACGCTCGCCGCAAGCGCTGGCGTCCTGATCACCACCATGGCGATGCAGGCAACGGCAGCGACCTTGTTCATCCTGTTCATCGTGTTCCCGGCAACGGGACGAAACTACTTTGCCGCCGTTATCTCGGCGGGTTTCACCGGTGTAACACTCGGCGCGACACCCACGGCGATCGCAAACATGACAGCCGTGACACAACGCTACGGTCCGTCACCGCTCGCGTTTATCGTGCTCCCGCTTATCTCGGCCTTCTTTGTTGACATCGCCAATGCGGTGATCATCAAATGGTTCCTGACGATCTGGTGAGATCGCGAACGCCAGAGCCCATCGCAATGACCAATTCGGCTTCCACTGAAGACGGAAACAGCGGGTTCTGGCCGCGTCCTCCTTTCTTAAGTGCCCCGCTTGGCGGGATTTGAGGGTGGCTGCTCGATAAGGTGCCACTCAGGGGCATTTTGTCGTGAAATGGTAATGACCGGCACACCGCTCATCAAATACAGTTTTAATACTTTGATACATATCGGTTTTTGAGCCACGATGATGTATGATTTCACGCATTGGGGGAACCGATGAACCATTTCACGCGCGCTTTGATATTTACCAGTATTCTGGCTCTCGCCGGCTGCTGGGAAGATGAGGAGGAAGCCGCTGTTGAGCTTGGACCACGCACTGTTAGCGCGATCCAGGTGGCTACAGTGGACCTTGTTGGCAAGAGGGTATTCAGCGGACGCGCGCGGGCAACACGGGTGGTGTCGCTGTCCTTCAGAGTTGCGGGATCGCTCATTGAGCGACAGGCGAACGTGGGCGACGTCGTGGACGCCGGCGGTACGGTCGCCGTTCTGGACCCAGGGCCGTTCCAGGCCGACGTGGCAGGCCTGAAGGCCGATCTGACCGCAGCGCAAGTCGATTTCACGGTCAAGGACGAACAGTACGGACGGGTGATGACCCTTGTCGACAGCGGTACGTACAGCGAGGCACGCGGCGACCAGTCGCGCGGCGCGCGCGACAGCGCCTCATCCAGGGTCGACTCTTTGCAATCGGCGCTCGAGCACGCCGAACTCGACTTGTCCTACACGGTTCTCAAAGCGCCCTATGCCGGACGAGTCGTCGCGGTCTACGCGGAGGACTTCGAGGAGGTATCGCCAGCGATGCCGATCCTGCGGCTGCTGGACCTGTCGAAGATTGAGATCGTCATAGACATTCCCGAGACCTTGATCGCGCTTGCGCCTCTGGTCGAGGAGATGGCTGTCACTTTTGACGCGTTTCCGGGCTTGGAGCTGGCCGGCGTGATCGAGGAAATCGGCTCCGAGGCCTCGCAGACGACACGCACCTATCCGGTGACAGTGGTGATGGAGCAGCCAGAGGAAGCCGTCATCCTTCCAGGTATGTCGGGCTCGGCTCATGTGAGCAAAGCCAGGCTGCCGGACCTCACCGAAGGGGTTGTGGTTCCTACCAGCGCGCTTCGCCCCCTGGACGCCGGCAGCGACCAGATGGCCGTCTGGATTGTCGACGAGGCGTCGAAGATGGTGTCGCTTCGCCCGGTGGAGGTCGGCCGCATTCTGGCTGTCGGCACAGAGGTGATGCAAGGCTTGTCAGTCGGTGAATGGATCGTGACAGCCGGCACGTTCAGCCTGAAGGAAAATCAGGAAGTCCGGCTTCTGGACGATGGTTCGGGAGAGGCCGAATGAACCTTCAGAAGGCCGCAATCGACAACGTAACCGTCACCTGGTTCGCTGCGTTCCTCATTTTGGTAGGAGGCTTCGCGGCGTTTTTCTCTCTCGGACAGCTCGAAGATCCGGTGTTCTCGATCAAGACCGCGATCGTGTCGACCAGCTATCCTGGCGCCTCGCCCGAGGAAGTCGAGAATGAGGTGACGGAGATTATCGAACTGGAGCTCCAAAAGCTCAAGGAGCTCGATTCCCTTGAGAGTTTCTCGCGCGCCGGTCATTCCCGGATCAAGGTGAATATCAAAGCGAGCTACGGCGCTGATGACTTGCCCCAGATTTGGGACAAGGTACGGGTGCGCGCGCAGGATGCGGGACGTATGCTCCCGCCCGGTGCGTCACCGCCAGTTGTCATCGACGATTTTGGTGATGTCTTCGGGCTTCTTCTTGCGCTGACGAGCGACGGTTTCGCGCCTAGCGAACTCGAACAATACGCGGACGACCTGAAACGTGAACTCAGTCTTGTCGACGGCGTCGCGCGGGTCGATCTCTGGGGCGTACAGGCGCGCCGGATCTACCTGGACGTTCAGCAGGGTCGGCTGGCCGACTTAGGAATATCCGATGCGACCATCACCCATACCCTTGAAAACCAGAACACGGTTGTTGACGGCGGCCGTCTGTTCACGGCGGACCGCGCGGTCCGCGTGTCGCCGACCGGCGCGTTTGAGAATCCGACCGACATTGCTGAACTTGTACTGCGCCCGTCGCCCACCGACGCGCTGGGGGCCGCCGTAGGGACCGGGAACGCCGTCCGACGCGGCGACGAGGTTCTCAGGCTCGGGGATCTTGGAGAGATCGTCGAATCATACCAGGATCCGTCGACCCAGTTGATGCGGTTCAACGGACTGCCCGCGATTGGCATCGCCATTACGGCCCGGCCCGGCGAGAATGTTGTAGATGTCGGCAAGGGCGTAGATGCGCGCCTGGCCGAACTGCAGCAGGATCTGCCGATTGGTGTGGAGGCGCAGCGGGTGCACTGGCAGTCGGCGGTGATTGACGACTCCGTCAGCGGCTTCTTTGTTAGTCTTATTCAGGCGGTGGTGATTGTTCTCGTGGTGCTGACGGTGCCGATGGGGTGGCGCATGGGCGTCGTGATTGGTACGGCTCTTGTCCTATGTGTGCTGGCAACCTTTCTGCTGATGGCGGTCTTCGGGATCGACCTGCAGCGCATGTCGCTGGGGGCGCTGGTGATCGCGCTCGGGATGATGGTCGACAACGCCATCGTCGTTGCCGACGGCTATGCCGTGAGGGTCGCGCAGGGGATGAAACCGCGCGACGCGGCGCTCGAAGCGTCGAGCAAGCCGGCGATGCCGCTTCTGGGCGCTACGGTGATTGCGGTGATGGCGTTCTACCCTATCTTCTCTTCCCAGGAGAACGCTGGGGAATACTGCGCGACGCTGTTCTCCGTGGTCGCCATATCGCTTCTTGTTTCCTGGCTCCTCTCCATCACTGTGACGCCGTTGCAATGTATGATGATGCTCAAAGCACCCGCTGGCGGGGATCAGGGCGATCAATATGGCGGAAAGCTCTTCGACGGCTTCCGAAGCTTGCTCCACCTGGCGCTTCGTTTCAGGTTTGCAACATTCGGCCTCGCTATCGCGTTACTGGTCTCCTCGCTTATGTCGTTCGGTAGTGTCAACAAGCTGTTCTTCCCTGACTCCGCCATGACGAAGTTCATGATTAATTACTGGGCGCCCGAGGGTACGCGGATCGAACGCGTCGCGGCGGACACGGCGGAGATCGAGCAGATGCTGCTGGCCGACGACCGAGTAAAGGACGTCGCTGCGTTTGTCGGAGCAGGACCGCCGCGCTTCTATTTGCCGGTCGAACCAGAGGCGGCGAACCCGGCCTATGGACAGCTGGTCGTTAATGTCCACGATTATCGCGAGATTGACGACCTCATTGCTGACATTAGCCCGGGGCTGTTCGAAAAGTATACCGACGCGCTGTTGCCAATCAGCAAGTTCACGGTCGGGCCGGGCTTCACCTGGCAGTTTGAGCTTCGGATCAGCGGGCCTGGCGATGCGGAGCCGGCGGTGCTGCGCAACATTGGCGATGAAGTGCTCGAAGTGGTCGCCGAAAGCCGGCACGCGGGCCTCATGCAGACCGACTGGCGCCAACGCGTGATCGAGGTGCAGCCCGACTTCAACCAGTCGCGGGCGAGCTGGGCGGGCATCACGCGCGCCGATATCGCGCGCGCCATCCGCCGCTCCTACGAGGGGCTTACGGTTGGTATGTTCCGCGACGGAGACGATCTCATACCGATCGTGATGCGAAACGTCGAAGAGGAGCGCGCCAGGACCGGCAACCTCGACGTAGTTGGTGTTCGCTCACCGATCGGAACCGCGCAAGTGCCGCTTCAGCAGGTGGTCGACGGGATAGAAGTGCGACCCGAAGAGTCGGTAATTGCGCGCTACGACAGGCGGCGGACCCTGACGGTTCAAGCCACTCCAGCTCGCGGCTCGACCCTGCCCACGCTTTACGACGATGTCGTTGACAAGATCGCGGAAATCGAACTGCCACCGGGCTACCGGTTCGAATGGGGCGGCGAATACGAGGAAAGCACAAAAGCTCAGGCCTCGCTGATTCCTGGGGCCATCCCCGCGATCGCGATCATGATCTTAGTAATGGTGGTGCTCTTCAACGACCTTCGCCCGCCAATTGTCATACTTCTTATTGTCCCGTTCTCACTGATCGGCGTCATCTACGGTCTGCTATTCTCCGGCGTGCCGTTCGGCTTCGTGGCGCTGCTCGCGGCGATGAGCCTCGCCGGGATGATGGTGAAAAATGCGCTTGTCCTGATTGACGAGATCGGGGCTGGGCTGGAACGTGGTCTGAACCGCTATGACGCGACAATTGAGGCGGCGGTGTCGCGCCTCCGCCCGGTTGTGCTGGCAGCGGCAACAACGGTACTTGGGGTTGTGCCGCTTCTGCAGGACGTGTTCTGGATCGGGATGTCGGTGGTTATCATGGCGGGCCTGTCGTTCGGCACAGTGCTGACCATGATCCTCGTGCCGACGCTCTACGCTATGATCTATGGGCTGAAACGCCCATCCACGGCAGGTTCGGCTGAAGTGCCAGCGACGGGCGCACTTGCCTGACGCGTTTCCAGCTCAGGTAGACACATTTGTGGCAGCTTCAGAGCAGCCCATGCATTCCTGGGGGCTGTAGGCCCCTCTAAACGCCAGAGTGAGGTGAGTGTTGTCTTGCGGTTTGTGTCCGGGGTTCGCCTCGGCTTCCATGTCCAGATTGTTCCTCTCACGGCGCCGCCGGAAAGGTGTTTTCTC
>CBDTVL010000229.1:0-6133 GCA_965363755.1 uncultured Sulfitobacter sp.
TGAAAACCGCCTGCAGATCAGGAGCCGTTCCGGCCCGATGCGCTGCAAACCCGCCGCCAACGTTCAACCTTTTGATTGTCACGCCAGCAGCGGCGGCAATCTGCGCTGCCGCATCAACATATGTAGCCCAAACCTGCGGGTCATCGCACTGAGTTCCCGGATGAAAACACAAAGCCGGCGAAAAACCCATGGCAACCACCTGCTGTAGCAACCTGGCGGCCTTTTCCGGTGTCGCGCCGAATTTTGTCCCGAAATCGTAAGCAGCTCCAGAGACTGGCAAAGCAAAACGTACTGCGATTTCTGCGCACCTTGGCACGGCGCGCAACTTGTCCAGCTCAGCCCTGTCATCCACGGACCAACTCGACACACCCAAAGAGATCCCGACGGCGATTTCTGCATTTGACCGTACCGGGTTGTTGTAATGCAAGGTTGCCTGCTTCAAAGCGCGCCGCACCGCATGCATCTCTGCGGGCGAGGCAACATCAAACGCCGTTATCCCGGCGCCGACCAGATTATCCAGCACAACCGCACTGTCGTTGGCTTTGACCGCATAAGTCACTAGGCCCTCGAATCCGGTTCGGAAGGCAATTACAGTTGCGTGCAATTGAGAGGGGCTGAAATACAATACCGGGTGGTCCGGCGTTGTGCGCTCCAGATGTGCCATCGGATCGCGCCATAACAAGGGCTGCTGCTGCATTGGGCCTCTCACTGCTTTTTTGTAAGGATCGCCCAGTTCTCCGTCGATTCATCGCGTTATTTATGACATTATAGAGTCAATTATCGTCACAATAACGAGACAGACATGCAATTAGACGAAAAAGATCATCAGCTGCTGCGGATGTTGACAGACAACGCGCGGCTGCCGGTTAGCACAATTGCGCTGACGTTGGGATTGGCCCGCACGACGGTACAGGCGCGCCTCGAGCGTCTTGAACGCGGCGGCGTCATTGCCGGATATACATTGCGCACCGGCAGTCAGTTGCAGCCACGCCTGCGCGCGACAGCTCTGGTCGGCATCGAACCACGCAGCACTCCGGCGGTGCTTGATCGGTTGCGCAGTCTGAAAGGAGTAGAGCTGGTGCACACCACATCCGGGCGATTTGATCTCATGGTCCAGATTGCAGCAGATACAACCGAAGAACTGGACAAAACATTGGATCAGATTGGCGAAGCGCGTGGCGTGCGCAGTTCAGAAAGCCTGATCCATCTTGCGACAAAGTTGGACCGAACCATGGTCTCTGCGACGTGAATGGATTGGGTGAGAACTTGCCTTGTGCAAATGACGTGGCGTCACGCGCGTTCAGCGTATTCCATCGATTCAGTGTTCACCACGATGTCTTCATCCTGACCAACAAACGGAGGCACCATCACCCGTGCGCCATTGTCCAGAATTGCCGGCTTGAATGAATTGGCCGCAGTCTGACCTTTGACAACCGGTTCGGTCTCGGCGATCTTGCAGATGACTTTCTGCGGCAGTCTTGCGTGCAACGCCTCGGCCTCGTGAAATTCGACAACAATGGTCATGCCGTCCTGCAGAAACGGGCGTCGCTCGCCCAATAGGTCAGCAGGGATCTCAACCTGTTCGTAGGTCTGTGTGTCCATAAACACCAGCATTCCATCGTTTTCATAAAGGAACTGCTGATCCTTCTGTTCCAACCGCACCCGCTCGACTTTGTCAGCAGACCGGAACCGTTCGTTCAGCTTTGACCCGTTGCGCAAATTCTTCAGCTCGACTTGCGCAAAAGCGCCACCTTTTCCGGGCTTGACGTGATCAACTTTTACAGCGGCCCAAAGGCCACCATTATGCTCCAGCACGTTACCGGGGCGAATTTCATTTCCGTTGATTTTGGGCATGTGGCGAAACCATAATAAAAGGTTGATGGATTGTTGCGCGCACCTATATCTGGCGGGATGGAGGCTGGCAAGACAACCATATGTCGTGCTGCACCTGCAGAATGCCATGCGCGGACCGCATGGCTGCTATGCGAATTTGGGGTATCCGAATCGATTTTGATCAGCCATAAAGAGCGCCAGTCCGAAAACACAAGAGCAAGAATAATAAGGAAGACGAGATGAGAGATTTCGTTGACGGCACAGCCTTTAATAACGAGCAAGGCAATCGTGCACGTAAACTATTTGCAGCCGTTGTACTGGCTGCCCTGGATGACGCCATTGCAGACGACAAAAAGTATGGCAATGGTCCGGAACAGATCGCCCGCTGGGCCCGTTCTCGCGACGGGCGCGAGGTGTTGTCATGCGCCGGTATCGACCCAAATGAACGGGTTGTTACAGGACTGATGGATTTTGTTGGCAAAGGGGTGCGCACTTCCGTGGCACTTTCACGCGAAGAGAGCGAGCGCCGCAATGCCGCTCTACAAGCCGAAGCTGCCTGATTTCGTTCACAATTTTTGAAAATTAAAGCGCGCTCTTAGGGGCGCGTTTTTCATTTTGACCGGGCGAGTCCAAACCCGGCCGTCTTTGACGCGGAATCTCGCATAGCGAGGTCTTGATCTACGCCAGCGTTCAAGCATCAGCAGCAACTGTCTGATCCCCAATAGTCGCGCAGTGAGCAGATCCCAAAATCAATCCACAGCAGGCACGCCCTTTTCAACTGAAGCGCAGCGCAGGAGACTCACATGGCCCGCCATCAACGCGCGCGCATTCGCGTTGTGGAACCCGGGTCATAGGCTGACTACTCGGGCAGAAACCGATTCTGAGTCAGGTCTGAATCGGGTCTTCAGTCATTAGGATACCCCGGCAAATTTCAGGGCGAATTGAACTGTGCCGCACCAGTCAGAGCGATTGTTCACATAATCGGCGATAAAGCGCCCAAAAAAATAGCAAATACCAAGCGTTCAAAGAACAGTTTTTGCATAGGCAACGCGCCATCCACCCTAGGAAGGGCCATGCTTTGCGCCACGCAACGAGGCGCGCACATGTGAAAAAGCCACACCAGTCCAACACGTCGAACGACGCTTGCGTCAACAGGCACCGAATAGTGCTGAATTGGTCAGTCACGTCTATTGCCCTCGAACCGATAACAATAAACGATACCTGATGCGTCGTCGGGTTCATTGCTCTTCCCCTGCCCGCTCTGCCTGATACACAAATCATAAGACGGGAGAGCATCACATGGCCAAGTCCATCATGATTCAGGGGACCGGCACCAATGTCGGCAAATCGGTGATCGTCGCCGGGCTGGCGCGGGCTTTTGTGCGGCGCGGACATGTGGTGCGCCCGTTCAAGCCTCAGAACATGTCCAACAATGCCGCCGTTACTCCCGAAAACGGAGAGATCGGCCGCGCGCAAGCATTACAAGCGCGCGCTGCCCGCGTCGCACCACACACGGATATGAACCCGGTTCTGTTGAAACCGCAAAGCCAAATCGGAGCACAAGTTGTGGTTCAGGGTCAGGTGCTCGGCACGTATGCCGCGCGCAAGTACAGCCAGCTAAAGCCGGACCTCATGGCGGCAGTTCTGGAGAGCTTTTATCGTCTTTCAAGTCAGTGTGATCTGGTTATCGTTGAAGGTGCTGGCAGCCCGGCAGAAACCAATCTGCGCGAAGGTGACATTGCAAATATGGGGTTTGCGACGACAGCGGGTGTTCCCGTTGTTCTGTTGGGTGACATCGACAGAGGCGGCGTAATTGCACAGATCGTCGGAACCGCTGCGGTTCTGGACTCGCGTGATCTGGCGCAGATCAAAGGCTTCGCCGTAAATAGATTTCGAGGCGATATCAGCCTCTTTGATGGCGGGGTACTCGACATATGTTCGCGAACCCGGTGGCCATCGCTGGGCGTCATCCCGTGGTTTGACGCTGCCAGACAGCTGCCCGCAGAGGACAGTATGGACATCAAATCGCAGACCGGTGCTCGCTACAAAGTAGTCGTTCCGCGGCTTCCGGGCCTTGCCAATTTTGATGATCTGGACCCGCTTGCGCAAGAGCCGGATATATCTGTGCAATTTGTCGAGCCGGGCACCGCACTGCCCGGCAACGCCGATCTGATCCTGATCCCCGGTAGCAAAACCACGTTAGCAGATCTGGCGGTTTTTCGAGCAGCGGGATGGGATATTGATTTGACCGCGCACATCCGGCGCGGTGGGCAGGTGGTCGGCATCTGCGGCGGATACCAGATGCTCGGCAAGACAATCGCAGACCCACTGGGGATCGAAGGTGCCCCCGAAACCGTTCAGGGGCTGGGGCATCTGGATGTGCATACTGTAATGGCACCGCAAAAGCGCTTGGCGCAGGTCAGCGGAACCTATTCAGGCAACGGTTCGCCCGTCAGCGGATACGAAATCCACATGGGACAAACAGACGGGCCGGACTGTGCACGCGCGTGGTTAACGATTGACGGCACATCAGCCGGGGCCGCCTCGGCAACTGGCAAGATCAGAGGCTGCTATATTCACGGTCTGTTTGCCTCTGATGCGTTTCGCAAGGACTTTCTCGAAGAGCAGGGGCACCTCTCTGACCTGAATTATGACGCGCAGGTCGAGACTGTCCTGGATGCCCTTGCCGACCATCTGGAAACTTACATGGAGCTTGACCATTTATGGGCAATTGCAGAAGACGTTGTACCACACGAGCGGTCGTGACCTCCCTGCCCCGTATAAGCGACTATTCCAGTTCTTTGGCAGCCATTGCGCGCTGAAGTTCCCTGCGCACAAGCTTGCGCACGTTATGGGTGATCCGCTCGCCAAGCGATCCTTCCAGTTCCTGACGTACGATGTCGCTGACTAGTTCACGTAGGGCGTCTTCATCAAGCACTGCATCGTCTATGGCAAATGAGGCTTCGCGACTGGAGTTGTCAGAGTCGCCCTGCGGATCAGCGGTGATGTCACCTGCCAGATCTACAATTGTCACATCTTCGTCCGCGACGTCTTCTGTCGCCGCAGGTTCACCCGCTTCATCCTCACCGTCTAACAAAGTCGGGTCTTCGTCGATTGCTTCCTCAGGCTCAATAACCTGTGCCTCAGCCTCATAGGTCTCTTGTGCCGATGGCGTAACCCGACCGACTTGATCTCTAGTGAACGGCGCGCCAGATCCATCCAGATCAATGTGATCCTCCCATGCCAAACTGCCCACGGAAGTTCCGGCGTATTCATCTACGCTGTCGCCATCCGGTTCCCATTGATCAGGTGTCTGCGCAATGACGGCTTCCAGAGCGGCAATCTTGGCCGTCAACTCTTGTGGTGGACCCGCGTCTGTTGGCGTGTTCGAGGCCGGCTCGTTTGCCGGTTCAGTGTCTTCCTCAAGGGCAGCCCGTTCATCTTTGTCGTTAGCCGCTTCCGAGTCATCAATTTCTGCACTGTATGGTTCAGGGTCTGTCAGAAGCAGAGTGCTCGGTTTTTGCACTTCAATCGACTCGACAGTCTCAATGGTGCTTTCGTCAAGTTCCGCTTCTTCGTTTGCTTCAGCTGTTGCCGTTTCACCTTCAGATGTTGCCGTTTCATCTTCAGCTGTCTCAGGCGTGAGTGTGAGTCTTTTGCGCGCCCGAAACAGAAACCGCAATTCTTCGGGATCAATCTCGCTGCGCGATCCGTACGCTGCAGGCTCTGCTTGGTCAGCCTCGATGACTTCGTCCGCAGCCTCGCCTTGACGGTCGCTTACGTCTGATTCCATCCCATCATCGACAAGTGACGCATCCCAATGAGGAGTAGTCTGCGCCGCAATCTCAGCGTCTTCCTGCGCACGAACAGTCGATGTTGCCCCATCATCATGGTCAACATCAATTTGGTCAACATCATTGGGCGGTGTAACTTCTCGCACCACAGCAACACGCAAAGCCGGGGTGAGCACCAGCCGATCAGCACCTGGCTGCGCCGCCTCATTGTTGGGCTTGGTCCCTTCTTGCGACCCACGGCCCACCGGCCCGGTATCGCTGGAAACAAGTCGCCGGATAGAAGACAGCACATCTTCTACTTCTGCATTGGTAACTGGGTTTGACATTTTTGTTATTCCGCTTTCGCCCCATCCGATAATAGCAATTGGTTGGCGCTCCTACAACCGATAGAGAAAATTGTTATTCTTTTCCCAGCGCTCGCAAAACCTTGTCCAACTGCCGACCCTGTTTGCTGCGCGCGATAGGCGCATCTTTTGCAAGATTGTAATAGGCAGCCGGGTCATAGC
>CBDTVL010000230.1:0-6102 GCA_965363755.1 uncultured Sulfitobacter sp.
TTACCAAGGGTGTGCATTCACCGTCACCGCACGCTCATCATCGCACTGTTGTCCACTGTCAGCAGCTGCACAAATCGCATCAGATATCCTGTGTTGTCAGTAGGTTGAGTGTCGCACGTGCTGATGTCGAACACAACACGACACTGCATAGATGAGCACCAAACAACACGACGATGATGTGATCAAAACACGCAGAACTGCAGCGGAGGCGCAGCGGTACAGGCAGAGTGTACGACTGTCCGGCTTTGGGGCAGTAGAGCTGACCAATGCGCCGAACTTAGAAGACACCACCCGCCCCAGCCCAGAAGCGCGCATTGAGATTATATTGGAGAATGGACGCAAGCCGTCCATCAGCGAAGGGGTTGATGCAGGCTTTGTCTTGGAATTGGCGCGAGGTCTTGCGGCATGATTCCTGTTCTTGAAGACGCGCAGATCTGGTGCGCGGAGAAATCCAAAATACATATCCCATTATAGATGGCCAAATCCGAAGAGCCGATTTTTTCAATCGGTGTGGGGTTGGTGTGGGTTCAGCGCGGATGAGCAATAGTGATGGCTAGTTTAGGTGTTTAAAAACAAGAAGGTACGGTAATTTATCACTCCCAGATCACATCACCAAGAAAGATATACCCTGCGCCATAGATGGTTTTGATCAGCCGGGGGTTCTTGGGGTCTTCTCGAAGTTTTGTGCGCAGCCGAGAGATACGCACGTCCATGGCTCGATCAAAACTCTCGCCGGCGGCACCGCCAAGTGTTTCCTGCATGTAGCTACGCGAGATCAGCCGTTTAGGGCTGTCAAGGAACAGCCGCAGCACTTCGCTCTCGGCATGTGAAAACGGCGTTTCTTCGCCGCTGCTGTCTTCCAGAACGTAACGATCAAAATGGGCAGTCCAGCCGTTAAATGATGCGGTGTTTCCGCTTTGCGGTGCAACCTGACCGCCACGGATACGGGCGCGGATACGGGCGACGACTTCTGCAGGATCGAACGGTTTGGTAATGTAATCATCTGCGCCCAACTCAAGCCCTGTCACTCGATCCTGCACCTGCGCGCGCCCGGAAATGATGATGACCGCGGCCCCCTGCTCTAGCGCGAGGCGATGCACGAGGGTCAGCCCGTCAGTGTCAGGCAAAGACAGATCAACAAGGCACACATCCGGGTTATGGGTTTTCAGGGCGGCCTCAAATTCGCGTGCCCGGCCAAAGCTTAGCGTCCGAAATCCGGCGTCAGCCAACGCCTCAGACAGCATTTGGCGAATTGCAGGTTCGTCGTCCAGAATGGTGACAAGGGGGGCGGATGGATCAGTCGTCATTCGGTTGCCTTTGGTGTCAGCAATCCAGCTAACGCGTCGCCGCCAAACGGTTTGCGCAAGACCGTAGCGACAACAAGCGCTTTGCGATGCAGGTCATTATCGGGTGGCAATGAAGTCATCAGAACACAGGGAATATTGGTGCCCGCCAATCGGCTCACAACATCTATGCCCGTGCCAGCCCCTTCGATCAGGATATCTGACAGCACCAACGAGATGTCAGGTAATTCGGCAGCCAAAGCAATGGCCTCATCCGCAGATGTTGCCTCGATTACGGAATGGCCCATGTCTGTAAGCATTTCGCGCACGCCAGCCCTGATCTCGTCGCTGTCTTCTACCAGCAGGACAAGGCCGCCGTCGGCTGCTGGCGCTTCACGATAAGGCAAGTGCAGGGTCACGCATGCACCGTTCTCTTCATTGTTCAGGCGCAAATCGCCTCCTGCAAGTTTTGTCATGTCATAGACCATCGGCAGACCAAGTCCTGAGCCTTCGCTGCCTTTGGTGGTATAGAACGGATCAAGGGCATGGGTGAGGGCAGGCTCGGAAAAACCCGGCCCAGTGTCTGATACCTGAAGTTCTATCCAGATGTTGTCGATCGTGGAGACCCTTAAGGTGATTTCGCCTTTAGCGCCGCAAGCATCACGCGCGTTAAGGATAAGGTTAAGCAAGCTGTCCTGCAGCATCCCGGCGTCCAGCAAAACGTCGGGCGCATCTTGGTTCAGATCATTGCGAATATGGAGCGCCAATCCTGCAGGCAATGTAGGCGCGGCCAAGGTTTCAAGGTCTTGCAGCAGAGCGTTCAGATCACAGGCGGTGGGGCGAAACGCGCGATGTCCTGTCATATCACCGATCCGGCCCAACAATGTGCCACCGCGCCGGGCTGCAGCCAGGGTCGCCTCTATGAGCCCGTTGGCCTCTGTCGACAGGTCCATCCTGCCCAGTTTGCTCTGCATGCCCAGAATGATGGTCAGCAAGTTAGAGAAATCATGCGCTAGCCCACTGGTCATCTGCGCCGCCAATTCGCGCCTGCGGGTGTGTTGGAGTGCAACGCGGGCCTGAGTCTCTTCGGTCACGTCCATTGATAGAATGTAGACACCCCGCATTTCATCGGGGGTAAAGGCAACCCTGATCCGCCTTGAACTGACTTTGTCAGTAAATTCGAAAACCGAGGGTTTACCCTCATAGGCGTCTTGCAAATAGGGTTTGATCCGCCCGTATACGGATTGACCCAAAACTTTGGCAATAGGCATCCCCAGTATGTTTGATGGGCGTCCCGGTATGACTGAGTTCAGACGCCGGTTAGAATAGGTATAGATGCCATTAGCGTCGACATGGGCAATGTGAGCGGGCATCATTTCGGTGGTCAAACGTGTACGGGCTTCAATCTCGGTCAGTTGATGTTTTGCTTCTTCGAGTGCTGTGATGGTCGCTGCAAGCGCGCGGTTGGTGGCCGAAAGTTCCTCGGAATGCTCTAGCAGTTGATCTGAGAGTACTTCAGATCGGGCGCTCAGCAATGCCTCGGATTGCTTTGTTGCGGTGATGTCGGTGTAAACCGTGACCCACCCCCCCTGCGGCAGCGGCGAGCCTTCGACCGAAATAGTGCGTCCGTTAGAGCGGGTGCGTTCCATGTAGTGGGGTTGAAAAGCGCGGGCCTGTTCCACGCGAGCATGTATGAATTCACTGACATCTTCAACCAGACCA
Organism: uncultured Sulfitobacter sp.; assembly: GCA_965363755.1. GTDB lineage: Bacteria > Pseudomonadota > Alphaproteobacteria > Rhodobacterales > Rhodobacteraceae > JL08. The sequence continues at coordinate 3,006 of CBDTVL010000230.1, forward strand.
TATTCGCCGCTTTCAACTAGGTACTGAATGGTTTCGTCGAACCGGGCGCCCGGGGTGACAAGGTTCTCGGGCAAATCGAACATGTCGCGAAAGGGCCGATTGCAAACCGCGAGTTGCAAGTCACTGTCATAAATCGACAGGGCCTGGGCGATCAGATTGAGCCCTGCGGTTGTGAGAACAGTTGTGTTGGTCGTTACATAATCCACGTTTATCCCCCCGCTCCTTAAGTATCATTTCGACGCAGGGTGCGCCAAGGGTTGCAATGGGGCTGTTACAATTCGTTAGGTTTGGGAAAACATTAGGAAAAAGTTGACGTCGAGTGTGAGAGTTGCATCTTGGAGAGATGTAGAATCGCCCGAGAGCGATAGAGGCTTTTGCGCTAAGGCGCGAGAGTTTGGGAGGAGAAAGAATTGTCAACGTCGCCAGACGGTGGGAATGGACCGGGATCCATCCCAGCTCTTTTGCACAGAAACGCATCGCAATATGCGGATTCAGCGGCCTATCGGGAAAAAGATCTGGGCATTTGGCAAAGCTGGACATGGTCGCAAACTGAAACCGAAATTCAGGCGTTGGCGCTTGGTCTGATCAATATGGGTGTGAATGAGGGCGACTTCATTGCCGTCATCGGGCGCAACCGTCCCTATTTATACTGGTCGATGGTCGCCGCACAATCCGTTGGGGCGATCCCGGTTCCTTTGTATCAGGACGCAGGGGCTGAAGAGATGGCCTATGTGATGGAGCATTGCGGCGCTCGCATTGCCATTGTCGCGGATCAGGAACAGGTCGACAAAGTGATCGAAGTGCAGGAACAGCTGCACCAGTTTGAGCATATGATCTATCTCGATTCGCGTGGTCTGCGGAAATATGACCACTCAAAACTGCACCAGTATTCCCATGTTCAGGATCAGGGCCGCGCTGCGATTGACGAATTTCTGCCTGAGTTGGAACGCCGCGAGGCTAAGCTGACCTATGATAGCGCCTGCGTGATGCTGTACACGTCTGGCACAACGGGCAAGCCCAAGGGCGTGATGTTGTCCAATCGCAACGTGATTGAAACGGCGCGGTCGAGTTCCGATTTCGACCATCTGCGAGACACCGACGAAGTGCTGGCCTATCTGCCGATGGCCTGGGTCGGGGATTTCATATTTTCTATCGGTCAGGCTTATTGGACCGGGTTCTGCGTTAATTGCCCCGAGAGCGCGGACACGATGATGACCGATCTGCGCGAGATTGGCCCAAGTTATTACTTTGCCCCCCCCCGAATTTTCGAGACCCAACTGACGCAGGTGATGATCCGGATGGAGGATGCCAGCCGGTTCAAGAAACGTATTTTTGACTACTTCATGGCCCATGCCCGCAAGGTCGGGCCGTCGATTCTGGATGGGCACCCGGTTGCGCTGATGGATCGGCTGAAATATGCGCTGGGCGAATTTATCGTCTACGGGCCGCTCAAGAACACGCTGGGCTTCTCGTCTGTCCGTGTCGGCTATACTGCGGGCGAGGCGATTGGGCCCGAGATATTTGATTTCTATCGCTCTTTGGGCATCAATCTAAAGCAGCTTTACGGGCAGACCGAAGCGACTGTGTTTATCACCGCCCAACCTGATGGCGAAGTGCGAAGTGATACCGTGGGTGTGCCATGCCCCGGCGTCGAATTGCGGATCGCTGACAATGGCGAAGTCTTTTATCGCAGCCCCGGTGTATTTGTCGAGTACTACAAGAACCCCGAGAGTACCGCCGATACCAAAGACGCCGACGGTTGGGTGGCGACCGGTGATGCCGGATTTATTGAAGAGAACACGGGCCATCTGCGCATCATCGACCGCGCCAAGGACGTTGGCAAAACGGCATCCGGTGCGCTATTTGCCCCGAAATATGCAGAAAACAAACTGAAGTTTTTTCCCAACATTCTTGAAGCTGTCGTCTTTGGCAATGGGCGCGAGGAATGTACGGCGTTTATCAATATCGACCTCACGGCAGTGGGCAATTGGGCGGAGCGGAACAACATTGCCTATGCATCCTATCAGGAACTGACAGCGCATCCTCAGGTCATGGACACCGTGCAAAGCCATCTCGAAGAGGTGAACGCCTCTCTGGCAGAAGATCCAATGCTGTCAGGCTGCCAGATTCACCGGTTTGTCATCCTTCACAAGGAGCTTGACGCGGATGACGGTGAACTGACCCGGACACGAAAAGTCCGCCGCCGGATTATCGAACAGAAATATGAGGATATCATCACGGCGCTTTATGACGCCTCGCCCAAGGTCAGCACGACGACGGAAGTGACCTATGAGGACGGTCGCAAAGGTTCGATTTCAGCCACGCTCGAGATCAGAGATGTGAAAGTTGTGCCGGTTACGGCGCAGAAGGTAGCGGCGGAATGAGAGTGCTGTTTGGCATGAGATTTTTGCAACCGGTGAAGGGCAGGGTCGGGTGAAGGATACCGTGGGCTATACCACTGCTGATGGTCGCCAGATTGGCGACACCGTGATGGAGATGAAGAACATCACCCTGCGATTTGGTGGCGTCGAAGCGATCAAAGACATCTCGTTTGACGTTCACGAAGGCGAAGTTCGCGCCATTATCGGACCGAATGGCGCGGGTAAGTCGTCGATGCTTAACGTCATCTCAGGCTTTTATCATCCGCAAGATGGTGAGGTCTGGTACCGAGGAGAACGTCGCCCATCGATGAAGCCTTATGAGGTGGCCCGTCAAGGTGTTGCGCGCACGTTCCAAAACATCGCTTTGTTTGAAGGTATGAGCGTTTTAGACAACGTAATGACCGGGCGTCTTACCCATATGCACGCGGGTGTAATCAGTCAGGCTCTTTGGTGGGGCAAAGCGCGGGACGAGGAAATTCTTAACCGCCGTAAAGTTGAAGAAGTCATTGATTTTCTTGAAATTCAGGCGATTAGAAAGACCCCCGTTGGCCGCTTGCCGTACGGACTCAAGAAACGGGTCGAACTGGCACGTGCGTTGGCGGCTGAGCCTCAGATTTTGCTGTTGGACGAGCCGATGGCCGGCATGAACGTCGAAGAAAAAGAGGACATGAGCCGCTTTATTCTTGATGTGAACGATGAATTTGGCACCACGATTG
>CBDTVL010000231.1:0-6076 GCA_965363755.1 uncultured Sulfitobacter sp.
AACCGATCTTGCCATGAAAAACGCAGAGCGGCGAGAATCTATGTGATCGTCCGGGATGGAACTGGTAGGCGATGGCGCGGACGCTGGGTTGTCTTATTACTACGAGCTTTTTGAATATGCATTGTTCGCGGAGCTCGGAGTGCTGCAGTTCATCTGCGCGCGGCAACGCTATCATATACATGTCCTTAAGTACGTATTTGTATTTGTCGATTGCGCCCTGCTCGCTATCATTCTTAGTTACCCCAACCCGATCGACAGCTCTTCGATTCCGCCTGACTTAGCGATGGATAGTAGCCGGTTTGTCTTTTTCTTCCTGTTGCTTATGCCGTCGACCCTCAGCTTTCGGCCGCGGCTTGTCCTGTGGCGTGGTTATTGGCATTGCTGGCGCCCGCACCGGGATGCTGGTCTGGTTCCTCAATCAACCGGGGGGTGTTCACCAATTTGAGTTTACCCCACCAATCCGCTGAGGCCTTTCTAAGCGCACGGTACTCATTTGCCCAAACTTCATCTTCTTTGGATTTTGGGCAAATGAGTACCGTGCGCGAACAAGATGTGGCCGTCCTGTTCGCTGACATCATGGGTTTACCAACATGTGCGAAAATGAGCCGGCTGCTAAGGTGATCGAGCGGCTGCGTGACTACCATAACCAGCTTGGCCGGGCTGTATTTGATAATGGCGGCACGTTGGACAAGAACAGTGGCGATGGCCCAATGGCGACGTTTGGCACACTGGAACAGGGGCCGCATGATGCATGCAACGCCCTGAAATGCGCTTTGGACATGATCGCCGCCCTAGTATACTGGAATGCCGGAAGAGCGGCGGCAGGTGCCGCGCCCGTCTGCGTGGGCATTGGTCTTCATTACGGGCCGGTGATAGCCAGTGAGATCGGCAACGCACGTCGTCTTGAGGACGGTGCCATCGGAGTTACCGTAAACATTGCCAACCGTCTTGAACACCTGACGCGGAGCTTGAATTTACCGCTTGTTGTCAGCGGCAACTTGATCAAGGCAATCGCAATGCAAGGCGATGACGGTGCGCCCCTGTTACAAAACCTGTCCGAAGCCGGTGTTGAGAACGTCAGAGGAAGAGAGGCCGGGGTGGCCGTATGGGTCTTAAATATGAACACACGAGTTTAGCGACAGCATGAGTGCCCTACCAAGCTCAGCCAATTCAACTTTTGTTCGCAGACCTTTGTGACCGAGCAGTCAGCCCCGATGACTTGACCCCAGCCGCTCGGTGGGCGCACAAAAGCGACCAAAGGAAATGTCACTATGCTGGATAGAAATGGCCCCCTGAAGGGGTTACGTGTTGTTGAAATGGCCGGGCTCGGCCCTGCCCCATTTGCCTGCATGATGCTCGCAGATATGGGCGCGCAGCTCGTACGCGTCGCCCGACCGGGGCAAAAGCCTCTGTTCGGTATCGATCAGAAACACAGCCTTTATGACCGCTCGCGCCAAAGTGTGATCCTTGATCTGCGGGATCCCGCAGATCACAGCCAAGCAGCCGCACTTATTGAGCGTGCCGAAGTTCTGATTGAAGGTTTTCGCCCCGGCGTGATGGAGCGACTGGCCCTTGGTCCAGAGGATGTCATGCAACGCAACCCGGCGCTGGTATACGGGCGCATGACCGGTTGGGGGCAGGACGGGCCGCTCAAAGACCGCGCCGGTCATGACCTGACTTATATGGCAATCTCGGGCGCGCTTTGGTCGATTGGCCCGGCAGGGCAGCCGCCGCCACCACCGCAAAACATCATTGCAGACCTTGCAGGGGGTGGCATGATGCTGGTTGCGGGTGTTTTGGCTGCCGTACTGAACGCGCGCCAGACCGGACAAGGTCAGGTTGTCGATGCATGCATGTCAGACGGGGCCGCCCTGATGATGGTTCTGCAATACGGTCTGCAGGCGGCGGGCATCTGGAATGATGACAAGCGTGGCGGCAACGTGCTGAATGGCGGCGCAGCCTATTACCAGTGTTACGAGACACAAGACGGTGGATATGTCGCCCTTGGGCCGATTGAGCCTCAGTTCTTTCGGGCACTGCTCGAAACCGTCGGATGCGCAAACGATCCTGTCTTTTCCGATCAGTATGCACCTGATGCGCAGGCCAAAATGCAGGCCACCCTCCAAGACATCTTCGCAACCAGATCGCGCGACGCATGGCGCGACATCCTTGAACAGGTCGATGCGTGCTGCGCACCGGTCCTTTCAATGGCCGAAGCCCCGAGCCATCCGCATAACCTTGCGCGCGGCACCTTTGTGCAGACCGAAGATGTGTTGCAACCCGGCCCCGTCCCACGTTTCTCGTCAACCCCAACGGATGCACCAACCCATGGCGATGCCGGCCTGACCAGCGTCGAACATGTGCTGGCCCTGTGGCGCTGACATCGCCTCTTTAGCTGTTCAGAAATGCACAATATCCTGCGCTGGTTTGTCACCAAACCACTTGCCATCTCCCCACCACTGCCCAACACTGGGTCTATGGCACATTCGGATTTGCAAACCTCCCTTTCCGCCCGGATCGACGAAAAACGCGACGACCTCGTCACACTGACGCAGGATCTCATCCGCATTCCAACATTAAACCCGCCAGGCGAAAACTACCGTGCCATCTGCGATTTCCTCAACAAACGCCTTTTAGCCTCTGGATTTGAAACTCAGCTAATCCGGGCCCACGACACGCCGGGTGACAGTACCCACTTCCCACGCTGGAACATCATCGCGCGGCGTGAGGGAACCCACCCGGGCGACTGCATTCACTTCAATTCACATACCGACGTGGTCGAGGTGGGTCATGCATGGACAGTCGATCCGTTTGGCGCCGAGCTTCTTGATGGCAAGATCTACGGGCGTGGGGCCTGCGATATGAAAGGCGGATTGGCGGCTTCGATAATTGCTGCCGAAGCGTTTCTGGAAACCTGTCCCGAATTCCACGGTACCATAGAAATTTCGGGAACTGCGGACGAGGAGTCTGGGGGTTACGGCGGCGTGGCCTATCTAGCCGAGCAGGGTTTTTTCGCGCCGGAGCGGGTGCAACATGTCATCATTCCCGAGCCGCTGAACAAAGACCGCATTTGTCTTGGCCATCGTGGCGGCTGGTGGGCAGAAATCGAAACCAAGGGTGAAATTGCGCATGGCTCCATGCCTTTCCTCGGCGATTGCGCGGTCCGCCACATGGGGGCGGTGCTGGGTGAATTCGAGGATAAGTTGTTCCCCGCAATGGCAGCCCGGCGCACAGATATGCCTGTGGTGCCGGACGGGGCACGATCGTCGACAATGAACATCAACTCCATCCATGGCGGACAAAAGGAACAGGACAAGGACTTTACCGGCCTGCCTGCTCACTGTGTGCCGGACAGTTGCCGTATCGTAATCGACCGCCGTTTTCTGGTTGAAGAACCGCTGGATCAGGTTCGCGATGAAGTCACCGGACTGCTGGAAGGATTGCGCGCCTCGCGCGCCGATTTTGACTATGCGCTGACCGAGATCAATTCTGTTCTGCCGTCGATGACGGACCGGACTGCTCCCGTGGTCACAACCGTAGCACGTGCTATTCAGGACGTGTTGGGCAAAGCGCCCGACTATGTGGCCAGCCCCGGCACCTACGACCAGAAACATATCGACCGGATCGGAAAGTTGAAAAATTGCATCGCCTACGGGCCCGGCATACTCGAACTGGCGCATAAACCGGACGAATATATCGGCGTCGATGATATGATCGACAGCGCCAAAGTCATGGGGCTCAGTCTGATCACCTTACTGATTAAATAACAGTTTTTGCGCTACTGGTATGTCGCTACTGGTATGTCGATATTGTCAATCAGTCGCACGCCGGCCGGCCACGCCGCCGCAATTAATCGTGCTGGGGCTGTCGCCCGTTCAAGCCGTTGCAAGTGATCGCAATCGCGCAGCTCAAAATAATCGACATGCATGAACCCCGCCGCTGACCCTTGCTTTAGCGCCTCCCTCTGAAGCGACGCAAATTCGACTCCCTCGGCCAACCGTCTCGCCACGCCAGTCAAGATTTCATGCGGCATGAGGTGCCCGTTATGCAAAGCCCCCATTGTGGGCACGACTCCGATGGTCTCGCTTGCGCGTTGCCAGTTTTTTTTGTGACAGCGCACAGCTCGGCCAAAGTGCGCAGGATCGGGCCGATCGCCAGCATTCAAAGGCCTTTTCCTGACCGGCTCGGGCGCCAAATAACAACGCCATGCGCGAAAACCCACCTCAAACTAGAACGCGGCGACTTGATCGCGCGCGCATTTGTTGGAACAGTTAGAATTCCAATAGGGGCCATACGCACCTGCGCACGGCCAAAAGACGGGAGATCACATATGTCGATGATACGAACCAGCCTTGCCGCTGCGGCCTTCATGCTCGCAGGCATTGGCGCTCAGGCGCAGACAGACATCACTGTAGCCATGCAACTAGAGCCACCTCATCTGGATCCAACCAGTGCTGCAGCTGGCGCGATCGATTCGGTGCTCTATTCCAATGTCTTTGAAGGCCTGACCCGTTTCATGGCCGACGGATCCGTCGTACCAGGCCTCGCGGAAAGCTGGGAAATCTCGGATGACGGGCTGGTCTATACTTTCAAGCTCCACAATGGCGTGCTGTTTCATGACGGCACCGCAATGGACGCCGAGGATGTCAAATTCTCGCTCGACCGGGCCCGGGCAGAGGACAGCACAAACGCTCAAAAGGCGCTCTATGCCGGGATCACCGACGTCGCGGTGATTGATCCTTTGACTGCGCAACTGACTCTGGCGGAGGCCAACGGCAATATGTTGTTCAGCCTCGCATGGGGGGACGCGGTGATTGTAGCTTCGGAAAGCATCGAGAATATCAAAACCAACCCCATCGGAACCGGCGCGTTCAAATTTGTGAACTGGGTGCAGGGTGACAAAATCGAACTCGCGCGTAACCCCGAGTATTGGGGCACACCTGCAATTCTAGAAAACGTTACATTCAAGTTCATCAGCGATCCGACGGCAGCCTTCGCGGCGGTGATGGCCGAGGACGTGGATTATTTCAGCGCCTTCCCTGCCCCGGAAAACCTGCCTCAGTTTGAGGCCGATCCTCGATTTCAGGTCATCATCGGCTCGACTGAGGGTGAGACGATCCTCTCGATAAACAACAAGATGCCGCCGTTTGATGACCCCAAGGTGCGCGCCGCAGTAGCCCATGCCATCGACCGCCAGTCTATCATTGATGGCGCGATGTTTGGATACGGCACCCCCATCGGGACCCACTTCGCGCCCCACAATCCGGCCTATGTCGACCTGACGGGTGACAGCGCGTTCGACCCTGAGAAGGCCAAGGCGCTGCTGGCCGAAGCCGGTTTTGCCGACGGGTTCGAGACGACCTTGCATTTGCCGCCGCCGTCTTACGCGCGACGTGGTGGAGAGATTATTGCCGCGCAACTGGCGCAAGTTGGGATCAAGGCAGAGATCATCAATGTGGAATGGGCGCAGTGGCTGGAAACCGTCTTCAAAGGTAAGAACTTTGGCCTGACCATTGTCAGCCACACTGAGCCGATGGATATCGGTATTTACGCCAATCCGGATTATTATTTCCAATATGACAACCCGGATTTTCAGACCCTCATGACCAAGCTGAACAGCACCACTGACCCCGACCTGCGCACATCAATGTTGCAGGATGCTCAGCGCATGATCGCAGCCGATCACGTCAATGGATACCTGTTCCAGCTTGCCAATACATCCGTTGCAAAAGCGGGTCTGCGCGGTCTCTGGGCCAATGCCCCGACGCAGGCAACTGACTTAACCGCTGTTAGCTGGGATCAATAGGAGCAGCCGTTATGCCTCTCCTGCCTCTCGCCGTGCCGCAAGCCGAACCCCTTGACCGCACTGAAAACGTCAAAGGACCACTCTGAGCCCTTCGCAGAGCTTGGGGCCGAGTGTGGCATCTGTAGCGAAGGGCGGGAAAATTATGCGGCGCCCGCGGCAATGTCGCGGGCGTCGATAGTTTTCCGGCTTGGATCTGGTGCGTTTTGTGATTTACCCAACCTGTTTGACGATTGGAACTTTCTCAATCCACAAACAGGAGGTTGCCATGAA
>CBDTVL010000232.1:0-6018 GCA_965363755.1 uncultured Sulfitobacter sp.
GGCGAATGGCCTTTGGCGATCAGCTCAGCCATGCCCCAGCCAGAACCGGGAATGGCCTTGAAGCCGCCCGTGCCCCAGCCACAGTTGACAAACACACCTTCAACAGGGGTTTTGGACAGGATCGGTGAGCGATCCCCGGTGATGTCGACGATCCCGCCCCATTGGCGCAACATTTTGAGGCGCGAGACCATAGGGAAGGTTTCGATCAACGCGCGCACCGTCTCTTCGATATGGTGGAATGATCCGCGCTGAGTGTAGTTGTTGTGCCCGTCGGTCCCGCCGCCAATGACCATCTCTCCCTTGTCGGACTGGGACATATAGCCGTGCACGGTGTTGGCCATGACAACGACGTCCATGCAAGGTTTGATCGGCTCGCTGACCAGCGCCTGCAGCGCAACGGATTCAATCGGCAGTCGGAAACCTGCCATATCCGCGACGTGCCCGGAATGGCCTGCAACCACGATGCCCAGCTTGTCGCAGTCAATGTCGCCTTTTGATGTGGTCACACCCACGACTTTGCCACCGGCGCGGCGTACGGCAGTGACTTCGCATTTCTGCAGGATGTCCATTCCCATGTCAGAACAGGCGCGCGCATACCCCCAGGCCACCGCATCGTGGCGCGCCGTGCCGCCGCGGGCCTGCCAGAGGCCGCCCAGCACCGGATAACGCGGCCCGTCGAGATTGATGATCGGCACCAATTCCTTGACCTTGTCGGGTCCGATGAATTCGGTTGTGACGCCCTGCAGCGCATTGGCATGCGCGGTGCGTTGATAGCCGCGGATTTCGTGCTGAGTCTGGGCCAGCATAATCACGCCGCGCGGGCTGAACATGACGTTGTAGTTGAGGTCCTGAGACATGTCCTCGTACAGCGAGCGTGCCTTTTCGTAAATCGCGGCCGACGGGTCCTGCAGATAGTTCGAACGGATGATGGTTGTGTTGCGTCCGGTATTGCCGCCACCCAGCCAGCCTTTTTCAATCACCGCCACATTGGTGATGCCAAAGTTCTTGCCAAGGTAATAGGCCGTGGCCAGCCCGTGCCCGCCTGCACCGACGATGATCACATCGTATTTCTTCTTGGGCTCCGGTGCACGCCATGCCCGTTCCCAGCCGCTGTGATAGCGGACGGCCTCGCGGGCGACGGCAAAAACAGAGTATTTTTTCATGGTTCGAATCCGATGCATCCGGTGTGGTTAAGTAAATGGCGCAGATGTGCAGTTTATCCCCGCCGCGTTGCGTCGCAATACATTGCAGTTGCGACATGCGCCCCGCCTGCGGTGATCACGAAATTTTGCCCTTTTTTCACGCCTCTCCCCGCTATAGATGAAACCGGGAACGGGAGAACGCATGACATTCTGGATCATTACTGCTCTGATGGCGTTTGGGGTGACAGCGATGTTGGCGCTCGCATTGCTGCGCGCGCGCAGTATTGCCGGGCCAGCTGCGGACTATGATCTGCGGGTTTACCGCGACCAATTGAAAGAAGTGGACCGTGATCTGGCGCGGGGCGTGATTGCTCAGGGGGATGCCGAACGTATTCGCACCGAAATATCTCGACGCATATTAGCCGCTGACGCTCAGCAAGGCGATGCGGGCAGCGTTGTATCGCAGCCGGGCTTGCCCGGTTACATCATGGCGGCTGCGGTTGGAATCGCGTTGATCGGCGGATCGTTCCTGCTCTACTCAAAATTGGGTGCATTCGAAAGATTTGGTACGCCGGTTTACGGTGACTTGTCGCTGAAAGACCGGATTGCCCAAGCTGAGACAGCGCGTGAAACCCGCCCTGATCAGGCAGCCGCCGAAGCCAGCCTGCCGCCCGCCGTACCGCCCGGCCCCTTCAATCCGGAGCACGTAGCATTGGTGGAACAGTTGCGTGAGACGATAAAGATGCGACCCGATGATCTGAAAGGACACGTATTACTGGCGCGCAATGAGGCGACGCTGGGAAACTTCGTTGCCGCCTACAAGGCGCAGGAGCGTGTCATCAACATCAAGGGCGGTAATGCGCGCGCCTCGGATCTGACGGATTATGGTGAGATGCTGATCCTCGCTGCAGGCGGCTATGTCTCACCCGAAGCTGAAAACGCACTGGCACAGGCGTTGCAGCTGGATCAACAAAACGCCCCAGCGCTTTATTATTACGGGCTTATGTTCGCTCAAACCGGCCGACCAGACCAGACGTTTCGGATCTGGGAGAGGCTGTTGCGCGATGGGCCTCCGGATGCGCCGTGGATTGAACCGATCCGGCTGCAGATCATGGAAATAGCCCAGCGCGCCGGTGCAAACTACCAATTGCCCGAGCCGCGCATCACGCCAGAGCGTGGTCCAGATGCGTCTGATGTGCAAGCCGCCGCCGAGATGAGCGAAGAGGACCGACTGGCGATGATTGAAGGCATGGTCAATGGGCTGTCAGATCGTCTGGCAACCGAAGGTGGTCCGGCAACTGACTGGGCGCGTCTGATCTCCGCTTTGGGTGTGCTGGGGCAAGAAGAGCGCGCCATTGCGATCTACTCCGAGGCGCTGGAGATATTCGCTGGGGATGAAGCGGCCATCACGTTGATCCGCAATGGTGCCCGGCAGGCACTGCTGATCCCATGATTTATGATGACATCGAAGTCTTTGCCGCTGCCTTGCCGCCGGCCCGCGCCTTGATCGGTCTTGATCTGGGGGAAAAAACCATTGGCGTGGCGGTGACCGACAGCTATCTGTCAGTGGCGACACCGCTTGAGACCGTCCGGCGCAAGAAATTTGGTATTGATGCTGCCCGCCTGCAAGAGATTATTGCTGATCGCAAGATTGGCGGCCTAATCCTTGGCCTGCCTCGCAATATGGACGGATCCGAAGGCCCGAGGTGCCAGTCCACCCGCGCCTTTGCCCGCAACTTTGACCGGCTGGGTGATCTGCCTATCGGGTTCTGGGATGAACGTCTCAGCACGGTTGCTGCAGAAAAAGCCTTGCTTGAGGCGGATACAACCCGAAAACGTCGCGCCGAGGTTATTGATCATGTGGCGGCGGGGTATATCTTGCAAGGTGTGCTGGACCGGTTACGCCATATGCGGTCCTGAGGGAACTTGATGATGAGCGATGACGTCTGGAAACGCGACGAAGTGCAATCCCCTTGCATCAAGATTTGCGTGATCCATCCCGAGGCGCGTCTGTGCACCGGATGCCTGCGCTCACTCGACGAAATTGCGATGTGGTCAAAGTTAACCAATAACGAACGCAGCGCCGTGATGGCTGAGTTGCCCACGCGCACTGGGCAGATCACCAAACGACGTGGCGGTCGCGCGGCCCGGATGGCAAAACCGCCTGCGCTTTAGATCAGCCCTGCAGCACCCAAGATTTTGCCGCGTCAAACCGATCGGCATCAAAAAACTGGGTTTCTGCACGCAACACCTGCCCCGCCACGCGCTGCGCCATATGCTGCCAGCCTTTTTTGCCAACAACTGCGATACGCTGCGCGTCGCCGGAATGGTCGCGCACCAGCCCCAAATGTGCCCCAAGCGCTGACAAGCCCTGCCAGCCCTCGAACTCTCGCAAATCCAGAAGCAACCGAAAGCCACCGTGTTCACGGATATGGGCGGATAGTGACTCACTGGCATTCGCGATTGCTTCGGGGTCGAGCTTGCCAAGCAACTGAACTTGAACGGCGCCACCGCCAAGTTCTCTTAGATGCACAGTGCCAAGCGACTGGCGTAACCAACGGCGCGCTTCATCCGTTTCACTAAGATCAAAAGCTTTCAGCGGGCACGGCGCCAGCGGCGCAAACGCCCGCACGCCAACGGTCATCCAATTCTTGTCGGTCACAACAGCAACCCGATCAAAGCCACGCCAATGCGACAGACCCATCTGCGTGTCGGCCCACATTGCACCCATGTCAAATCCAGTAAAGTCTTCGTCCATTATCGCGAGAACCCGGATGCGATCATGCTCGCCCAGTGCCTCTTTGATCGCAGGCACCAGAACCGCATCATAATCCGATTGTGTGACCTTACCGGCAAAGCGGAATTCAAGCTGATGTGTTGAGGCTGTGGGCAATAACTCTATCATAATTGTCTCTCCGGATCTGCGCCTTCAGGTAGGTAGTCGGATGCAAGCCATGCGGCCACCCCATCGGGCATTTCCGGACGAAAATATGCGATCATGCGTCCTTCGGGCACCGCTTTTACCGTATCAGGCCAAGGTGCAACCCCGTGTAACGTCATGCGATGCAAAAGCACGGCTTCACCCGGTTTGGCCGCAACCGCAATGCGCGGACACGTCTCAAATACGACACGGCGTGCCGCCTGATAGGCCTTGGTGACATCGACCTGCTTCAGATCAGCAGCATCGCAACCGCCAAACGCTTTGACAAAGGCGTCTCGCATGATCACATGGCTGCCCGCCCAAACCACAAGTGGCGCCGCCTTGTCGTGCACCTCGTTGAGCGGCACGCCAAGAATAAAGGCATGCGGTTCGCGCACCATGCGCCGACGGTCTGCCCCGACAAGCAAAATCCCATCGACATGCGCCGCATCCCGGTTCAGGCGATAGCGGAACCCGACCTCTCCTTCCCCGTCACGCGGTTTGGGATAGCCGGGATAGATCACTGAAACCTGTGCCTTGTGCAGCGTTGGCAGGATACCGATCTCAGCCCGCGCGAACTCAACTGCGCGCCCGGCAAGGGGTCGTGACCCTGCAACCCGTCCCTCCGCATCATTGTCGAGCGCATCCACCCCGACGAACCAGGTGCCGTCGCATTGGTGCCAATGGGCCAATGCCGGATCAATCACGGCACGGCGCGCTGCTGGCAGCGCGCACGCCACCCAGTCCAAAACCAACGGATCGACCTTAAACCGCGCCCAGCCGGTTCTGCGAAACGCAGTTTTCACACGCGCAACCGACACGACAATCTGAGGTCTCGCGTATTGGGCATCTTAGTCATCCTTACGCTCAGATGGCTTCTTCAACTGCGGTCATCGCAATGATGCGACCCAATGCAGCCTCGACAAAGTCGGGGCCTGCCCCCTTTTTATGTGCGCCTTCAGACAGGGTGCGCCGCCATGCCCGAGCTCCGGGTCGGCCAGAGAACAGACCCAGCATGTGGCGGGTGATCTGATTCAGACGGCCCCCGGCGCTCAAATGCGCCTCGATATACGGCAACATCGCATAAACAACAGACACAGGATCCGTGTCTGACCCAGTGCCAAATATCCGCCTGTCGGCATCACACAGGACCGACGACGGATCATGATAAGCCGCCCGTCCTATCATCACTCCGTCAAGACCGGCGTCGAGAAAGCCCTGAACCTGATCGAGACTGGTGATGCCGCCATTGACCGACAAATGCAGTCCGGAAAACAAGCCTTTCATACGCATCACAAGATCATAATCCAGCGGCGGGACATCACGGTTTTCCTTTGGGCTGAGCCCCTGCAGCCACGCTTTACGGGCATGGATGATAAATCGTCCACACCCCGCCGCGCCGACGCGAGACAAAAATTCTGGCAGCACGTTCTCGGGGTCCTGATCGTCCACGCCAATGCGGCATTTCACAGTCACCTCAACGTCCACCGCATCACACATGGCTTTGACACATTCCGCGACTACGGCGGGTTGTTCCATCAACACAGCACCGAAGCAGCCAGACTGAACCCGATCTGACGGGCATCCTATATTGAGATTGATTTCGTCATAACCCGCCGCCGCCCCCAACCGTGCAGCCTGTGCGAGTTCCGCCGGATCAGAACCGCCCAATTGCAACGCAACCGGATGTTCTGCAGCATCATGATCTAACAAATGCAACGCCCCGCCACGCACAAGCGCCGGCGCGGTGATCATCTCAGTATAAAGCAACGTCTGGCGCGTCATAAGCCGGTGCAGATAACGGCAGTGCCGATCCGTCCAATCCATCATCGGTGCAACCGACAATCGTGACGCCTTGATAAGGTTAATTTTTTTATTATCTATCAAGATCTTACATCCTGCCATTCTGCGTTTCGCTTGCAGCCGAAGTAGGCTGAATGTCGCTTCATTTGCAAA
>CBDTVL010000233.1:0-6002 GCA_965363755.1 uncultured Sulfitobacter sp.
AAACGCTGCGGGGCATCGTCGCGATCGACGACGTCTGGGGGTTGATAACCTTCAGCATGGTCGTCGTATTTGTGCAGCACCTTAACGGACATAAAGACACTGCAGTTCTGGCAGGAATGGCCTACGAACTCTTTGGCTCCGTCCTGCTGGGTGTCCTGATTGGCTGTCCTGCCGCCTTTCTCACCGGACGCATTAGCGGCGGTGAGCCGTTGCAGATCGAAGCTCTTGCTCTGGTGTTCCTCACTACCGGGCTTTCGATCTTATTGGATCTTTCATTTCTGATCAGCGGCATGACGGTTGGGATAATCATCGCAAACAGGGCGCGCCATCACACCCGGTCGTTTCATGAGATCGAAAACAACAAGTGGCCGTTCATGATCCTGTTTCCAATCCTTGCAGGCGCAACACTCTTTGCCATCAATCGAGTGAAGGCATCGACAGATTCCCAATGAAACCTGAAACCGAAATCTGCTTTTCTCAAGGTGGAATTTCAAATCGGAACTCTGGATTTCTAGTCTAATATTAGTGTCCGTTTTATTCACCGCAGGAAGGTTTACCTGCACCACCGCCTCGCTAAACAGGCTGGGTCAGTCGCCCAAGGTACTCCGCGTGTACTCAAACAAAGCTGGACAGCGAGACCAGGCTTGCATAGACCGCAAGTGAGAAATACTTTAAGCTTAAAATACCCACGGGAGCCGCCTGATGACTGACTTTGCCGCAACCAAAGCCATGTTCTATTTGCCCGAAGGCCTGATCTATTTGGACGGAAATTCTCTGGGGCCCCTGCCAAAGGCGGCGCCGGAGCGTGTGAACCAGATGATGCGCGACGAATGGGGCGAGATGCTGATCACCGGGTGGAACAACGCCGGCTGGTTTGCCAAGCCCATGACTGTAGGGGATCGAGTTGGTCGCTTGATCGGTGCCGAAGCGGGTCACGTTGTAATGGGGGAAACCCTGTCGATCAAAGTGTATCAGGCGCTCGCCGCTGCGTTGGCGATGCGGCCGGACCGCCGTGTCATTCTGTCCGACAATGGCAACTTCCCCACCGATCTTTACATGGCAGAGGGCCTTATCAAAACGCTTGGTCAGGGGCATGAGTTACGCATTGTTTCACCCGATGAGGTTGAGGCCAACATTACCAACGAGGTTGCGGTTCTTATGTTGACGGAAGCAGATTATCGCACCGGTAGACTGCACGACATGGCCGCGCTCACACGCAAGGCCCATGCTGCAGGCGCAATCACCGTTTGGGATTTGGCACATACCGCCGGAGCAGTGCCGGTTGATGTTGCCGGTGCCAATGCCGATTTTGCGGTCGGCTGCACCTATAAATATCTCAACGGCGGTCCCGGTGCCCCTGCATTTATCTATGTTGCACCCAGACATGCGAACACAATGGAACCGGCCCTTTCCGGCTGGCAAGGGCACACATCCCCGTTTGCGTTTGATCTTGAATATCGCGCCACGACAGGGGCCGAGCGCCTTCGGATCGGCACACCGCCTGTGATCCAATTGGCTGCGTTGGAAACCGCCATGGACATTTGGGACATGGTCGACATGACCGACGTGCGCCAAAAATCCATTGAGCTCACAGAATTGTTCATCGCCGAAGTGGAATCTGCCTGTCCGATGCTCGACTTGGTGAGTCCGCGAGAAAGTGCAAAGCGGAGCAGTCAGGTATCGTTCCGCTTTTCCGAAGGCTACGCCGCAATGCAAGCGGTGATCGCGCGTGGTTTAATTGGGGATTACCGGGAACCCGGCATCATGCGCTTTGGCTTTGCACCTTTGTTCATCGACGAAGATGATGTGCGCGCAGCGGCGAATATTATCGCTGATGTCATAAACAACGATCTATGGGATCGGGACGACTACAAGGTCCGAGCCACGGTTACGTGAGCCCTGCCATCCGGCCATATGTCGCACGTGACAGGGTTGACTGTCATAAGGTTTATTACCGGGCCGTGCATGAAGGTGCCGCTGAATTCTACACCCAAGCGCAGCGGGCCGCATGGGCCCCCAGCGAAACACCGGACCTGTCCCAGCCAAACAAGTTGCTGGACCAGTGGTGTTGGGTTGCTGAGGCGAAGAATGGCATCTCAGGGTTTATGTCGCTGACCCGAAATGGCTATCTGGACATGGCCTTTGTCATGCCCGAGGCCAAAGGCACCGGCGTGGCAGATGCGTTATATGCGGCACTGATTGAGCTGGCCAATGCTGAAAGTCTGGAGATCCTTACGGCACATGCCAGCTGCCTCGCGCGCCGGTTCTTTGCCAAACATGGATGGCAGGTAGACTATGTTGAAGATTTTCCCTTGAATGGGCAGGTCTTTGAGCGCTTTCATATGTCGCTGGATATGATGGAGATCAGCTGATGACCGACCCTTATGACCCTAAAGACGAAGGGGCACAAATGTCCTTTGACGGACGAATGTCTTATGGGGACTATCTGGGGCTGGACGCCATTTTGGGCGCGCAGAAACCTCTTTCGGACGCCCATGACGAGATGCTTTTTATCATTCAGCATCAGACCTCTGAGCTATGGATGCGGCTGGCTGTTCATGAACTAACAGCAGCTCGAACAGCACTTGAAGGCCCGGACCTGCGCCCCGCGTTCAAGATGTTGTCGCGCGTGACGCGCATTTTTGAACAGCTCAACAACGCGTGGGATGTTCTGCGCACGATGACGCCCAGCGACTACACAACTTTTCGCGAGGCGCTTGGCCAGTCGTCGGGGTTTCAGTCGCACCAGTACCGTCAGATCGAATTCATTCTTGGCAATCGCAACACCGCGATGATGCGGCCGCATGCGCACCGGCCTGCCGCGACGGCTGTTCTACAAGCAGAACTGGAACGCCCCTCGGTCTACGATGTGGCGCTGGCGGCTTTGAACACAACTGTGGCGCTGCCCGTCGCTGTGCTGAACCGCGACCAGTCGCGCCCGCACGAGCCGAACCAAGCCGTGGCCGACGCATGGACGCAAGTCTATCGCGATCCCAAAACCCACTGGGAGCTTTATGAACTGGCGGAAAAGCTGGTTGATCTAGAGGATTATTTCCGACGATGGCGGTTCAATCACGTCACAACTGTTGAGCGGGTGATCGGGTTCAAGCGCGGCACCGGCGGAACTGGTGGCGTAAGTTACCTCAAACGGATGCTCGACGTAGAACTGTTCCCCGAATTGTGGCACCTGCGCACCGCGCTTTGACCTCGATTTGCGACTGTGTAACGCCGAGATCTTTTGACCTGGATTGGGGCTTTTGTGGTCTCCAGCAGCGCGGTCAGCCAACCAATATCACCCCGTACGCCACGCACTTTTGATGCTTCGCCGTGGCTGATTTCGCAATGACCGCTGTGCGTGACAATGCAGAACTTTGGTTTGACGGTCAAAACGGGCAAATCAAACTCGGTTGCGCTATCAACCCGTCAATCGCGCACGGGCTTCATTTCGGTTCCCAGTGGCTGGCACCAGCTCGGAAACCCGTCCCAATCCACAAGACGGCATTCCAGAATACACAGCCTCATATTGCCCGGCTTTTATCAAGTAAGTCTCGTGCCAGATTCCAACGTCTGCCCGGCTATTTTTCATGCGCTTATTGAAGGCGATCCATGCTGGATAATGCGCATTTCCTTTGGATCGTGCGTAGGCTTCAAGATGGTCAAAACTGCGCCAGTATTGCACGATTACTCCCAAGCCTAGGCCGTTATGGCCCAGAAACCCTGTTTCACCGGACGGCATGGAGTCCAGCTCTTTCAGCATTTTTGGCATGGCAAGAAACGCTGGTATCCATTTGTGGGGTTTCCAAGGTTTGTTGATCCGCATGCCGATGAGAAAAACTACAAAGTCACCTTCGATGTTGGCAGCCATCCGCTGGTCAAGAACTTTTGCCATCGCTCAATTCCTTGCATATTAAATTTCGGTTTTTGGCCCTAGGCTAGCTTAGGGCGACGAGAATATATTTGGCAGACGATAATACCTAGCGGACTAAAAACGAGTTCGAAAAGGGCTCAATAAAGATATTGGGCAGTTTTGGTCTGGATCAATATCTTGACGTAAAAGTCAAACACCGCTGACGCTTCACAGCGCTCTCAAGCCAACCGAAGGTTTGGTTCAGTCTTCCCAACCGCCCAATCGCGCACCGCAGCGCCAAACGCCTCGAACAGTGGGCGCGACACCGGATCGTTGCACGCATCCCATTCCGGGTGCCACTGCACGGACAGCGTGAATCCTTTGGCGCCCTCGATATAGATCGCCTCTGGTGTGCCGTCGGGCGCATGGCCATCTACCACAACACCGGCCCCCGGGGTTTTGATCCCTTGTCCATGCAACGTATTGGTCATCACCTCGGCTGCGCCCATTACGTGATGGAACGGTCCGCCTTCAGTGAAGCGCACCGAATGACGCAGCTCGAATTTCTCTTCCAGCGTGCCATCCGGTGGCATGCGGTGATTCATGCGGCCCGGCAGATCGCGGATTTCAGGGTAAAGCGTTCCCCCCATGGCAACATTCACCTCCTGAAAGCCGCGACAGACGCCCAGAAACGGCTGACCGCGCTCAACACATGCGCGCACCAAAGGCAAAGCGATGGCATCACGGGCGCGGTCAAAGGCGCCATGCGCCTCAGTTGCCGCTTCGCCATATTCCTCGGGGTGAACATTAGGCCGCCCGCCCGTCAGCATGAAGCCGTCGCACATCTCCAACAATTCCTCGACCGAGACAAATCGAGGGTCTGCAGGGATCAGGATCGGCAGGCACCCTGCCACGTCCGCCACGGCTTCGGAATTCATCGTGCCCCCCGCATGGGCCGGGTATTGGTCGTTAATAAGGTACTGGTTCGAGATAATGCCGACAATTGGGCGATTTTGGCGAGGGCGGGTCATTGATATTCCTGTTTTGAGCATAAGTGGCTGTATAAATCATGCAGGTTAACCGCGCCATACGTCAGGCGCGCACACGTCCCTTGTCCCGTCTGCACACTGTCCAAAACGCTGCTGGTTCCGGCGCACAACTTTGAGGCTGGACGCCGAACCATCGGCTCTTGCCTGCCACGCACCACAAACCCCGCTTGCGGGTGCTGTGCAATCTTTCTACCGTCTGCTCAAATCATTTCCGAAAGGTCCGTCATGAAAGATGCTGCCCCTCAGACTATTTATCTTAGCGATTATGCACCCTTCGGATATCTGGTGGATGCGGTACATCTCAGTTTTGATCTATCGTCACACCAGACCAAGGTCACCAGTCGCATCTCTTTTCGGCCCAACCCTGATGCAAAGGACACTACATTCTTCCTGCATGGCGAGAATCTGACTCTGCTGCGGGCCGCCATTAATGGAGTGCCTGTCTCTCCGGATGTGACGTCGCAGGGGCTGACCTGTGACGTCCCCGATGGCCCGTTCGAATGGCAGTGCGAAGTACAGATCGATCCTGCCGCAAACACTGCGCTGGAAGGGCTTTATCAATCTGGCGGAATGTATTGCACCCAGTGCGAGGCTCAGGGTTTTCGCAAAATTACCTACTACCCTGACCGTCCGGACGTGATGAGTGTGTTCACTGTGCGCATCAACGGGCCTCACCCGGTATTATTATCCAATGGCAATCCGGTCGGCAGTGGCGATGGCTGGGCGGAATGGCACGATCCGTGGCCCAAGCCAGCCTATCTTTTTGCCCTTGTTGCCGGTGATCTGGTAAACCACCCTGACAGCTTTACCACCATGTCCGGCACACCAGTAGAACTGAACATCTGGGTCAGACCGGATGATCTGCCCAAATGCGGCTTCGGAATGGTGGCCCTCAAGCGCTCAATGGAATGGGACGAAAAGGTCTACGGACGTGAATATGATCTGGAGGTGTTCAACATCGTCGCGGTGGATGACTTCAACATGGGGGCAATGGAGAACAAGGGTCTGAACGTGTTCAATTCTTCGGCGGTTCTGGCAAGCCCGGAAACCTCGACCGACGGGAATTTCGAACGGATCGAGGCAATTATTGCGCACGAGTATTTTCA
>CBDTVL010000234.1:0-5951 GCA_965363755.1 uncultured Sulfitobacter sp.
TGATGAGCCTAACGGATAACGTGAACTGAGCATTTAGCGTGGCGAACCACTCTGGCAGCGGTAGAGCCTAGGAAGAGGTCTTCGATTCCTAGCTTGTGCGATGCCATGACAATACAATCGACGTTATTTTTGCTAGCGTAATCGACGATGGCTCTTCCAGCATGACCGGATATCAGCATCGGTACTGCGCCCGGCAAAGCTTTGGCCGATTGAACCAGCGATGTCTCGACTTCGCGGCGCGTCCTTGCAAGCACGTCGCTCGGTATTTCGAACGTGACGTAGCTCGGAATTGTTTCCAGCACATGCACGACAGTAAATTTCGCGCCTTCGTCCGCTAGTGCGCGAGCCACCAAGTAGGATGCCTGAGTATCGTGTCCTTCATCAAAGAGCACCGGAACAAGAATATTCTTATACATTATCCTGTCTCCAACTAGATTACCTTATAGGTATGGAACCCAGCCTACGCGACTTTTGCCTTGCCGCCTTGTTTCAGATCAAATCCCGTACTTTATGGAGCGGGTGGGATCCGGGTCTTGTGCGTACTCGACGGCTCGCCCTGAGCCGCAATCAGCACTTGCTCTGGGGAACGCGCCGTGGCCAGTAGAACGCTCCGGGCTCGGATCGTCAAAGCGATCGGTGCGCACCCCTCAGGTGTCGGTTTGAAACGGCACGCAGGTTCAATCCTTCTTCTTCGGAAATACGCAGGCCAGACTGCTTGAAGTGGCCGCCCGCGAACACTTCTCGCCCATCAAGGCCACGACCCGCGTGTCAATCAACAGGCCGGACGGTACTGTCATGGTTGGATGTATATCGCTTTTGGTTATTACCCGACTATCCCACCGCCAGAAAGTATTCGGGGACCAAGTGTATTTGACTCGCATTTTTTTGATCACGTTATAAACACCAGACTGACAGATACGGCTTGTCGAAACTTTTTCCAGAAAAAGGTCTATTTTTGGTGGCCTTGCCGCGCAACTTCACTGTCGTGACTCACCGCCAGTATCGTTAGTTCCACTGGGCGCTCAAGCTTTTCAGGATGTCGTAGCGGCTGACCTGGCCTACCAGCCTGTCGTTTTCCAGCACGGGAAAGCGGCGATAAACACTTTTCAGAAACGCCTCGGCAGCCTGCAGTAGGTCAATGTCCGCGTCCAGAGTCTCTACTGGAGTGCTCATATAGGTCGCGACCGAACCACCCCATTCCTGATAATACGTCGCGTTCAACGCCGCCCGGAGGCAGTCTTTCTTGGACAGCACTCCGACGAGGTTTCCGGATGCATCAACCACCGGAGCCCCCGAGATCTTTGCGTCAACCAGAATACTCATGGCGCCGATAATATCGATTTCCGGCGAAAGCGTGATCAAGCTGGTCGCCATACAATCGCGGATTGGCGGAACTTTCCGCATCATGTATCCTTTTTTTGTGTGGAGTGCGGGCAACCGGTGCATTTTGTCAGTTTTACACAACGGCCCGAACCGCAGCCCCCCTGTAATGGTGCCTGACCGAGCAATACTCCAAGGGCGAGACCGACAATCGACAGAGCCACCAAAGCAAAAACCAAACCGAATTGTGCCATTGCCACTCTCCTATATGATTACAGACTGGGCGAAGCGTCCCGACATTCTTTGCACAAGTGCCGCGCCGTCGCGCAATTGAAACAGAACCGCTAAATCCAAGCGTCGCGCCAGTTCGAGACCGCGTTCCGGGCCCATTACGACTAACGCAGTGGCCAGCGCATCTGCGCGCATCGCTGAGCTAGAGATCACCGATACCGAGACAACAGCATTTGCGACCGGTCGCTTGGTTCGCGCGTCAACGATGTGATTAAACGCAAACCCGGCCTCAAGGCCCCCTTGAATAGCAGGCCCCGATGTTGCGAGCGCCTGCCCGTCTTCCAACTGGACGATCCGTGAGGTCGCGGCGCCAGGCGTTTCTATTGCGATTTTCCAAAATCGGCCACTAGGATGATGGCCGTGCGCAAACACTTCTCCACCTGCTTCAAGAAGAAAAGATTGCACTCCTATTGATGCGACTTTTTTCGCCATGCAATCAAGCGCATACCCCTTGGCAATACCGCATAGGTCAAGCGTCGATGCGTCCGCATTCTTGCGCACCCCCTGCGGTCCGGTTTCCAGGGATCTGAAATCGGCTTTCGCCGAACCTTGGACTGGCCCGAAGCCAAAGCGGTGGACGAGCGGGCCAACTGTGGGATCGAACGCACCGTCGGTTAGGCGCGCAACCAAAAGGCCCTCCCTGACGACCGTGTCCATGAGGGTTGAAACCTGAAGCCAACGCTCGACCGGTGCGTGATTTAGGAGACTTAACTCGCTGTCAGACCGGTATGGCGACATGGTCGCGTCCATCGTATCGATAACTTTTTTGATCTCGGTACCGATTGCCACAACATCGCTATTAGGCGGAAGGCTGGCCCTCCACCAACTTGCGAATGCCGGGCCGCCAATCACCTGCGCCCACACGGCTTCATCAGGTCGCGTGGCGAAAAGTGCAGCTGCACCGGTCATCGCCAAGAAAGTCCTGCGCGATACTTTCATGCGCTAGCTCCCAAAATCATCATTGAATATCTTGTCTGAATCCGCACCAATACCCGCTAGCATACCCATTACCGCGCGAATCATCAGTGGTGGGCCACAAAGATAAAACTCGCACTCCTCCGGAGCCTGATGGTCTTTCAGATACTGATGAAAAGCCACGTCATGGACGAAGCCCACGGCCCCATTCCACTTGTCATCGGGCCAAGGCTCGGAGAGCGCGACCGTCCAGTCGAAGTTTTCATACTTCTTCTGCAGGGCGTTGAATTCAGGCATGTAATAAAGCTCGTTCCTGCTGCGCGCACCGTACCAGAAAGAAACTTTACGCTGGGTGCCCAGACGTTCCAGTTGGTCGTGAATAATCGAACGCAAAGGTGCCATCCCAACACCGCCCCCGATAAAGACCATTTCGGCTCCGGTGTCTGTGGCGCCAAAACTGCCATAAGGTCCCGCAACCCTTAGCAGATCACCCTTTCCGAGGCTGAAAAGAAAACTGGATACGACACCGGGTGGCGCGTCCGGTGCAACGGGCGGGGGCAGGGCTAGTCGCACGTTGAGCACAATAACTCCGCGGTCTTGGGGGCGGTTGGCGATCGAATAGGCACGCGAGACTTCGGACCGGCTGCGCGAAGTCAGTTCTCGGACCGTTGATCCCGACCAGATCGCTTCGTATCTATTGTCAATCTCGAAATCAGCAAAACGGATGTCATGTGGCGGTGCGGTCACCTGTACAAATGACCCAGCGCGCAGATCCGGCTTGGCGCCTGACGGCAATGCGAGCACGATCTCACGGATGAAGGGCGAAAGCACGCGGGTGGACGCGACCCGACAGTCCCAGTTTTCGATCCCCAGTAACTCCGAAGGCAGACGAGCTTCGATGTCACCGCGAAGGACGACCTGACAGGCCAACCTAACGTTTTTGCGCAACTCCGCGTGGTCAAGTTTGGCCCGTTCGGTGGGCAGCGCCGCCCCTGCGCCCGAGGTGACCGTGACCCGACACAATCCGCAGGCCCCAGTTCCTGCGCAAGCGGACGGCACCAGTATATTGTGATCCTTCAGGGCAGTCAGAAGATTTTGCCCGCTTAGCGCGGAGAGTGTTAGCTCGTTGTTGATTATTACCTTCACCGGGACTTGTCTGACTATGAGCGCGCGCGCTGCAAGTACGATCATGACAAGCGCCATGATGACCAGCGTGAAAAGGGTTATGCCTGCAAGCATATCACTCATGGAGCGCCACTAAGGGCAAAAGACGAAAAGCCAAGCGACATCAAGCCAGTCACGATAAAGGCAATGCCTAACCCATTTAACCCATCGGGAATATCGCTATAATTCAGCCGCTCGCGGATGGCTGCAAACGTTACGATGGCAAGCGCCCATCCCGCGCCGCTGCCTATCCCGTAAAAAAGACTCTCGCTCAGGCTGTACTGGCGCTCAACCATGAAAAGACTTGCGCCAAGAATTGCGCAATTCACCGTTAGAAGCGGCAAATAGATACCTAGCGTTCGATGAAGTAACGGGATGTAGCGATCCAGCAGCATCTCAAGAATCTGAACCATGGCCGCGATCACGCCAATAAAGCAAAGAAGCCTTAGAAAGCTGAGATCTACTTCAGGCAGACCGATGAAGGTCCAGGCTCCTTCGACTAGAAGTCCGCGATAGATCAAGTGATTGACCGGAACAGTGATGGTCTGAACCACGATCATCGCAATACCGAGGCCCAGTGCAGTTTCAAATTTTCTCGAGACAGCCAGAAATGTGCAGATGCCCAAAAAGTAGGACAATGCAAGATTCTCTTCAAACATGGAGATCAGGATGTGATCAATCATGGCCGCTTTGCCTCGCGGGACTGACAAGGCGGTATTCCGGTTCTTCGGTCTGCTCGGGCCGCCAACTCTTGATCGCCCAAACCAACAAACCCATTATGAAGAATGCGCTTGGAGCAAGCATAATCACACGCATCGGTTCGAACCAGCCGCCTTCTTGTGCTAGCGGCAACACGACTAACCCAAACAAGGTTCCCGCCCCCAGAAGTTCGCGAATTATGCCTACCGTCAACAGTATCAGGCTGTAGCCGAGCCCGTTGCCCAAGGCATCGAGCACGCTGGGCCAGACCGGATTTTGCCGGGCAAAGACCTCGGCCCGGCCCAACACCAAACAATTTGTAACAATCAGGGCCACGAAGACCGACAAGCGCTTGCTCATTTCATAGGCAAAGGCTTGCAAAAGCAGGTCCATCACGATTACCAAAGATGCGATAATCGTGATCTGCAAGATAAGCCGGATGCTGTTGGGAATATGGTTTCGGATCAGACTGATCGCGGTGCTTGAGAGTATTAGCACCAGCGTAAGTGCTGCCGACATCGTCAGCGCAGTCGCCACCGAGGTGGTAACAGCCAGTGCAGAACAAATACCAAGAACATGTTGCGTAACCGGGTTGGCGGCGACAAGCGGGTCGGTAAGGGTTGCACGCGCGCGGGTCATAGCGGGATTGTCCCGGCCTTCAAGTTGGCCAAGAACGGTCCAAACCCGTAATCTCCCAACCAGAACTTTAGCATGTTCGCAACCCCGTTTCCGGTGCGCGTCGCACCAGATATCCCGTCCACCTCGTACGGGCCACTTGCCTCACCACGCAACACGGTTATCCGGAGCTTTCCGCTGGCATCACTGAGTAATTTTCCTGGCCAGAGCGCACTCCAATCCGGATCAGTGAGTCGCGCGCCAAGACCCGGCGTTTCGCTTTGTTCGTAAAAGGTTAGACCCGCAATCGTGTTTACGTCGGGTTCCAGCGCCAAAAAGGCGTATAGCATTGACTGATACCCGATTCCGCGTACCGGCAGGATCAACAGATCGAGCGATTGGTTGCCGCGCAGCAGGAACACCGGAGCAAAGTTTGCGCGCTGCCGGATGCCGGCGACATCAGCGTTGCGCGGCAGCACAAGGCTTCGGCTCGGGTCTCGCGCGGCAGCGCGCTGGTCAAAGGATTCCGGGTCGATTTGGTCCGTAAACAAGCCGCTTTTTAAATCGACGATCCGCACCTCGAGCTGGGCGATGGCATCCGCATTTAAGAGGTCCGACATGCCCGCCATCGCATTAAGCATCTGTTCCAAGCGTTCTTGTCGCTCAGACTCCTGATTGGCCTTTTGCATGGGTTTCAGGGAAACAGCCGCAATCGACACCACGGTCGAACAAGTTAGGGTCACAAGAAAGGTGACGGCCAAGGCTTTGTTCAAGCTGTCATTTGGGAGCGCCAGAAAGCGCCGCCACCAACGGATTACAATCAGCTCAGCCATGTCGACGCTCCCGGATCGCGATGTTGGCTTCGATCACTAACCTGTCGATCAGCGGGGCAAATATGCTGCTCAGCAAGATCGCGGGCATCAGTGCCTGCACTTCAATGCTCGCCG
>CBDTVL010000235.1:0-5909 GCA_965363755.1 uncultured Sulfitobacter sp.
GCAAACATCCCGCATTCTTTGGCTTTTTGTGGAGAGCGATAGCCTATTCAGTTGCTCTACGACTCTGACCACACTCCGAATGTGCCGATCAATTGATCAGTTCACGACGATTTGAATGGGTAGCCCCAATATCAGGTCTTGGAGCTGGTTCTGTGACCTGGGTCCAAAACGGTTGGCATCATTCAATCCTTGGCCAATCAACTTGACCACGTCTGGCGATCCGGCAAATTTATTGTGACTGCCAGAAGCGGAATCGTCGATCTCACTGAGATCGATAACGGTTACTCCGAATTCAGCCAGTTCTTCGGCGTCTGCTGATCCTACCCGGTTAACTCCGCCCGAGATTCTGCGCGAGAAACTGAGCGCACTGTCATCTTTCGAAACCAAAACGAAAAGATTCTGCTTCTGTTTTTTGATCCGGCTCATCTGTGAGCGGAACACATCTATATCAATATCCGGGGCTGCCAGCATGACATTCTTCACCCGGCCTGTCTTGTTGAAGCCTCCCTGCAATTCAGCCGCGACGATCACCTCCATCGTCAGCATCGCCCCCATGGAGTGGGCAAAGACATTGGCTCCTTTGGCTTTTGTTTTGGTAAGAATACGCGCGCCCTCCTCAAGCTGAGGGCGCGCTGCCAAAGCACTGTTCATATCGTAAACATACTTTATCGGCTGCGCGGCGGACGCCCAGGAAAACAACACCGGTACTCCCTGAAAATTGGTATCTTCAACAAACTGCGCCAGACGAAGTATCGAGTCGCTGATGGTGTTGTTGTACCCGTGTACAAAGAGCAAGATATCGCGGTCACTGGACGGGAGTTTTGCCAGTTCAGTATTGACGGATCTGACAAACCCGTTGTCAGTCTGATAGATTGCGGGATCGATAACCGCAAATTCTGTTTCGGGATCGGGCGGCAACCTTTTTGCCCGCTCAAGATTACCGGACACGTGGTTTGGCGGAATCGAAACAACTACTGACGCTAGTCCAAGTTCGGGTGCGCGTTGGCCCGAATAAAATGCGCCGGTGACTTCGGTCGCTTGACGCGTCGTCATTATGAAAATCTTTTGCTTGCTGGCCTCAGCGACAGATTTCGCCGGCTTCTCGGCATTGTCTATTCCAACTAGTTCTGGCGCAACCGCGCACGACATTACTGTGGAGATCAACAGGCAAGCCGTAAATATTTCAAAACCACGGCGGATATTTTGGAAACTGTTATTTATGTGCATTCTTGTTTCCTCAATTTTGTGGCCGGCATTACAGTGATGCTTTTGAAGAATTGCGCAAAACCGACCGGGTCCGAATAACCCAGAGCACGCAATACCTCAACTGCGCTGGTCTCAGAACACCACTTTCAGCAACGCTCTTTGGCCAGCAACGCTTTGGACCTGCATTTCCCGGATGGCATTCTGATTTCTTGGCTGTGCTGGCCAGTAGCCTGTTACATATAGGCGGCAAGAGGCATCGGATATGGCGTTTCATGGCTCCAACATCAGATCAGACAATGACCTGCCGCTGTTTCAGGAGCTGGGTCATATGCTTGGTCTTGCTCAATTTGCCGGTGTTGATTTGTGGCGAAACGCGCACGAGCCACAAAGGTCTGAATACACTAGTGGGAAGGTTGCAGCAGTCGGCCAATCTCTGGAATGACACGGCAGGAAAAATACCGATGCTCACGCCATTGGGATTGCCGGACGTATCTGTCTTTCGATCCATCGCTGAAGCGCTGATCAGCGAATTGCGATCAGAGAGATTCGGACAAAAAAAGACCTGCGAGAATCAATCCCGCAGGCCCACGTCATTGGTCCGTTTCTGGCCGTCGCTTACGCGCTCAGCGCGGCCTGTGCTTGTCCAACAATTGCACCAAAAGCGTCGGGCTCATGCACAGCCAGATCGGCCAGCACTTTGCGGTCCACTTCGATACCTGCCAGCGACAGACCGTTGATAAAGCGGCTGTATGTCAGCGCTTCGTCGTGGCTGCGCACAGCGGCATTGATGCGCTGAATCCACAAGGCGCGGAAGCTGCGCTTGCGATTTTTGCGGTCGCGAGTGGCGTATTGGTTGGCTTTATCGACCGCCTGAGCTGCAACTTTAAAGGTGTTCTTGCGGCGACCGTAGTAGCCCTTGGCAGCTTTGATGACTTTTTTGTGACGGGCGTGGGTTACGACGCCGGATGTTACACGAGACATATGGTTCCCTCCTTAGCGTGCGTACGGCATCATCGACTTGATGATTTTCTCATCAGGTGCCGACAGTGTCGTAGTGCCGCGCGCATTGCGCAGGAATTTGTTTGAGCGTTTGATCATGCCGTGGCGCTTGCCTGCTTGGGCGGACAAAACACGTCCCGTCGCGGTCACTTTGAACCGCTTTTTGCAGCTCGACTTTGTCTTCAACTTGGGCATTTCCGTCTCCTATAGTTATTGGGTCGGTAAACGCGCGACTCGGCATGCCACTTTGGCCGGACGCGCGAACAGAGGCGCCGTATAGGCGGCAATTGCCAGCAGGGCAAGAGAGAAAGGACAGATCACGCCCGCTTTTGTCGCGCGCTAGGGCAGATACCGGCCGGCGACATTCGCAAACGCATCGGGAACGTCCCTCAGCGAGTAACCACTTGGTTTCTGACTCAGGGCATAAAGCAAAAGACTGAATGCAATCAGGAGAGTCAGCGCAGACGCACGTGGCGCGCGGCCATCTGTTATCGCCGACATCATAGACGGAATCGAAAACCCGCAAATAATCAACCCAATGACAAGAGCCAGATCTGGATCCAAAGCTTTTTCCTTCATTAAGCCCCGGCATAGGTTACTCTGGATCGGTATTAAAAATCAAACGTTCATCACAGGGAGCCACGCGCAGAATATTGGTGCTGCCGGGCACATTAAAGGGCACCCCAGCGGTAATGACGATGTGGTCTGTAGTGTCAGCAAACCCGCCGGCACGCGCTGCCTTGGCGGCACTCACCACGGCTGACTTAAAGCGATCCATTTCGCCCGTCATCACACAATTTGTGCCCCAAGACAGAGCCAGGCGACGCGCGGTATCGCGCTTGTGAGTCATTGCAATGATTGGTACCCGGGGCCGTTCGCGGGCTGTTAACAGGGCGGTGGTCCCGCTCTGCGTGAAACAACAGATCGCTTTGATATCGGTCGTTTCCGCAATCTCTCGTGCCGCTGCGACAATTCCCTCCGCGACCGAGGCCCGCTCAGCCTTGCGCGACGCTTCAATGATCTCGGTATATGTCGGATCGCCTTCCACTTCGACGGCGACGTTATTCATCGTAGTGACCGCTTCCACCGGATAGCTGCCCGCTGCGGATTCCGCCGAAAGCATCACTGCGTCAGCGCCTTCATAAATCGCCGTTGCCACGTCTGACACTTCGGCACGGGTCGGCATTGGGCTTTCGATCATGCTTTCCAGCATCTGAGTGGCAACAATCACCGGTTTGGCGGCACTGCGACATTTGCGAATCAAACGTTTCTGAATTGGTGGTACATTCTGTACTGGTAATTCTACGCCAAGATCACCCCGTGCCACCATGATGCCGTCACTGGCTTCCAGAATGGAGTCAAACTGCTCCACTGCCGCTGGTTTTTCGATCTTGGACATGATTGCGGCGCGGCCTTTGGCCAATGCGCGGCCCTCTTCAACGTCCTCGGGTCGCTGAACAAACGAAAGCGCGAGCCAGTCGACGCCTAGTTCGCACGCAAATTCCAGATCGGCCCGGTCTTTGTCCGACAAAGCCGCCAACGGTAAAATTACATCAGGGACGTTAACACCTTTGTTGTTCGATATCGTGCCGCCCGCCACCACTGTGCAATTGGCAAAATCAGGTCCACATGTTTCAACTCGTAACCGGATCTTCCCGTCATTGACCAGCAAATTTGACCCGGCCTTTAATGCCTGGAAAATCTCGGGATGCGGCAGACAAACACGAGACAAATCTCCTTCAGCCGAGTCGAGATCAAGCCGGAACGACGCTCCGTCTTCCAGCTCTTCTGTGCCATTGGAAAATTGCCCAACCCGCAGCTTTGGACCCTGTAAGTCAGCGAGGATTGCAATCGGGCTGACCAGATCCTGTTCGATCTGTCGGATGATAGCGTGTTTTTTGGCGATATCATCCTGCGTGCCGTGTGACATATTCAGACGAAACACATCTGCGCCCGCTTCGTGCAGCTCACGGATCGTGTCATAAGTGTCCGAAGCCGGGCCAAGCGTGGCCACTATTTTCACATTGCGCAGGCGTCTCATATTTGTTTCCTCAAAGATAATGTTATCGCTAACGGTCAAGCCTGTTATTGCGCAATTCCCTTCTGTGAGCAACTGGCCTAAACAGGCGGCAAAATAAGTGACGCAACTATGACATACACTCCCTTTTTCATCCATGGCGCAGATCGACCTGGTCGCTGGCTGGTCACGTGCGATCATGCTGCAAACACCGTGCCTCCCCAAATCAACGGCGGCTGCCTTGGGTTGCCTGCGGCGGATATGAGTCGTCACATTGCCTATGACGTCGGCGCGGCGGGGGTGACGCTGGAACTGGCGCGGCGCCTCAATAGCCCCGCCATATTGTCAAACTTTTCCCGACTTGTGATTGACCCCAATCGGGGGGAAGACGATCCGACACTCTTGATGAAGCTCTATGACGGCACTATAATTCCGGGGAACCGGAACGCAGACGCGGCTGAGACAGAAAAACGGCTGGACCTGTGTTATCGACCTTATCACGCGACTTTGGGCGCGCTTGCAGAACGGCCCGGTATGGTTCTGCTCTCAATCCACAGCTTCACGCGCCAACTTGAAGGCCGCCCGCCCCGGCCCTGGGAGGTCGGCGTCCTGCATGCCGCTGACCAGCGACTGGCAAAACCGCTAATTGCGGCGCTTGCGGCGCAAGGCGGCGCCCCGGTTGGCGTAAATGAACCCTACGGTGGCCATCTTCTCGGTGATGCGGTGGCACGGCACGCATTGAACCACGGTCGACCCAACGTTCTGATCGAATTGCGAAATGACCTGATCAAAGACGAGCCTGGCCAAAAAGCATGGGCTGCCAGACTTGCAGGGGTGTTGACCGACGTCCTCCCG
Organism: uncultured Sulfitobacter sp.; assembly: GCA_965363755.1. Classification (GTDB taxonomy): domain Bacteria; phylum Pseudomonadota; class Alphaproteobacteria; order Rhodobacterales; family Rhodobacteraceae; genus JL08. Next base: position 5,078 of record CBDTVL010000235.1, read on the forward strand.
ACGACGGGATTGTAACCTACCGGCATTATGGTCCAATTTGCCCGAATAACGCTGCGTCATAGGCGCAGACTGTTCGTTTTTCACTCACCATATCTTGCCCGCAAATCGCCCGACCCCCACATATTGAGTATGACAAAACAGGACATCCCTGAAAGGAGATTGCCATGACACTCGAAACCTGGACCATGTTTTTCGGATGGATGACCATCCTAAACTTCGGGTTCCTGATTGCTACAATGGTTGCTTTGACGGCCTTTCGCCCCGCGGTGGCGCGCATCCACAACCGCCTGACCGGCCTCGACAAAAAGACCTCAATCGGGCCTATTTCGGGTACTTATCCAACTACAAAGTGTTGGCGTTGATCACCAGTCTCGTGCCCTACCTTGCGCTAAAACTGTTGTGATTGAAGCGCCTGACTACCGCTCTGCCCCCTGAGGGAGCCTGTTCACAACGGGCTCCCTATAGTGTTTGTACCAGAGACGGACGGTCGTCACTTAAGGTCAAACCAACATCTGCCACCGAATTAGCATCAAGCTGGAGCCGAAAACATGGACACTCAAACCGAAATCGAACTGCAGGCCGCCGCCTTTCGCCGTCTGCAAAAACACCTGATGCAGGACCGCACGGATGTGCAGAACATCGACATGATGAACCTCACCGGGTTTTGTCGAAATTGCCTTTCACGCTGGTATCAGGAGGCGGCAAATGAACGCGGCATTGAGATGTCAAAAGACGCGGCGCGCGCGTATTACTACGGCATGACGATGGACGAGTGGAAAGCCAATTATCAGACTGAGGCCAGCCCGGAAAAACAAACGGCGTTCAAGACCGC